>JAIYDR010000171.1 GCA_027487395.1 Rhodobacter sp. | reverse complement strand
TCTGTCTGCCCCGGTTCGGGGCGGTTGCTGCCGATCGCCCGGTTGTCCGGGTCTTAGACAAAGTCTAGCGAAGACCGCCTCGCTTTTCCAGCACGAAACCGCAAAGGGCAGGGGCTTTGGGGGTCTTGGGCCGATCCTCGCCGGTCGGTCTGCGCCTTGGTCCTGCGCAGCGCCTGCCTCTTGCATTGCGGGGGGCAAGGGCGTTACCCCAAGCCCATGACTCGGATGATACCCACCCCGCGCGGCGCGCTGACCCCGAACCGGCCCTTGGCTGATCTGACATGGCTGCGCGTCGGCGGGCCTGCGGATTGGTTGTACCAGCCTGCGGATGAGGCGGACCTGGCCGCGTTCCTGCGTGACCTTGACCCTGCGGTGACGGTGTTCCCGATGGGGGTTGGCTCCAACCTGATCGTGCGCGATGGCGGGGTGCGGGCGGTGGTGATCCGTCTGGGCCGGGGGTTCAATTCGATTGCCGTAGACGGCAGCCATGTGATCGCCGGAGCGGCGGCGCTGGATGCCCATGTGGCGCGACGGGCGGCAGAGGGCGGGTTGGACCTGACCTTCCTGCGCACCATTCCGGGCAGCATCGGCGGGGCGGTGCGGATGAATGCGGGATGCTACGGCGCGTATGTCGCCGATCATCTGGTGAGCGTGCGAGCGGTGACGCGCTCTGGCGATATCGTTACCATCCCGGCCGCCGACCTGCATCTGCGCTACCGCCAATCGACTTTGCCCGAAGGCTGGGTGGTGATCGAGGCGACCTTTCGCGCAGGCCCCGGTGATCCGGCGGCGCTTGAAGCGCGGATGCTGGATCAGATCGCCAAGCGTGATGCCAGCCAGCCGACCAAGGACCGCTCAGCCGGGTCCACCTTTCGCAATCCGGTGGGGCATTCTTCGACTGGCCAAGCCGATGACACACATGAGCTGAAGGCATGGAAGGTGATCGACGACGCCGGCATGCGCGGCGCGCGGCGCGGTGGGGCGCAGATGTCCATCATGCACTCGAACTTCCTAATCAACACAGGCGGGGCCACGGCCGCCGATCTTGAAGGCTTGGGCGAAGAGGTACGAAAAAGGGTTTTCCAAACGAGCGGGATCACGCTAGAGTGGGAGATTATGCGGGTGGGTGAAACCCTCGCTGAATAACGAAGAAAAACAACAGAAAACAACGAACAAAAACAAAGACGACAGCACCGGCCGAAAAAGGTTGGGCAGAGGCGGTTATACATGGCGGGCGGTTCAGGCAGGGCAGCCCCCCGAATTGCGGTCCTTATGGGCGGACTCTCGTCTGAGCGCGAGGTGTCTTTGTCCACAGGGCGCGAATGCGCCAAGGCGCTTCGGGTGGCGGGATATGACGTGGTCGAGGTCGATGCTGGCCGCGACCTGTCCGCACGGCTGATCGAAATCCAGCCCGATGTCTGCTTTAACGCGCTGCATGGCCGCTGGGGCGAAGATGGCTGCGTGCAGGGAATACTGGAATGGCTGGGGATTCCCTATACACATTCCGGGGTATTGGCCTCGGCCTTGGCGATGGACAAAAGTCGCGCCAAGGACGCTTATCGTGCCGTAGGTCTGCCGGTGGTGGAAAGCCGGTTGGTTCACCGCGACGTGGTCGCAGCGGGCCATGTGCTGCCCGCGCCCTATGTGGTCAAACCCAACAACGAAGGATCGTCCGTCGGAGTCTATATTGTGCGCCAGGGTCAGAATGCGCCAGTGCTGGCGCAAGACATGCCCGAATCGGTGATGGTGGAAACCTATGCGCCGGGGCGGGAACTGACGGTTTCGGTTCTTGGGGATCGGGCGCTCTGTGTGACCGACATCATCACCGATGGCTGGTATGACTATGACGCGAAATACGCCCCCGGCGGATCGCGGCACGAAGTCCCAGCCAATCTACCTGCTGAGATTACAGACGCCTGCCTTGATTACGCCCTCCGCGCGCATCGGGCGCTTGGTTGCCGGGGCCTGAGCCGCACCGATTTTCGGTGGGATGACTCGCGCGGGTTGGACGGGCTGATCCTTCTGGAGACGAACACGCAGCCAGGGATGACGCCCACCTCGCTTTTGCCGGAACAGGCGGCGCATGTGGGCATCAGTTTCCCGGAGTTGTGCCGTTGGATCGTGGAGGATGCCTCGTGCAACCGCTGAACGCCGACAACCGCTATCGCGTCTATGACCGCGCGCAGCAGCGCAGCGCAGATCAGCGCGGCCCTGCGGCACGCGCAGGCGGACGCCGCGATCCCGCGCCCAGCCGTTGGGCCTATCGGATGCAGCGTCTGTGGCTGACGCCCCTGTTCCGCGTGGGCTTTCGCGTGGGTCTGCCGGTGTTTCTTGTGGCGCTGATTGCAGGGCTTTACCTGCGCGACGATGCCCGCCGAGCCCAACTGACCGGCGTCTTTACCGGCGTGGTGGACAAGTTTCAGGCCCGCCCGGAATTCCGCGTCAGCCTTGTGTCGATCGAAGGCGCAGCCCCGGACTTGGCCGAGGCGATCCGCGCGCGGCTCAAGCTGAACCTTCCGCAATCGTCCTTTGACCTTGACCTTGATGCTGCCCGCACGCGCATCGAAGCGCTGGATGCCGTGGCGACGGCGGAATTGTACGTCCGCGGTGGTGGCGTGCTGCAAGTTTTGATCACAGAGCGTGTCCCTGCGCTGGTCTGGCGCGAAGGGGATCGTATCGAGATGTTGGATGCCACTGGCGCGCGCGTAGCAGGTTTGACCGCGCGCGACGACCGTCCCGATCTGCCCTTGATCGCAGGTGCGGGAGCGGATCGCGCAGCGGCTGAGGCGCTGGACCTGTTCACCATCGCCCAAGGCATCACGCCGCGTGTGCGCGGCTTGGTGCGGATGGGCGACCGGCGCTGGGATCTGGTGCTGGACCGCAACCAAAAAATCATGCTGCCGGAACAGAACGCCCCGGCGGCCCTGGAGCGGTTGATGGCCTTGGACAAGGCCGAAGACCTGTTGGCGCGTGACATTTTTACCGTGGATTTGAGAAACGAACAACGACCCGTGCTGCGGCTGGCGCCAAACGCCATCAACGAACGCCGCAACGCCATGGGTGTAAAGACGAGCGGGGGCGAACTATGACCGATCTCTATCAATCCCAGCGGGCCATGCGCTATATGCGGCGCGCGGCGATGCAACGCGGCGTCGTGGCCATTCTGGACGTCGGCACCTCAAAGATTGCTTGCCTGATCCTGCGCTTTGACGGGCCGGATGCAATGCGCGAAACCGAAGGTGTCGGGCCGATGGCCGGGCAGTCGCAGTTTCGTGTGATCGGCGCGGCCACAACACGGTCGCGCGGGGTTCAGTTTGGCGAAATTGCGGTGATGAATGAAACCGAACGCGCCATCCGCACTGCCGTGCAGGCGGCGCAGAAGATGGCCAATGTGCGGGTGGATCACGTCATTGCCTGTTTTTCGGGGGCGGAACCGCGCAGCTATGGCCTTGCGGGCGATATCGAGTTGGCCGACAGCGTCGTGACGGAACAGGAAATCGGCCGCGTTCTTGCCGCCTGCGATGTTCCCGACATTGGCATGGGCCGCGAGGTGCTGCACGCCCAGCCCGTCAACTTTGCGCTGGATCACCGCACCGGTCTTGGCGATCCGCGCGGCCAGATCGGCAACCGTCTCGCTTGCGATATGCACCTGTTGTCGGTCGAAGGGGCGGTGGTGCAGAACCTGCTTTACTGCATCAAGCGCTGCGATCTTGAAGTCGCGGGCGTGGCCTCTTCGGCCTATGTGTCCGGCATCGCCGGGCTGGTTGAAGATGAGCAAGAGTTGGGCGCCGCCTGCATCGACATGGGCGGCGGGTCCACTGGCATTTCGATTTTCATGAAAAAGCACATGATCTATTCCGATGCGGTGCGCATGGGCGGGGATCATGTCACTTCGGACATCTCCAAGGGTTTGCAAATCCCGGTGGCCGTGGCCGAGCGCATCAAGACCAAGCACGGCGGTGTGCACGCCACCAGCATGGACGACCGCGAGATGATCGAAATCGGCGGCGACTCGGGCGATTGGGAAAAGGATCGCCGTCAGGTCAGCCGGACCGAGTTGATCGGAATCATGCGTCCGCGCGTCGAAGAGATTCTGGAAGAAGCGCGCGTCCGTCTGGATGCAGCCGGATTTGAGCATTTGCCCAGCCAGCAAATCGTGCTGACGGGCGGCGCAAGCCAGATTCCCGGTCTGGACGGGCTGGCTGCGCGAATCCTTGGGCAGCGGGTCCGGCTTGGCCGTCCGCTGCGTGTTCAGGGCCTGCCGCAAGCCGCGACCGGACCCGCCTTTGCCAGTGCCGTGGGGCTTTGTCTATTTGCCGCACACCCGCAAGACGAATGGTGGGATTTCGACGTGCCGAGCGAGCGCTATCCGGCACGGTCGCTGAAACGGGCCTTTAAGTGGTTTAAGGATAACTGGTGACCCCGATATACAGCGTCTTTGGCGAAATGCCGCTGAAACCTGCGACCGGAGGCCCATATTTTGTGGGTGCTCGGCGTTTTTCGCGTGACCTGAACGCACTCTGTGGATAGAATCGTGGATAAATTCGGATTCCTGCGCCCGGGACAGGCGCGAAACCAAGCCGGACGCATACAACAGGCGGCACAACGAACAGCAGGCGGAGTGGCAATGACCTTGAATCTTTCGATTTCCTCGCAGCGGGAAGAACTCAAGCCGCGCATCACTGTTTTTGGTGTGGGTGGGGCGGGTGGCAACGCTGTGAACAACATGATCGACAAGCAACTTGAAGGCGTCGAGTTCGTGGTTGCGAACACCGACGCGCAAGCATTGCAGCAGTCGAAAGCCCACTCGCGCATCCAGATGGGTCTGAAAGTGACTGAGGGTCTGGGCGCTGGCGCACGGCCCACCGTGGGGGCCGCCGCGGCCGAGGAAACCATCGAAGAGATCGTCGATCATCTGGCGGGGGCGCATATGTGCTTTATCACCGCCGGGATGGGTGGCGGTACTGGGACCGGCGCTGCCCCGATCATCGCGCAAGCCGCGCGTGAGTTGGGTGTGTTGACTGTCGGCGTGGTGACCAAGCCCTTCCAATTCGAAGGCGCCAAGCGCATGCGTCAGGCCGAAGAGGGCATTGAGGCGCTGCAAAAGGTCGTCGATACGCTGATCATCATTCCGAACCAGAACCTGTTCCGTCTGGCCAATGAGCGCACCACCTTTACCGAAGCCTTCGCCATGGCGGATGACGTGCTCTATCAGGGCGTCAAGGGCGTGACCGATCTAATGGTGCGTCCAGGCCTGATCAACCTTGACTTCGCGGACGTGCGCGCCGTGATGGATGAGATGGGCAAGGCCATGATGGGCACTGGCGAAGCGACGGGCGAAGACCGCGCCGTTCAGGCGGCTGAAAAAGCCATCGCCAACCCGTTGCTGGATGAAATCTCGCTCAATGGTGCCAAGGGTGTGTTGATCAACATCACCGGCGGGTATGATCTGACCTTGTTCGAGTTGGATGAGGCTGCAAACATCATCCGTGACAAGGTCGATCCGGACGCGAATATCATCGTTGGCTCCACGCTGGACACCAGCATGGAAGGCGCGATCCGCGTGTCGGTCGTGGCGACGGGCATCGACGCCACCGCCGCCAACCGTGCCGATACCCCGGTTGCGCGCCGCAGCATGGCAGCCCCTTTGCCGCCGCAACCCGCACCGCAGCACTATGCCCCGGCCCCGCAAGCCCAACCGCCGCGCGCCGAAATGCCGCTGACGATGCAGGTCCAACAGCCCGCGCCGCAGCAGTATGCGCCGCAACCGATGGCCCAGCAGCCGATGCCGCTGCAAAACCCTGCACCTTCGCTGTTTGACGCGCCGTCGGCACAGGCCTTCCACCCGCAGCACGACGCCGCCGACGACATGCCTGCACCGGCCTATCGCCCGCAGTCCGCGCCGCAGCAGCGCCCGATCGCCACCTCGCATGACCAAGATGCTGCGGCCTTTGTTGCCCCGCGTCCGCGCGCCGCTGGCACCCCATCGCCAGAAGCCTTGGCCCGCCTGCAAGCGGCTGTGACCAAAGGCAATGGTGCGCCGGCGCAGCGTCCGCAGGCCCCGGCTGCACCGCAGCGCGCCGCTGCCCCTGCACCGAAACCGGCCGCAGAGCCGCGCCCGCGCTTTGGCATCGGCTCGCTGATCAACCGCATGGCGGGTGGGGGTGCCGAACAGGCCCCGCAAGTGCGCCAGCAACCCCCGGTCAATGCGTTCGACGATGAACCAGAACTCAGTGCCGATCAGGAACGGATCGAGATTCCGGCCTTCCTGCGGCGTCAGGCGAATTGATGGTTTGAAACAGATTGCAACGGCCCAGAGGAAACTCTGGGCCGTTTTCATTTGAAATCATCGACTTATCGGCTCGTCCGCCGATGACATATTCAGTTACAAAGAGTGAGTTGAGATTGCCGCACTGCGGAATTACCAAAGCCATGCGTCAAGGGGGCTTGGCGCAACAGCGTTGGTGCCTTGCCGCTTGCTCGGTGCTCTCGCCATAATGGACCGAATGCACGTGCAAAATACGCTTAAGACCATAGCGGTTTTCCAAGGACTGGGCCTGCACAGCGGCATGCCCGTTCGGATGACGGTAAAGCCCGCGCCTGTGAATCATGGTGTCGTGTTTGTGCGCAGTGACGTTGATGCACGCGACGCTGCCATTCCAGCGAACTGGGATCACGTCGTGCCGTCGCGCCTGTGCACGCTGGTGGCCAATGCGGCAAATGTGTCGGTCTCGACCATCGAACATGCGATGGCGGCGCTTGCGGGTTGCGCGATCCACAATGCGTTGATCGAAATTGATGGGCCGGAAGTGCCGATCCTTGACGGCTCTGCCCTATCCTTTGTCGAAGGGTTTCTTGCCGCAGGGATTGAGGCACAGGATGCGCCGATCTTGGCGATCCGGGTACTGCGCACGGTGGAAGTGCGCGACGGCGATGCGGTGGCGCGGCTAGAACCCGCAGAACTGCTGGAAATCGATTTCCAGATCGACTTTGATGAAGCGGCGATTGGCCGTCAAACCAAGCGGCTGAATCTTGCCAATGGCGCTTTCGTGCGCGAACTCTCGGACAGTCGCACCTTCTGCCGTCAGATCGACGTGGATGCGATGCGCGCCAATGGGTTGGCTTTGGGCGGTACGCTTGAGAACGCCGTGGTGTTTCAGGGCGACCGAGTCCTGAGCCCCGGCGGTCTGCGCCATTCCGATGAACCGGTCCGCCACAAAATGCTGGACGCACTGGGCGACTTGTTTCTCGCCGGGGCGCCAATCCTTGGCCGCTACACCGGTATCCGTGCGGGCCATGCCTTGACCAACCGCCTGCTGCGCGCGCTTTTTTCGCAGTCCGATGCATGGGAACGGGTCGAAGTCGGCGCGCAGACCCTTGGCAAGCTGCCCGGTGTTGGCGTCATTGCTGCCGATCTTCCGGTGCGGGCGGCCTGAGACTGGCCAGCACCGCCGTTGCGACAGCTGCGGCACGAAAGCCGTTTTGCGCCCCGGATTTTTCTGTGCTAGGACGTGGCAAAGGTTGGGCTAAGTCTGAGCGACCTGTCGCGATGGGGCATGTTTCGCTCCCCGGTGCGGCGGGTCCAAATCAATGCGTGGGGTAGGCGGAATGGCAGTCGTGAAAGCGGGCGCGCGGGTTCTTGGCGCAGTGCTTCTGGCGGCCACCGTGTCGGCCTGTGCGGGGGGCGGCAACCGCGAAGCGGCGATGGAAAGCTACACCGCCGAGGAACTGTATAAGCGTGGGGAATTGATCCTCGAAGGCGACGGTAAGCCAAAAGAGGCGCTGCGCTTCTTTGAAGAGGTGGAGCGGATTTATCCCTACACCGAATGGGCCAAGCGTGCCTTGATTATGCAGGCCTTCAGCCATCACAAGGCCAAGGAATACGAAGAAGCGCGGGTTGCCGCGCAGCGCTTCCTTGACTTCTACCCGGCGGATGAAGATGCGGCCTATGCGCTCTATCTCATGGCCCTGTCCTATTACGACCAGATTGAGGCCGTGGGCCGTGATCAGGGCCTGACCTTCCAAGCGCTGCAATCCATGCGCGATGTCATTGAGACCTATCCAGACAGCGATTACGCGCGCTCGGCGATCCTGAAATTCGAACTCGCCTTCGACCATCTGGCCGCGAAGGAAATGGAGATCGGGCGCTACTACCTCAAGCGCGGTAATTACACCGCCGCCATCAACCGGTTCCGCACCGTGGTGCAGGACTTCCAGACCACCACCCACACCGCCGAAGCGCTGCATCGGTTGGTGGAATGCTACCTCGCCCTTGGCCTGCGGGATGAGGCGCAGACAGCGGGCGCGATCCTTGGCTATAACTACCAGTCCAGCCCCTTCTATCAGGACAGCTTCAACCTGTTGAAAAAGCAGGGGCTAGAGCCTGAGGCGCGGGGCAACTCTTGGCTGGCCAGCATTTACCGGCAGATGGTCAGGGGGGAATGGCTTTAAGCCATTTCACGACAGGAACAGAATGCTCCGCTCTCTCGATATCCGCGATGTGCTGATCATCGATAGGCTGACGCTGGAATTCCAGCCGGGCCTGAATGTGTTGACTGGGGAAACCGGGGCAGGGAAGTCGATCCTGCTGGATGCCTTGGGCTTCGTGCTGGGTTGGCGCGGTCGGGCGGAATTGGTGCGTCAAGGGGCGGCCCAAGGTGAGGTGACCGCGGTGTTTGACCTGCCGCCCGACCACCCCGCACGTTCGGTGCTGGTTGAAGCGGGGATTGAGGCCGAGGATGACCTGATCCTGCGCCGGGTGAACAGTGCCGATGGCCGCAAGACCGCTTGGGTCAATGACAGGCGGGTGTCGGGTGAGGTGTTGCGCGATCTCTCTGACACATTGGTGGAACTGCATGGCCAGCACGACGACCGCGGGCTTTTGAACCCACGCGGGCATCGGGCGCTATTGGATGTGTTTGCCGGATCGGACCTTGGCCCGGCGCGCGCGGCATGGCGCGCCCAGTCGCAGGCCCGCAGCGCCTTGGCTGCGGCCGAGGTGGCCTTGCAAGCGGCCCGCAAGGAAGAAGATTTCCTGCGCCATGCTGTGGCCGAATTGGGCAAGCTGAGCCCCGAACCCGGCGAAGAGGCCATGCTCGACACCCGCCGCCGCATGATGCAGGGGGCGGAGCGTATCCGCAGCGACATCACGCGCGCTCATGCGGCGATCGGCGAGAATGGTGCAGAGCAGGCGATGCGCGACGCCATGCGCTGGCTGGAGGGCGCGGCAGAGCGGGCCGAAGGGCGGTTGGAACCGGCGCTGGCCGCGCTGAACCGGGCACTTGCGGAACTGTCGGAAGCGCAGGCCGGGGTCGAGGAGACCTTGCAAGCACTCGACTTCAATCCCTCTGAGCTTGAGGCGCTGGAAGAGCGCCTGTTCGCCATCCGGGCTTTGGCGCGCAAACATGGCGTGGCGGCCGATGATCTGGGTGGCCATTCCGAGGCGTTGCGCAGCCGACTTGCGGCGCTGGATGCCGGGGAAAGCGGAATTGCGGCGCTGGAGAAGGCCGTCGTGCAGGCCGAACGGCGCTATCGTGAAGAGGCTGCGGCGCTGACACAGGCGCGTCTGGTGGCGGCAAAACGGTTGGACCTGGCGATGGCCGCGGAACTTGCGCCGCTCAAGATGGAACGCGCGGTCTTTGCGACCGAGGTGACAGCGGGCGAGCCGGGGCCTGACGGTGTGGACGCCGTCACCTTCACCGTTGCCACCAACCCCGGCGCGCCGTCAGGGGCGCTCAACCGGATCGCATCGGGCGGCGAACTCAGCCGGTTCTTGCTGGCGCTGAAGGTCTGCCTGACAGGGGATGCGCCGGGCCTGACGATGATCTTTGACGAAATTGACCGCGGCGTCGGTGGGGCGACGGCGGATGCGGTGGGGCGCAGGCTCAAGGCGCTGGCGGCGGACAGTCAGGTCCTTGTCGTGACTCATTCCCCGCAAGTGGCGGCCCTTGGTGGGGCGCATTGGCGGGTGGAAAAGCGGGTGGTGGCGGATCAAACCCTCTCGACCGTGGTGCCGCTGTCGGCCCCTGACCGGGTTGAGGAAATCGCGCGGATGTTGTCGGGGGATACCATCTCTGACGCCGCCCGTCAGGCAGCGCGGTCGCTGCTGTCGGCGTGACGGGGTATCACGCCGGTTTGCATTTGCTGCAATGCAGCAATTCGGGATTGCGGGTTCTCGTTCACGCCAACCCCGCCTATCTTGGACGCAGGGGGGGACTGTCCGACAGGAGTGTTCCACATGTTTGAATCCATGAAGAAGTTCGTCAGCGCATTGCGTGTTCCCAGCCGTGCGGACCTTGAGCGCGCCTATCTCGACAGCGCCTTTGACCGCGTCGATCTGGAAAACCGCCAGCGGCAGATTGACCGTGGCCTGTTCCGCGAACGGTATATCTGACGCTTACCGTCCTGGCACCAGTTTTCCGGGATTCAGCAGGTTGTGCGGGTCGAGTGCGCGTTTGATCACGGCCATGACCGCCCAGGCCTGCCCATGTTCCTGCGGCATCAGGGCCAGTTTGCCGATGCCGATGCCATGTTCGCCGCTGATCGTGCCACCCAAGCGCAGGGCGCGTTCGGCCATGCGATTGGCAAGGCGTTTGGCGATGGCAACCTCGGCCGGGGTGTCGGGATCGACCAGCAAGATGGCGTGGAAGTTGCCGTCCCCGACATGACCCAGGATCGGACCGGGCAGGGGGCTGTCGTCAATGTCGGCGCGAGTCTCGGTGACGGCCTCGGCCAAACGGCTGATCGGTACGCAGACATCGGTGACGATGGCCTTGGCCCCCGGACGGGTGGCAAGGATCGCGGGATAGGCGGCATGCCGCATCTTCCAAAGGCGGGTGCGGTCCTCTTGCTGGCTGGCCCAAACAAAGCCTTGGCTGCCAAACTCGGCCGCAATGTTGCCAAAGCGGGCGGCATCTTCTTTCACCCCGCGCGGCGAGCCGTGGAATTCCACCAACAGCAGGGGCGCGATGGGCAGATTGAGGCCGGAATAGACGTTGCAGGCAGCGACGGTCGCCTCATCCAGAAACTCGATCCGCGCCATGGGAATGCCGGTCTGGATCGTGGCGATGACGCAATCCACTGCCGAGGCGAGATCGGGAAAGGCACAGGTGGCGGCAGAGACTGCCTCGGGCTGGCCAGACAGGCGCAGGGTTAATTCGGTGACAAGGCCAAGGGTGCCTTCGGACCCCACCATCAGCGCGGTCAGATCATAGCCTGCGGATGATTTCGGCGCGGCGCTCCCGGTGCGGATGATCTGGCCATCGGCAAGCACGACCTCGAGCGCGAGGACATTGTCGCGCATGGTGCCGTAGCGCACGGCGGTGGTGCCCGAGGCACGGGTCATCGCCATGCCGCCAAGGCTGGCGTTGGCCCCCGGATCGATCGGGAAGAACAACCCAGTCGCGCGCAGATGGCTGTTAAGCGCCTCGCGTGTCAGACCGGGCTGAATGCGGACGCACATGTCATCGACATCGGTGGATAGCACGGCATCCATCCGGCTGAAGTCGATGGTAAGGCCCCCGCGCAGCGGCAGGGCGTGCCCTTCAAGCGAGGTTCCCGCCCCCCAACCTGTCATCGGGATGCGGTGGCG
>JAIYDR010000352.1 GCA_027487395.1 Rhodobacter sp. | reverse complement strand
CAGAGGTCTCGCGTCAGACCGGAAAGACCATTCCTTACAATGACCTGCCGGCCGATGTTTATGCAGGCATCCTGAAGGGTTTTGGCCTGCCCGAGGGGTTCGCCTTCGTGCTGGCTGACAGCGATGTGCAGGCCGGTCACGGGGCGCTGTTCAACGACTCTCGCACCCTGTCGCGCCTCATTGGCCGCCCGACCACACCGCTGGCCGAAGTGGTCAAGGCCGCGCTGGCTTAAACTAGAAACGTCATTTGGGGTCGCGCAACGTGCTGCGACCCCAATCACTCTTACGGTCCGCCCCGCTGGGGACGCGGCGGCACACTGGTTAAACCTTGGTTACAGACGCAGGATGGTCACATCCTCGGTTGGCGGAGCGACCTCGTCCTCATCACCGTTTTTTTTTGATTTCAGCATCGCCACACCTTCGCTGCGCCAACTGGCCACAAGGCGGGCAAAGCGGGCAAGGTCGGCCAAGGCCTCTTCGGCCAAGAGGCGTTCGTAATCCCAACGCTCTGACAGCACGACCAAATCAACAACCGGATTGATGGACAGGCGCGCGGCCTCGGTCGCCATGCCCATGAAATTGGCTTCCAGCAAAAGCCGCAGGATGCCGGGGTCTGTCACATCAATGCCTTCGATTTCGGCGTAAACCTCTACCTCGCCATCGCCGAGGTAGGACAGCCAGAGTTCGGAAACCCCGTCGATATCCACGGCGATGACGTCATTTTCGATGTCTTCGGGCACCTCGATCCCGTTGAATTCGCAAAACAGGTGCAGGACGGTCTTTGGTTCGTCTTCGGCAATTTGGTTCATCAGATAAGGTCCAACCTTCTTTGAGTATGCAGAGCGCGATCCGCCTGAGAGTCCCGTTTTCCTGTCGCGGCGTTCAAGCTGACAAGGGTGCGAAGCCAAGAGGCCAGGGCCTTAGTCCGTCTGCGGTTTGGGGGCGAATCTTCCGAAGGCCGGTTCCTTCGCGTTGTTGTCGAACTTGATCTGCTCCATCAGCTCGCGCATCGTCGGCTCTTTGCCGTTCAGCTTTTCCGGCGTATCCGCGCGCAACCCAAGTTTGATATGTTCCGCATGCTTTTGTTTATTGATGTTGTCAAAGTGGTACCGGCCCGGCGCCAAAGAGCATTTGATGTATTGGACCCCGCGCTTGATGAGCGCGACCGGGGAATTGCCCTGCAGGACACGCGCAATACCGCCAACAGCTTTGTCCAAGGATTCCGATGACGCGGCCTTTTCGAAGGTTTTCAGCGAGATGACCGGTTCCCGCGGAACATAGGCCGACTCTCCAAGGCGCTTCATCTCAGGGTAAAGGGTCTGGATGCGATGATCATTGGCCATTTGCTCATAGCTCGCGGTCTTGAGCCACTCTCTCCGTTCCTGCAGCTTCGTGATTTCCCCCTGATGGTCCGGCGACCAGCGTTCCTTGGGATTTTTGATCGCCCTCTCATGCGATTTGATGCTGCGATCAATCACATCCATTTCATTGGTGAGCACGGTCCGCTTCATGCTCTCCATTTTTCCCGGTTTCTCAAGGTTGAATTGCTTTTCACCCTCTTCATTTATTTTGGCAAATTGCTTTTCAGTTTCACTGCGCATTTCCAAGAATTCATCAGGGTTGTGGCGGATATTGTTCAGGTTCTTAATCCCATCCACCACCATTTTACGGATCGAATAGTCGTTGAGCGCGGCAAGCTTGTGATCGCTTTTTGTGTGCTGATCCCAAGTCATGTATTTGAGATATTTCATCGCATCCAGCTTTCCCGTACCGGCTTGCTTGATGGCGAAGATGATGTCGCTGGTGGAATAGGCGCGAACGTGTTTGTCGAGTTGCGTGCGCCCTTCGAATGTCGGGTCTTTCTTTTGGTTCTGGGTGTAGTTGATCGCCTTGCGCAGCGTGACGAAGTTTTCTTTGTGGCGTCCCAGCTCGGCCAGTTTGACATAGGCCTTGCGGATCGCTCCGCCCAAGCGATAGCCAAAGACCGACCGCAGTTTGTAGAGCGATTTCATCGCCTTGTAGTCGGGTTGGCCTTTGCGGACATTGTAGCGGATTTCCACCTTGTTCAAGCTCAGCAGATCCTTGCGGGTTTCGGGAACGCGCACCTTGATGATTTCGCCATTTTGTTGGCGAATGCTGACTTCCTTCATCTTCAGCTGTACATTTTCAGGCTTGAAGTTGTAGTTGTTGCCGAACTTTATGGACCCGATCATAGCCGATACTCCCCAAAGACGTTGCTTGAGGAAAGACTAGGCGCAAGTCAGCGAGGCGGATGTGTCGCGCAATACATCGGATGTGGCGCGTTACTCGGCCGGGGTCAGGGTGGTGATCCCCACCGCCGCCGCGCGCGCTAGCGCAGGGTCAAGTGACATCGGGATATACTCGCCGCGCCGCCACAAGACGCCCAGATCATCGTAGAACCGGCTGAGGGGATGCCCCGACTGCCCTGTTGAGGTGATGAAGACCGACGAATCCGGGTCGGCGAAGTCATAAACCCCGCGATAGCCGGCACCATGGACATTCAGATAGGGGTCTGGCCCCGTGCCCTTGGTCACGCCGCGCATTAGGGTGCTTTCGTCGCCGCTGGTGGATTGGCGGATGTTGACGAAATAGCGCAGCACCGGGACATCGCCCATCACCGGATGGTCATGCGTCGCCTGATGTGCATCCCCCCAGCGCCAGCTTTCCACATTGGGGCCGTAGCTTTCCGACAATTGCAACAGCGCATCATCCAGCGCCATGCGGGCGAGTTCGGTGCAGGTCTCGATCGGGGCGGATTGGATGACGTCGCACCAAATGCTCGCGCCATCGGTGTTTCTGAACACCCGTTCGATAAAGATCGGGTCCGGATGGCTGATGCCATCGGCCAAGGGACCAAGATCATCCCGGATCAGCCGTTCATTCAGTGCGCGCAGCCAGGCCTGATAGATCAGGGGTTCGGGCAGATGCTCGTTCATCTCACCGTTCCAGGCCGCCAAAAGTTCCAAGGCGCGTTGGCGCATGCGGTCGGGTGTGCCGTCCGGTGCGGCATCGCCGGTGAACCACAGATCCGCCCCGACCAAGGGGAGCAACGAGCGCGCGGTGAAACTGACGGTGTCCAACTGCGCCTCGATGAAGCTCTCACGCGTATGGACTTTGCGCGTTTTCATCAGCGTCAGCCAACGTTGGATGCGCTGCGTGTCGCCCCAATCGAAAGAGACGTTGTTGGGAAAGGGACGCTCCATGGTCTTGTTGTTGGTGTTGCCGATCAGGCCAGAGGTGGGGTTCACCTCGCGCGGGTTTTGGTCATAGGGCAGGGCACCTTGCCAGCGGTTGATCGCCTCCCACCCCGCGGCGGGCAGGCGGCCTTGGGTCTGGTGGCGGGCATCGCGCAGGGGAATGCGGCCGACGGTCTGCAAGGCGATACCCTGACGGTCGGCCAGCATCAGGTTCAACCCCGGTGCCATGATCCCCGCGCCGGCCTTGATCGCGTCCCCCACTGTGCTGGCGCGCATCAGGGCCATCGCCGCCGACAGGGTGGTGTCATCGGCCGCCAATGCCGTCCAGGCCAGTGCGGCGACATGGCCGGGGGGCGTGACCGAGGCCAGATCGTAATGCGACCCGGGAAGGACAGGGCCATTGTCGGTCCAGCGCAGCGTGATGGTGACGGGGGCGGCGTCCTTGACGTTGATGATCGACCGGCGCGTGACAAAGGTCTTCCAGCCGTCCGGGGTTTGGTATTCCTCGGTGTTCGCGGGGTTCAGCTTTTCGATGAACACGTCCATGTCATCGGCATAGCTGGCGGTGACACCCCAGCCGAATTTGTCCGACCGCCCTGACAGCACCAAAGGCACGCCGGGGATGGTGGCCCCGATCACGCCGCCTGATTGCAACTCCAACCGCGCGAGATACCAGAGCGTCGGCGCGGTAAAGCCGAGATGCGGGTCATTGGCCAAAAGCGCCCCCCCTGCGGCAGAGCGTGTGGGCGCGGCCGCCCAAGCATTCGACGCCCCGGCAAGATCAGCGCGCAGAAAGGGCGACAGCGGATCATCGCTTGCCATCCGCAGCGGCGCGGTGGAGGGCGTCAGCCCCGGCATCAGCGCGGCATAATCAGGGGCGGCCATCACGGCAGAACCCGGATCATCGGGCAGGATGTCGCGCAAGCGCGCATCCGGCAGCAGCATCGACAGGCGCGCGCGGCGCACTTCGGTTTCCAACTGGGTCGAGAGTTGCAGCGCCATCAGCTTGACGATGGCGAGCGAGTCGGTCGGCTGCCACGCCGCGATCTCATTGGAAAAGAAGAACATCTCAGGCGCGCCACGCCCGCGCGCACCGATGTTCACCTGTTCGATCCAGGCATTCACCCCCCGCGCATAGGCGGTCAATGCGGCTTGGGTCGGTGCGTCCTGCACGGCCAAAGACTGCCCGGCCAGCCCGTAAAGATCATAGCGGCGCATCAACTCGTCAATCTTGAGGGTGCGGGGTCCGAACACTTCGGACAGCCGCCCTTGGACCGTGCGGCGCATCATGGTCATCTGCCAGAGCCGATCTTGCGCATGGGCAAAGCCAAGGGCGAAAAACACATCCTCATCCGTCTTGCCGAAGATATGCGGAACGTTGTCGTTGTTTCGAACAATCTCCACCGGGGCTGAGATGTCGGGGAGGATGAAGGTCTCAGAATACTCCGGCAGAGAGCGCGACAAAAACCAATAGGCGATGACCAGCGCCACGAGCGACAGGACAATCATCCCGGTCAGCAGTCGCAGCATCCAGCGAAAGGTGGTGATCATCACATATGGGCCTGTTCTTGACGGGCGGGACAGGATGGCTTCCTAGTCCATCCCGGCATCAAGGGCAATCAGGGCAAGGTTCGCATGGCAAAGGTGGCATTTCTGGGTCTGGGCGTGATGGGCGGGCCAATGGCCGGGCATCTGGCGGCCAAGGGACATCAGGTGACGGTCTATAACCGCACGCATTCAAAGGCCGAGGCTTGGGTGGCCAAGCATGGCGGGCAGGCGGCCTTGACGCCTGCGGCGGCGGCTCAGGGGGCAGAGATCGTCTTTGCCTGCGTCGGCAATGACGATGATTTGCGCGCCGTCTGTCTGGGGGAAGCGGGCGCTTTTGCCGGGATGGCGGCGGGCGCGCTGTTTGTCGATCACACCACGGTGTCAGCGCAGGTGACGCGGGAGTTGGCCGGGGTGGCGGGATCGCGGGGCTTTGGCTTTGTCGATGCGCCGGTCTCTGGCGGGCAGGCGGGGGCCGAGAATGGCGTGCTGTCGGTGATGTGCGGCGGGTCTCAGGCCGATTATGATCGGGCCGAGCCTGTGATTGCGGTTTATTCCCGCGTGTGTCGGCGGTTGGGAGAGTCTGGGGCTGGGCAACTGGCCAAGATGATGAACCAGATTTGCATCGCGGGACTGATGCAGGGCCTGTCCGAGGCTTTGGCCTTTGGCGAGAAGGCAGGGCTTGATGGGGCTGCGGTGGTTGAGGTGATCTCTCAGGGGGCCGCAGGATCCTGGCAAATGGCCAACCGCCACAAGACCATGCTGGAGGGGCGGTTTGATTTCGGCTTTGCCGTGGATTGGATGCGCAAAGACCTGAAGATTTGCCTCGAAACCGCAGATGAATTGGGGGCGAGCCTGCCCGTGACGGCGCTGGTGGATCAGTTCTACAAGGATGTGCAGCAGATGGGCGGCGGGCGCAACGATACGTCGAGCCTGATCCGGCGGCTGCGGAAAAGCAGTTAAGCGCAACACAAGGGGCGCGCACGCACCGCGGGGTGGGTGCACATATATGTGCGCCCGCCCCGGTGGGGCGGTCGCGCCCCGATGCTTTGGGCATCGGGGCAATCCCTGTCGTTGCGTTTTGTCGCCTTACGGAATGATCCGCGTATACTTCACACCCGCCAAAGACACCCCGGCAATCAGCCCCTGCTGGCCGAAAACGAACGCCTGCACACCGCTATCAAACTCGTTGGTCTGCTTGCCGATGCTTGCTCCCTCTTCGGGGGTGGCATACCGGATGTCGCCGCTGGCGGCCCAACCGGCAGAGCGGCGGAATTCGGACAATGACTGCTCATTGGTGAAGAACAGCGCATGGGCGTATTGCTGCGCGCCGATCTGCAACCCGAATGAGGCTTTGGTGGCCGAATAGTAATCCACCGTGACATCGCGGATGCGTAAGGCGCCGCGCCCGTAGGCCCCGCCGTAAAACAGCCCCGCTTCGGTGATCAGCGGCATGTACAACACCCCAGCCGAGCGCGCCGACAAATCCCGTGTGCCGGGATAGCGGCTGAACAGATAATCCCGCGTCGCATCAACCCGCGCGTCGATCTGCTGTGCGCCGTTTGATCCTACGCCATTGGCACAGCCAGCCAGCACCATCGCACCGCCCGCAACGCCCAAAAACCCACGTCTTGTGACCATGATCCGCCCTCTATCGCCTCAATGCGGGGTCTGAACGCCCCATCTGTTATTGTTTTACCCCGTTTCCGCGCGGCTGTCATCGGCCTGCACATCAAAAGGGCGGCAAGGTGCCGAGGCTTAGACCCAACCTGCCCGCAGCTTTCGTGCCGCGTCCGGGGCGAAATAGGTCAGGATGCCGTCACAGCCCGCGCGCTTGAAACACATCAGGCTTTCCATCATCACCTTGTCGCCATCGACCCAGCCGTTCAGCGCCGCCCCCCGGATCATCGCATATTCGCCCGAGACCTGATAGGCATAGGTCGGCGCGCCAAAGGCGTCCTTCACCCGGCGGCAGATGTCCAAGTACGGCATCCCCGGCTTCACCATCACCATATCGGCACCTTCCAGCAGGTCACGCTCGACCAGGCGCAGTGCCTCATCGGAATTGGCGGGGTTCATCTGATAGGTTTTCTTATCGCCCTTCAGCGCGCCTGAGGCCCCGACCGCATCGCGGAATGGGCCGTAGAACGCCGAGGCATATTTCGCCGCATAAGACAGGATCGCCACATCCTTGTGCCCCGCTGCCTCCAAAGCCGCGCGCATCGCGCCGATCCGGCCATCCATCATGTCGGAGGGGCCAAGGATATCGGCCCCGCTGTCGGCCTGCGCCAAGGCCATCTTGACCAGCGCCTCAACGGTTTCATCGTTCAGGATGATCCCATCCCGCACCAAGCCGTCGTGACCGTTGATGTTGTAAGGGTCCAGCGCCACATCGGTCATCACCGCAATCTCTGGCACCGCCGCCTTGATCGCCCGGATCGCCCGATTGGCGAGGTTGTCGGGATTCCACGCCTCTTCGCAGCTTTCCGTTTTCAGTGCGGGGTCGGTGTAGGGAAAGAGGCAAATCGCCGGAATCCCCAAAGCCGCTGCCTCTTCCGCCGCTTTGACCACGCGGTCCACCGACAGCCGATTGACCCCGGGCATCGAGGCGATGGGCTCCACCACATCCACCCCGTCGCGCAGAAACACGGGCCAGATCAGATCACCGACGGCCAGATACGTCTCTTGCGCCAAGGCGCGCAGCGCCGCAGAGCGCCGCATCCGGCGGAACCTTGTGGCGGGAACGGGGGCGGAAATCGGGCGCATGGCGGTCCTTTGCGGCAAGGTCTGGGCGGATGGGACCAACAGGGACTTGCGGTCACGCCTCTTGCCTGCCAGAGAAAGGGCCGCGCCTCAAGGTGGCAGTTGGTCGGTGCCGTGGTCCAGGTCCTGTTTCTGGGCGGCTCCGTAAGGTGACAAAGTCGCGGTCGGGAATGGTTACTTGCAGTGGTACGACATCCTCTTTGAAGTGATCGACTTCAGGTCTTTCTCCAGCCTTTGGTTTTGGCTGGTGCTCAGCGTGCTGTGGTCCAGCGCCAGCCATTGGGTGCTTGGCGTCCCGCATGACCTGATCCGCCGTGCCCGCAGGGATGAACAGGCGCAGCGCGACCTTGAAGACTTGCTGCGAGTCAATGTGCATCGCCTCTTGTTCTATGTGCGTGGCTCGGGACCGGTCTCCGTGGCGGGCACGGCCTTCGTGCTGTCGGCCCTTTTGGTGCTGTCGTTGCGGGGCATCGAATTCGCGCAGGCCGTCCTGTGTCTGCTTTTGCCAATGATTCCGGTCTTTGCCCTGCGCATCCGCTTGGCGTTGCAGTTTGAACTCGGCCAACATGGCAGCGCAGACCT
>JAIYDR010000191.1 GCA_027487395.1 Rhodobacter sp. | reverse complement strand
GCCTTCGCCAAGGCCTTCGCACATTTTCTTGCGTCCGGCACCCGAACCACCACCCTCAACCACCGGCGCAGCAAAGCCCGAATTTTCGGCAAACAACTCCGCCACGATGGTTGCGTAGGGCAACACCGTGGAGGACCCAGCAATCTGCAGGTTATCGCGTGCAAATGAAACACCGGTAGAGCACGCAAGCGCGGCTACGGCGGAAAGCGCAATTCTCATGGCTGGCATTGGTATCTCCTACATCACTTACGGCGCAACACGCGCAACGCCTCTTCGTTACCGCAGTGGCATGACGTGTTTGCGAATAATTGATGACAGTTTGGTAACGGAAGCCCGCTGCTGGCGGAGACGCAGGATTTGCCGCAAGACCTGCAATGGCGGCAAGGTGCCAAAGATATCTGCCAGCATCGCCCCATCCGCCAAAGCGCCGCGCAGTCGCCCGCGTTTCGTGGCCTTGGCCGGGCTGCTGACCCCTGCAAGCCGCACGACCGCCAAGCAACTGGCCTTTTGCAGCCAAAGTTCGTTCATGAACACCTCAAGCCCAAAGCGGCGCAGGCGGGTCATCTGGGCCAGATGTGGTGCCAGCATCGCCCGTGGAATCACCCGCTCGCCCGAGATGAAGTCCAAACCGATGGCCCGCCAGAACAAAGGCGCGTTTCCACGCAGGCTAATCGACACCTCGGCCTTGCCCGACAGCACCGGCATCAAAAGGGCGGTGACATCCTCGGCAGTCAGTCCGATCAGATCGGCATCTAGCATCAGCACCAGATCGCATCGTGCAGCGGCCAACCCTCGCGCCACAGCAGCAGATTTTCCTGCGTTGGGACATTGGACGATCACCTCTGCCCCGGCAGCCTTGGCGATGGCCCCTGTGCCATCGGTCGATCCATCATCCACCACCAAGACTTGATCAATCAGCGGATGGCGCAGGACGCTCGCCAGCACGGACGAAATGCGGGCCGCCTCGTTCCAGGCGGGGACTAGGCAGGTTACGGTCATACGCATCGACGATCCTTTCGGCGCACATAGATCAACATCATGGCCAGCAGGGCCCCTGCAATCGGCACGATCACCCAGACGGGCGGATCAAAGTCGGTCACTGCCAGGCCAAAGGTCCAACCAAGCAAGCAGAGCAGCGCCACTTTGGGCAGGGTGGCCAGCAGGCTGCACAGCAAAAACGAGACGACTGGCATTCTGGCCATGCCCGCAGCGACCAGCGTGGGAAGCCCTGCCACATGAGTCCATTTCGCGACGATCAGCAAACGCCAACCGCTGCGTGCAAAGGCCTTTGTCATCGGGTCCAACAAGTGCCGGTCAAGGTTGATCCGGCGACACAGCCCGCGCAGCAAAGGCCCCGTGCCAAACCGCCCAGCCATATAGAGCAATACATCCCCAACCAGATCGCCCAGCACGGCCAGTGCCAGAACCAGCCGTATATCCATCGCACCTTTCTGCGCCAAGGCTGCGGCGGCAATTGTGGCGATGGGACCTTCGATCACAGCGAGGAAAAGAAAGATCGCCGGACCGTGTTGTGAGAGCAGCGGTTCAAGAGAAGCAAGGTCAGGCATCGGCTATTCAGAGACCGGCACAATACCGGCAGGGCGGCCGGTCGGCGTGGAGTTTGTTGGGGCGATACTGCCGGGGATCATGGTGTTGCCGCGCCAAGTAAAGCCACGGCGGCCAAAACTTGCCAGCCAAAGCGCCGGGATCATCAGGTCGCGCAGGATCATCATTGGCAGGGTCCAGCGGTTGATCGGCCAACCCGCTCGCCACAAAAGATAAAGCTCCGCTCCGTACCATTTCGACCCCAAGGCCAGCATGCCCAACGGCCCCCAAGCCAGTCCGGTTATGATCAGCGGAACGAGGCTGCCGTTGATGGGTTCCAGAAGGAAGAGACCCAAGAATCCATCGCGCCGGACCTTTGACCAGCGCAACTGCCGATCCCAGACGGCGCGCAGGCTGCGGTCGCCGATCGGTTGAGCGAAAGGGCGTTGCGTCAACTTGACCCGCCGCCCTGCCTTGCGCACCACATGGGTCGCGGCGACATCCTCGGCCAAAAAGCCGCCAAGGGCGCGCAACCCGCCTTGGGCGACCAAAAAGTGGCGATCCCAGAACAAGGTCTTGCCCTGAGCGAAGCCCCGACTCGTTTCATCGGCCAAGAGCTGCAACCGCGCCTGATTCCCGTTCAGGAAGGCGCTTTCCAGTGTGGCCCAAACGCCCTCGGCCCGGATGCCGATCGGAGGCGAGGTGACCAGCGCCACATCCGGGCCAACCTCGGCCAAGAGTTGCCACAGGTAATCGTGTGGCAAGAGCAGGTTGGCATCCGCCATCGCCACCCATTCGCCGCCAGCCGCCAGCCAGCCTTTGTGCAGATTGTTCAGCTTCGGGTTGGCAGTGATGCGATCATCGCCGATCAGCATCTGCGCCCTGACGTCGGGATAGCGGGCGATCAGGTCGGCAATCACTGCAACGACAGGATCGTCGGCCTGCGCGGCGCAGAAGATCACCTCAAAATCCGGATAATCCAGCAGAAAGGACGATTCCAGCGTTTCCGGGTCAAACCGGTCCAACCCACAGACCGGACGCAAAAGCGTCACGAATGGTGCCACCGGCGGCCGCGGCGGGGCGGGGCTGTTCAGCCGGCGCGCAACAACGCCCACAGACACAAGATGCGCCAACAGCAGCACCAAGGCCAAAGCCGTCAGAACCAAAGTCATGCGTCGGCCCCTGTCCATTCGGCCGGGATCGCTTCGGCGGATGGGGTTACGGTGATGGCTTCGGGCAGACCCATGATGCGCAAGATACCGTCCTGACCTTCGGCTACGGCGGTCATGCTGTCCATCCAGTCGCCGCAGTTGACATAGCGGATGCCGTGCCGGTCGTGCAGCGCCGCCAGATGGAAATGACCGCAGATCACACCATCTGCCCCGCGCGCACGGGCCAGATCAGTCAAGCGTGTTTCATGGCGGTGGTTGCGATACGCCAGCGCGTTAACGGCGGCTATCGCGACTTCAATTGGACCCCGCTGCTCAGGACCAATACGGAAACGCAGATGTCGCAGGCCCGTATCGATCAGGCGCAACATACCATCCAATCGGCTGCCGATCCGGGTGCAAACATGCAAGCGCAACAGACGGGCATCGCAAATGTCGCCGTGCAGCACCAAATAGCGGCGACCATCCGCGCCGTGGTGGAGGGTGTCTTCCAACACCTCAACCGGCAGATGGTAGCGCCCGTGGAGCGCCGCGATGCCCTGCTGACGCAGGGCGCGGTCATGATTGCCGGTCAGATAGATCAGCCGTGACCCGCGCGCGGCGCGGCGGCGCAACAGGTCAAGCACCGCGTCATGTGTTGGCGACCAGCGCACAAACAGCGGGTCCCAAATGTCGAAGATGTCGCCGACAAGGTAATGGACGTCAGCGTCATTCCGCTCAAGGAATGACAGGATTCTCTCCGCATCACACCCCTGCGCGCCCAAATGAAGGTCTGAGAGAAACAGCGCACGATGCCAATGCGCCGTTGCGGAACCGGTGGCTGATCTTTCGCCCATGGCGGCCTCTGCTTGTCCCTGTCAGAGCCGACATGGCAGAGAGCGATGACGTCTCGGTGACCGTCCTGTATCGGTTTCACGAAACCTAAGGGCCGCGCCACCAAGCGGGGGCATCTTTCAAGATGTCCCATTGCTCTTGCGCGGCGTGCATCGCCTTTATGGCCTTTTGCGGGTCGACAGTCGCCCCGCGCGCGCGCGCGTTCGCTTGGTCATTCAAATCCCCCAGCGCGTCTTGGATGTCCTTGAGCGCGCGACGTTGGGCGGGAAAATCGGCGTGCTGCCACAGAGGGGCAAAGAACTCGGCCAGATAGCGGAATGACTTCATTCGTTTGCGGAACTCGTGGAGGTCTTCGACCGACAGCGCGGCCAGATCGCGCCCAAGCGCCAGACAGGCGGCATAGATTGAATCCATTGATTGCGCCGCCAGATGGTCGACCGGCATTAACCGCAGGGCCCGTCCCGGAGCCTTGCGGCGCAACAGGCCGCCGCTGGACAGATCGCGCAGAAGCGAGGGCGCGAAACTGACCGCGCGGCGCTGGCGCAGGTCGCGGCGCACTTTGTCGCGCAACAGCCCAGTCGCTTTGATCAGCTTGGCACTGCGGTCCGACTCTTCGAGGTTGGTCAGGAAAACTTGCGCGTCCCGCACCTTTCCCAACTGGCGGAAAATGGTCTTGGCCTCGGTCCGGGTGCGGTGCAGCGCCTTGCGACGCAGCAACGGCTGAAAGCCGTCCAGCACCGTGGTCAGACGGCGCAAGGCGACGCGGCTTTTGTGCGGTCCTTCCGGCTCGTCACTTTCCAAAAACAACGCAAGGCTTTGGTCGATCGCGATCACGCAGGCGCGCAACAGTAAAACAAGCGCCGCTTCGCTGGTCATCCCGGCGGCGATCTCGTCAGGTGGCGGTGTCGTTTCGTTCAAAGCGTCCATTGCAATGCAGGTGATACAGGACGGCGACGTGGCTGTCGCCTGTCTATCGTCATCGCTGATGCCGGGCTTCTGTTGGAAAACTTTCATTAAACCGCCGCAGAGGTTTCATGCAGGATTGATACGCCTCGCCGCGGACCGAACCGGAGAGTGCCATGCTGCTGCACGTTCAAAACCTGACTCGTATGTTCGGCAACAAGGCAGCCGTCGATGATGTGAGCTTTGGGGTTGATAAAACGGCCTTTATCGGTGTGATCGGACGCTCCGGCGCCGGTAAATCCACCCTTTTGCGCATCATCAACCGACTGACAGACGCCACCTCGGGCGCTGTGACGTTCGACGGCCAGAACGTGCTGTCCCTGCAGGGCGCTGAAAAGCGTGCGTGGCAGAGTGCCTGCGCGATGATCTTCCAACAATTCAATCTGGTGCCCCGCGCCGATGTGGTGGCCAATGTTTTGCATGGCACCTTGGCCAAGCGGTCAACCATCGGGACGATGTTTGGTTTTTGGCCTGATGATGACGTGCTGCGCGCGCTGGCGATCCTTGACCGTCTGGGCATCGCCGAACAGGCCACCAAGCGCGCCGAGGCACTGTCGGGCGGCCAACAGCAGCGCGTGGCGATTGCACGGGCGCTGATGCAAGACCCAAAGGTCATTCTGGCCGATGAACCCATTGCCAGCCTTGATCCGATGAACGCACAGGTCGTGATGGACAGCCTGCGCCGCATCCATGATGAGGATGGTCGTCTGGTCATTGCCAACCTGCACACGTTGGACACCGCACGGCGTTATTGTGACCGGGTGATCGGCATGCGTGACGGGCGCGTGGTCTTTGACGGCACGCCCGGCCAACTGACTGCCAATGTCGCCCGTGACATCTATGGCGCGGATGCCAGCTTCAACGAGTCGGCAACCTCCACCTCCATCGACCAGCTTGGATCGCAAGGCGACGACGCCTTCGCCAAGACGATGCTGGTCTGATCCTTTTTCCCCCGTTTACACCCGGCCCTTCTGCGGGCCTTTTTTTCGGAGACGACCATGAAACATCTGATCGCTATCCTTGCTGCCACCACTGCCCTGTCGGGTGCCGTGCAGGCGCAAGAGATCAAGGAATTCAACATCGGTATCCTCGGTGGTGAAAATGCACAGGACCGCCTGACCAATCAGGAATGCTTCCGCGCCAAGATCGAAGAGGCAGTGGGCGTTCCGGTCAAGCTGTTCGCTCCGGCCGACTATGACGGCGTGATCCAGGGGCTGCTGGGCGGCACCATCGACTACGCATGGCTTGGCGCATCGGCTTTTGCCAAAATCCACCTGACCGACCCGAACGCCGTGGACCTGAAGCTGACCAAGCAGAATGTTGACGGTTCGACCGGCTACTATTCCATCGGCTTCGCCCGCGCCGACTCGGGCATCAAGTCCATCGAAGATGCGAAGGGCAAGGTCTTTGCCTTTGCCGATCCGAACTCCACCTCGGGCTATCTGGTGCCCGGCGCCGAACTGATCGCCACTTACGGCAAGCTGGAAGACTACTTCGCCGAAGTGAAGATGTCGGGCGGCCATGAGCAGTCGATCGTCGGCGTCAACAACGGCGATTTCGATGCTGCCGTGTCTTGGGCCGATGGCTTGGGCAACTGGGAAGACGGCTACAACTCTGGCGCTTTCCGCCGCGCTGCGGATGCTGGTCTTGTGGACATGAACAACCTCGTCGAAATCTGGCGTTCGAAGATGATCCCCGAAGGCCCGATGGTCATCCGTTCGGCCCTGCCGCAGGACGTGAAGGACAAGGTTACTCAGGTCACCGCTGATCTGTGGGAAACCGATCCGGAATGCGCCTACAACGTCGCCGCCGGCGATGCCAAAGACTTCATTCCGGTTGATCTGTCGGCCTATGAAGGCGTGCTCGCGGCGCGCAAGCTTCAGGAAGGCATGTAATCCTTTAGACTGCAAAGCCGGGCTGCCCAACGGGCGGCCCGGTGTTTTTTTTGGGGGCCAAATGGTAGATATTGCATTCGGGCCGGAACCGGGGAAGCGTCCCGACGCTTCTGGTGCAAACGCTCGATACCTGGAAATGCTCCGCCGCAAGCGCATGTACGGCGGAATCATGATGGTGTTTTTTGTTGCACTCATGGCTGCGGGCTGGTTGACGGCAGAGGAGCGCAATGCCGGCGATTTTTGGTCTGGTCTTCCGCAAGTGATCGACTTCCCGGCCGAGGTTCTGACCGAAGCCTGGATGAATCGTGCCAATATCGCCGGCTATGCGTGGGAGCATTTCCCTGCCCTGATCGAGACGATTAACATCGCCGCAGTTGCCACGTTGATCGGTGCCTTGGCGGCCATGGCGCTGTCGCTGTTGGCGACGCGGGGTCTGGCCCGCTGGCCGCGCCTTATTCCTGTGTTTCGCCGCACCATGGATGCGCTGCGTGCCATCCCTGAGATCGTGATCGCGCTGATGCTGATCTACATCTTCGGCGGTGGACCGGTGCCCGCCGTCATCGCCATCGCCCTGCATACCGGTGGTGCCTTGGGCAAGCTTTTCTCAGAAGTGGCCGAGAATGCCGATACCAAACCGATTGAGGGCCTTGCCTCTGTCGGGGCGAATTGGTCCCAGCGGATGTGGTTTGGCGTCATTCCGCAGGTTGCGCCGAACTGGCTGTCTTATGCGCTGCTGCGGTTCGAGATCAACGTACGTGCCAGCGCCATCCTCGGCTTCGTTGGCGAAGGCGGGATCGGGCATGATCTGAAGGTCGCAATGCAATGGGGACAGGGCCGCTACGATCAGGTCGTCGCGATCTTCCTGCTGCTCTTTGTCACAATCGTGGTCATCGACCAGATTTCCGACCACTTCCGCCACAAGCTGGTAAAGGGACACTGATCCATGACAATGACCCTGACCGATCCCGCATTGGGTGAAACCACCCTGCAGCGCCTGCGTCACAAGCGCCGTATCGCCTTGGCTATCCCGGCTGCCATCATCGCCTACCTCGTCTATGCTGCGATCAGCTTTGACATCGGCGGTCTGGTGCAACGCGCGCGCTTTGATAATGCGGCGATCCTGCTGTCTGACTTCTGGTCGCACAAGACCCATGTGACCCGTGAAAACCGCTCTGGCGAGGTTACGGTCGCGATCGAAGGCGAAGGCAAGGGAACCTACCCGACGGGCATGCTGCCCGAATGGGTCACGATGGAAAATGGCGTGACGACCATCGATCTCGGCGATGGCCACGTTGTCACCTATGATGATGTCGGTGCCCGTTATCTGGTACCGGGCTACGGTCTGATCGACATCCGGTCTGAAGGCGGCCGTCCGGTGATGACCGCGCCCGAACCCGTCCCTGACTGGATCAGCGTCTCGCCCAACCGCATCGGCGTCACCACGGACGCCGGGCGCTTCAGCTTTTCCCGTTCAAAGGTGGAAACCTTCAAGTATCAAGCCGGCTGGGAGCTGTGGTTCTTCACCCTCGACAGCCCGTTCTATGGCAAGTCGTTCACCGAGCTTGTCGGCCTTGCCACGGTTGGAGACCGGATTGATGCAAATCGGTCGAACATCGCCTCTATGGTCAATGACTTCTGGACAAATCGGATGTGGCGGCACGCCGATGTTGCTTGGGCGATCTTCGAGACGATCCTGATGGCCTTTCTGGGCACTTTCGCCGCCGCCATCGTAGCCCTTCCCCTGTCTTTCGTTGCAGCGCGCAACTTTATGCCTTTGGGCATCTTTCGCGGCGCCATACGCCGCATCTTCGACTTTGTGCGCGGCGTGGACGGGCTGATCTGGACGATCATCCTATCGCGTGCCTTTGGGCCTGGCCCGATGACTGGGGCGATTGCTATCGCCATCACCGATGCCGGCAGCTTCGGAAAGACCTTTTCCGAAGCTTTGGAGAACATCGACGATAAACAGGTCGAAGGCATCCGCTCCACTGGCGCGAACGCAGTACAGCGTGCGCGGTTTGGCGTAATGCCGCAACTGATGCCGGTGATCCTTGCGCAGGTGCTCTATTACCTTGAGTCGAACACCCGCAGCGCCACGGTGATCGGGGCCATCGTCGGCGGTGGGATCGGTCTGCTGCTGACGCAGGCGATCCAGACCCAGAAGGATTGGGAAGAGGTCGCATATTACATGGTTTTGATCGTCCTGATGGTGATGCTGATGGACAGCTTTTCGGGTTGGCTTCGGCGCAAACTGATCAAGGGCGAATGACCGCGATGCCCAAACTATCCGCCGATACGCCTTTCTTGCATCCCGACGTAGAGGCGGTGAACTGCAGCTTTGGTGCCTATGTCGAAATCGGTCAGGGATCTCGACTGCAGAACACGACCTTTCAGGATTACGCCTATTGCGACCGCTTTGCCGATATCGCCAATACCACCGTGGGCCGGTTTTCCAACA
This sequence comes from Rhodobacter sp., assembly GCA_027487395.1. Classification (GTDB taxonomy): domain Bacteria; phylum Pseudomonadota; class Alphaproteobacteria; order Rhodobacterales; family Rhodobacteraceae; genus Paragemmobacter. The sequence goes on along the minus strand of JAIYDR010000191.1, from coordinate 5,008 downwards.
TCGCCGCGATGACGCGGATCGGGCCGACGGATCATCCTTTCAGCCATGCCGCGCAACACCATTTCCTCTATCGTTCCAGCTACTACTGGGAGGATGCGACGGACGATCCTGACTTTTTCGTCGCCCGTGCCGCGCGGCGGACCGTTTTGGGCGCAGATTGCTGGATTGGCCATGGCGCAATCATCAAGCCTGAGGTGACACTTGGCGCGGGGGCCATCGTGGCCTCCGGTGCGGTGGTGACCAAGGATGTGGGGCCGTTCATGATTGTCGCGGGTTGCCCCGCCACCCCGCTGCGCGCGCGGTTTTCAGATACCGTGATTGACCGGCTGATGGCGCTGGCATGGTGGGATTGGGATCATGCCCGCCTGCGCGCCGCGTTGAGTGATTTCCGCAGCCTGCAAGCTGAGGCGTTTTTGGAACGCCACGGCGGCTAAGGGCGTCTGGTTTGGTGCTACTCGGCCGCCATCCGCGTCTCAACGCGGCCGCAAAAGCGTGCTGCCGCCGGCCCGGACAGATGCGCCAGACGCCCGCCCGCGATGGTCATTTCGACCGCCCGTGTTGCCTTGTTCACCGCCACCAGATCGGCACGCAGCCCCGGCGCGATTTCGCCCCGGTCCAGCATGCCCAACACCCGCGCCGGACCGCTGGATACTAGGCCCCAGGCGCGATCGAGCGGCAAGACACCCTCATCCACCAGTTTCCATACCGCCAGCGCCAGTGCAGGAATGTGATAATCCGACACCAGACCGTCGCACTTTCCCGCCCGCACAATTTCAACAGCCGAAACATTCCCTGCTTGCGATCCGCCGCGCACCACATTCGGCGCGCCCATCAGAACGGGATCACCCCCGGCCTTGGCTGCCGCAGCAGCGCGTCGAGTGGTGGGGAATTCGGCGATGCGGGCCCCGATGATCCGATAGACCTCGCGCGTTTCGGCATCGCGGTCATCATGGCTGCCATAGGTCACGCCCATGCGGTCAAAGGCCTCTGCCATCTCGAGCAAGGCGCGCGGCACCTCTTTCGTCCGCGCCCAGGCGGCATCAATGCGGTCGGACAGTTCCTGCGGCATCAGACCTGCCTTCCGTGCCCAATTGGCAAAGCCATCTGGGTTGCGCCGCTGCATCGTCAGGCCTTCTTCGATGTGGTCGTTGAACACCACATAATCGATACGAAACCGCTCGACGGCGGCGATCAGGCGCGGCACGGAGTCGATCAGATGGGTTTCTGCGCGGATTTGTACCCGCAGATCGGTCAGCGCATGCTGGCGCCAATCCAGCACCGCCTGCATGACGCGTTCGGCCTGATCGGGGCTGCGCATCCCGCCTTCCCAGCTCCAGCTTTGGGCCAGATAGGCGGTCGTCACGCCATGGGCCGCAGCCTCACGGTCGGTTGCGGCAAGGGCGTCGCGGATCGGGAACGGAGCCGACGGGCGCGGGAATAACTGCCGTTCAAACCCGTCTCCATGCAGGTCGATGATCCCCGGCAACAGCCAATAGCCTGACAAATCCACCTCAATCGCGTTTGGGCAAGCAGCGAATTGTCCATTCAACACATCGACCGGGCCGACGGTGAAGCCGTCGGCGGTCAGGACATCAGCGCCCAGAAAGCGCAGGGAGGGTAACAGATCGACCATTGGGGGACTCGCGGTTTGCGTTGCCCCTGTGGATAACCCAAGGATGCGACGCCGATGTGACAGGGATGTTGACGTTCGTGTGGTCATCTTCCGTCCACGGTCAGGGTTACGCGGTCGCCAGCAAACCATGTCACGCCATATTCCACAGGCTGGCCTGCGGTATCGATGTTGACGGCTTCGGATCGCAGGACGGGTGCGCCTTCGGCAATGCGCAGATGCAGCGCCAGCATGGGTTTTGCCACCTTGGCCGTTAGCTGGGTTGAGGCGCGGGTATAATCGGCTACCCCAGCCTGCGCGAGCGCGGCCGTCACGGATCCCGTGGTGGCAAGCAGCGCGGGCAGGTCGGGAAAGCGTGTGGCAGGAAAGATTGATCGAAAGGCCGCTAGCGGCGTGCCATCCGCCAAAGACACACCTTCGACAACATGAACCATGCTTTTGGACGGTAGGGACAGCGCCTCTGCCTCATGTGGTTCAGCGGGGCGGGTTTCGACGCGGGTGAATTCGCGCGATGGGACTTGTCCAGCCGCTTGTACCGCCTGATGAAACCGCACGCGGCGGCCCAGCGGATAAAGCGTTGGCTGACCTGTCACAAAAACCCCCGCCCCGCGCCGGGAATTGACCAAACCCCGCGCCGCCAAATCGGCCAGCGCATGGCGCACAGTGTGGCGGTTGACAGCGAAACGGGTGGACAACTCGGCCTCGCTTGGCAATTTGGCCCCGCGCGCAAAGTGGCCGCGCCCGATCTCGGCGGACAGGGTTTCGGCGATCTCGCGCCAAAGCAGGGCGCGGGTCATGCCGCACCCTCGGCCTGATCCGCTGTCACGGAAGTTTCATCAAAGCTTCGCACCACGGATGTCCTTTGCGCGATATCTAACTTGTATAGTTGTATAGAAACATGACAGGTCTGCGACAATGACGACAGACAGCCAGAAAAATGATGACCGCAAAGCGTGGATGGGCGTGCTGGCCCGGGCAAAGCCCGATGCGCTGGCGGCGCTGATGCCTGCTGACCAACCGGACCATGTGCTGTTGCGCGCGCCGGAAATTGGGTCTGTCATGGTGCGGGGCAGGGTGGGGGCCACCGGTGCGCCGTTCAATCTGGGTGAGGTGACGGTGACCCGCTGCGCCCTGCGGTTGGCCTGCGGTACAGTGGGGCATGGGCATGTCCAAGGCCGGAACCGAGATCACGCGCGACAAGCGGCGCTGATTGACGCGCTGATGCAGACCGACCGCGCCGAGGCGATCCGGACGCAGGTGCTCCACCCCTTGGCGCAGACCGAGCAAGCCGCCCGTCATGCCCGTGCCGCCAAGGCCGCCGCGACCAAGGTGGAATTCTTCACGCTGGTTCGAGGAGAGGACAAATGACCACCGATACCCTTATGGGCGGCTTCACCGATCCCGCCCGCCAATCGGCATCGGCGTTTCGCGCCTGCCTGACCGCCCTGTCCCGTCCCGGCCACATTCAGGCGCTGTCCTTCGCCACACCGCCCGCGCCGATGTCTGTCGCGGCGGGTGGGCTGGCCTTGACGCTGCTGGACGGCACCACGCCGGTTTTTCTTGCGGGGGCGCTGGACGGCGCGTCGGTGCGCGATTGGCTGACCTTTCACACCGGCGCACCGCTGGTGGGCGCTTCCGACGCAACCTTTGCCTTTGGCACCTACGCCGACCTCTTGCCTTTGGACCGCTTCGCCATCGGCACCCCGGAATACCCCGACCGCGCCGCGACCTTGGTGATCGAAGTGCCATCATTGGAAACCAGAGGCGCGCATTTGACAGGGCCGGGGATCAAGGACCATGCGTTCCTCTCCTTGCCCGCTATCGCGCCGTTTCAGGCCAATCATGCCCTGTTCCCACTGGGGTTTGATGCCTTCCTGACCTGCGGTGACCGGATCGCCGGCCTGCCCCGCTCTACCATCGTGAGGGATGTCTGATGTATGTCGCCGTCAAGGGTGGTGAACGCGCCATCGACAATGCCCATGCCTTTCTGGCCGAAGAACGCCGAGGGGATACCTCTGTTGCCGAGCTAAGCGTCGCGCAAATCCGTGAACAGTTGCGGTTGGCGGTCAATCGCGTGATGGCCGAGGGCAGCCTTTATGACCCCGATCTTGCCGCCTTGGCGATCAAACAGGCGCGCGGCGATCTGATCGAGGCGATCTTCCTGATCCGCGCCTATCGCACGACCTTGCCGCGCTTTGGCGCGTCGCGTCCCCTGGATACGGCGGCGATGGCGGTGACGCGCCGGGTCAGTGCCACGTTCAAGGACGCGCCGGGCGGTCAAATCCTCGGCCCGACCTTTGACTATACCCACCGCTTGCTGGAATTCCGTCTGGCGGCGGATGGTGTGGTCCCCCCTGCGCCGACTGCCCTCGCCACCGGCGATGCCGTGCCGCATATCACCGGATTCCTGAACCGCGACGGGCTGATAGAAACGGACACCCCTAGCGACGACATCCCCCCCGACCTGACGCGCGAGCCGATGGAACTTCCCGCCTCGCGGCCGTTGCGCCTGCAAGCCTTGGCGCGCGGGGATGAAGGCTTCATCCTGTCGATGGCCTATTCCACGCAGCGTGGCTACGGGCGCACCCACGCCTTTGTCGGCGAGTTGCGGATCGGCACGGTTGAGGTTGAGATGGACATTCCCGAACTGGGGTTCGCCGTCTGCATCGGTGAGGTTGAGGTGACGGAATGCGAAACCGTCAACCAGTTCAAAGGCTCAAAAACCGAACCGCCGCAGTTCACCCGCGGCTATGGCCTGACCTTTGGCCAGACGGAGCGCAAAGCCATCGCCATGTCCTTGGTGGACCGCGCATTGCGCTGGAAGGAGTTGGGTGAGGACAACACCGGCGCGCCAGCGCAGGATGAGGAATTCGTGCTGATGCATGCCGACAACGTGCAGGCGACGGGGTTCTTGGAACATATCAAGCTGCCGCATTACGTCGATTTCCAGTCCGAGTTGGAGCTGATCCGCAAACTGCGCGCTGAAGCGATGTCTGCCCTGCAGAAGGAGGCAGCGGAATGACCGATCAAGCCTATAACTTCGCCTATCTGGACGAACAGACCAAGCGGATGATCCGCCGCGCGATCCTGAAAGGGGTGGCGGTGCCGGGCTATCAGGTGCCCTTTGCCAGCCGCGAAATGCCGATGCCTTACGGCTGGGGCACGGGTGGCGTGCAGGTGACTGCCGCCTGCCTGATTCCGGACGATGTGCTCAAGGTGATCGACCAAGGGGCCGATGACACCACCAACGCCGTGTCGATCCGCAAGTTTTTTCAGCGCACCGCCGATGTAGCGGTGACCGAGGCGACGGCTGAGGCCACAATGATCCAGACCCGCCACCGCATCCCCGAACAGGCACTGACCGAGGATCAGATCCTC
>JAIYDR010000125.1 GCA_027487395.1 Rhodobacter sp. | reverse complement strand
CATGCGCCTGTGGAAGCGCGGGCGGTTGCAACAGGTGTTCGGCGCGCGCGTGCCGCTGTGCTTTGTCGATACGCCGGCGAAAGCGGTGACGGCTGCGCGCTCTCAGCGCAAGCCCCTGTTGGTCTGGGCAGGACGTGAACCGCCTGACCTGCCACCCGATCTGACGGTGCGGCGGGTCGAGGATGGTTTCTTGCGCTCTCGCGGGTTGGGGGCGGACCTTGTGCCCCCGCTCAGCCTCGTGGCCGATGATCTGGGGATTTACTATGACCCGACCCGCGAAAGCCGGTTGGAGCGCTTGATCGCGGCCCCCCTGCCCCCGGGTGGGCGACGGCGCGCGGAACGACTGGTGGCAGGGGTGGTGGCAGCAGGGGTGACAAAATACAATCTGGCCGGAGGTCTGCCCGACTTGCCGCCGGGGCACCGCATTCTTGTGCCCGGACAGGTCGAGGATGACGCCTCGATCCGCCTTGGCGCTGGCGATATCCGCAGCAATCTGGCGCTGCTTCAGGCCGCCCGGGCCGCGCATCCGCAGGCGGTGATCATTTACAAGCCCCACCCTGACGTGGAGGCAGGCCTGCGCCCCGGTGCAATCCTTGACGCCACATTGGCTGGATTGGCTGATGTGGTCGCGCATAAGGCCGATCCGGTGGCCCTGATCGCCGCCTGCGATGAGGTCTGGACCATGACCTCGCTTCTGGGGTTTGAAGCCCTTTTGCGCGGCAAACCTGTCACATGTACCGGCGCCCCCTTTTTCGCCGGTTGGGGCCTGACGCAGGACCTCGGTTCCGTTCCCGACCGCCGCCGCCGGACGCCGGGTGGCGGGCTGAGGCAAGGCATCGACATCCTGACCCTCGCCCACGCCGCACTGATTGCCTATCCGCGCTACTTTGACCCCATCTCCCGTCGCCCCTGCCCGCCCGAAGTGGCGCTGGACCGGCTGGCAGCCGGCGACATCCCCGCCCCCGGCTCATGGAACCGCGCCTTGGCAAAGGCGCAGGGGGTGCTGGCGGGGCAAAGCTGGCTCTGGCGGCGCTAGCGTCCCCCCTGGGAGGGTTGTCCACCCTCCCAGACCCTCCCGGAGGGTATTTGTACCAAGGTGAAAACGCAGTCGCTTTCTTCTAGTATCCTTTGCGCAGATATCCTCAGGGGAAGGCGCGGTTTGCCGCGCCGTGGGGGGCCGACGTCCCCCCGGCGAGGCCAGATGCCGGGGGCCGCGTCAATAAATATAGCGAATCTGGTCGCCCCAGAACCGCTCCATTCTTCGCAGGGCGGAATTGACCTCCTCCATCCCCGCCGCACCCAGCAAGGTCTTGTGTTCAACCACTTCACAATGGCGATCAAACAGACCTTCCAACATGGCGCGCAACCGTCGTCCCTTTTCCGTCAGCCGCACCCGCACCGATCGACGATCCAGTTCTGAGCGTTGGTGATGCATATAGCCCAGATCGACCAGTTTTTTCAGATTATAGCTCACATTCGAGCCTTGATAGTAACCGCGGCTTTTCAATTCGCCGGCCGTCACCTCTTGCTCGCCGATGTTGAACAAGAGCAGCGCTTGCACCGGATTGATCTCCTGCATCCCCAGCCGTTCAAACTCATCCTTGATCACATCAAGGATCAATCGGTGCAGCCGTTCAATAAGGGACAGAAGATCCGTATACCCCGCCAGTCGCGCCCTTTGGCTGCCGTCGAGGATCGGGGATTGAACGGTCATGGGCTGCTCCTTTCCGCCTGTGTCGGCAGAAAGATGCGGGTGATCCCCGAAGAATCGGTAAATGCGGGCAGGTTTGCCGCGTTTTTCGCAAACCGCCTTGTCTTAGCCCTGAGCGAGCCGCGTTCGCGCGAATTCCGTGATGCGATGCAAGAGCCCCGCCAACGGCGCCGGTGGCACTTGCGTGCCAAAGATGCAGGCCATCAGGTCCTGATCGTTCTCTTCCAACAGTTGATCATACAGCGCCAACTCTGGCCCCTCCAACCCCGCAAGATGCGCGTCGGCCCATGGTCCAAGCACGAGGTCCATTTCCTTGGTCCCGCGCCGCCAGCTTCGCATCGCCATACGCTTCAACCGCGCCTCTGCCGTTTCGGTCATGGCCATCCTTCGTCCAGCTTGATCCCCGTGCTCGCGCACCCTAAAGCTGCCGCGACCCGGTTTCCACCCTTGACGGAGATTTTCCGATGGCTTTCCTGTCCGACACGCTGGCGCGCGTCAAACCCTCGCCCACCATCGCGGTCACGACAAAGGCCGCGCAACTGAAAGCCGAGGGCCGCGACATCATCGCGTTGGGGGCCGGTGAGCCGGATTTCGATACGCCCCAGAACATCAAGGACGCGGCCAAGCGCGCGATTGATGCAGGGCGCACCAAATACACCCCCGTCGATGGCATCCCCGAACTGAAGGCCGCGATCTGCGCCAAGTTCCAGCGCGAGAACGGGCTCACCTATACCCCCGCCCAAATCACCGTCGGCACCGGCGGCAAGCAGACCCTCTACAACGCGCTGATGGCCACCCTGAACCCCGGAGATGAGGTGATCATCCCCGCCCCCTATTGGGTCAGCTATCCCGACATGGTGCTTTTGGCCGGTGGCACGCCGATCCCGGTGGTGGCCGGGATCGAGACAGACTTCAAACTGACCCCGGCGCAGCTAGAGGCCGCGATCACGCCCCGTACCAAATGGTTCATCTTCAACTCGCCCTCCAACCCCACGGGGGCGGGTTACACTCGGGACGAGCTGCGCGCGCTTTGCGATGTGCTGATGCGGCACCCGCAGGTCTGGATCATGTCGGATGACATGTACGAACATCTCGTGT
>JAIYDR010000335.1 GCA_027487395.1 Rhodobacter sp. | reverse complement strand
CGTTGCTCAAATATCCTGGGGGTCGTCCATCGGATACGCCATCGGTTCAAGAACCGATGGACGACGGGGCTAGCCCCCGGCTCCGCCCCAGCAGCCTAGAAAGCTGTCAGACCCTCCCACGATACCTGTGATGCCATCGTGGATGGTTTCCTTGTGCCGCGCGTCCTGCCAGTTTGACAGCAACCGCCGCCAAGACAGGACTCGCCCCCATGACCGCTTTTGATCTGAACGCTGAGCATGCTGAATTGCGCGCAGGTGTGGCGCGGGTCTGTGCCGAGTTTCCCGGCAGTTACTGGCGCGATCTGGACAGCCGCCGCGCCTATCCGGATGATTTCGTGCAGGCGCTGATCCGCGAAGGTTGGCTGGCCGCGATGATCCCCGAAGAATTCGGCGGCTCTGGTCTGACCTTAACTGCGGGGGCTGTGATCCTAGAGGAAATTCACCGCCAGGGCTGCAACGCCGCTGCCTGCCACGCACAGATGTATACGATGGGCACTGTGTTGCGGCATGGGTCGGCGGAACAAAAGGCCCGCTACCTGCCCGGTATCGCCAACGGATCGTTGCGGCTGCAAGCCTTTGGCGTCACGGAACCCACCTCTGGCACCGATACGCTATCCCTGAAAACCACCGCGCGACGCGAGGGCGATGAATGGGTGATCAACGGTCAGAAGATCTGGACCAGCCGTGCCGAGCATTCTGATCTGATGGTTCTGCTTGCCCGCACCACCCCGCGCGAAGAGGCGAAGTCGCGGACCGATGGGCTGTCGGTGTTTTTGGTCGATATGCGCGGCAAGGTCGGCAACGGCATCGACATCCGCCCGATCCGCACGATGATGAACCATGCCACGACCGAGGTGTTCTTCGACAACCTCCGCATCCCCGCCGATGCTTTGGTGGGCGAAGAGGGCAAGGGCTTTCGCTACATCCTGTCGGGGATGAATTCCGAACGCATCCTGATCGCGGCGGAATGCATCGGGGATGCCAAGTGGTTCCTGAAAAAGGGCTCTGACTACGCCAAGGAACGGGTGGTCTTTGGGGCCCCCATCGGCCGCAATCAAGGGGTGCAGTTCCCCCTTGCCCGCGCCCATGCCCATATGATGGCCGCTGAGGCGATCGTGTATCGCGCCGCGGGCCTTTATGACGCGGGCCACAATCCGGGTGTCGAGGCGAACACGGCCAAAATGCTTGCTGCGGATGCCAGTTGGGAAGCGGCAGAGGCCTGTCTGCAAACCCATGGCGGCTTTGGCTTTGCCGAGGAATATGATGTCGAGCGGAAATTCCGCGAGGCGCGGCTGTATCAGGTGGCCCCGATCTCAACCAACCTGATCCTGTGCTACATCGCCGAACAGGTGCTTGGATTGCCCAAAAGCTATGGCGAGGGGCGGGGATAACCCCGCCCATCCATCGTTACGGCAAGATATGCCCTGCGGCGCGGAACAGGCGATACCACTCCTCACGCGACAGGCGCACACCGGCACCGGCCACAGATTCGCGCACGCGGGATGGGGTGGTGGTGCCCAGCACAACCTGAATGTCGGCAGGGTGACGGGTGATCCATGCCACTGCAATCCCCGTAGGTGTCACGCCGTGCTTGGCGGCGAGGTCGTCCAGCACATCATTCAGTTCGGGATGATCCACCCGATCCCCGATGAACACACCGTCAAAGAAGCCTTTCTGGAACGGCGACCAGGCTTGCAGCGTCATCCCCTTCAACCGGCTGTAATCCAAGAGCCCGAGATCACGCGAAATGGACTGATCCAGCCCGTTCATGTTCACGGCCACCCCTTGCGCAATCAGGTTGGCATGGGTGATCGACAGTTGCACCTGGTTGAAGCGCAAGGGCTGGCGCACGGCGGTTTTCAACACCTCAATCTGTCCCGGCGATTGGTTTGACACGCCGAAATGGCGCACCTTGCCGGAGGTTTCCAGCGCGTCAAAGGCGGCCGCGACCTCTTCGGGTTCGACCAGCGTGTCGGGGCGGTGCAAAAGCAGGATATCCAGATAATCGGTCTTTAGCGCGGCAAGTGAGCCATCGACGACCTTCAGGATGTGTTCCTTTGAGAAGTCAAAGTAACCGGGACGGATACCCACCTTGCTTTGCAGGATGATCCCCTCACGCTCAGCCGCTGACAGGTTGAGGGCGGAACCAAAGCGGGCTTCGCAGACATGGGGGGCACCACCGTAGATATCGGCATGGTCGTAGACGGTGATCCCGGCGTCGCGCGCCGTGTCATAAAGCGCGCGGATGGCGGTATCCTCCATCGCGGTGATCCGCATCAAGCCAAGGATCACGCTGGACATCTCTGGCCCTTGGCCAAGCGGCGTCATTTTCATCTTTTTCTCCCCATGGGTGCAGGCACCCCTCCGTGCCCCTTTGTTGGTCATCAAGGCGGGGATGCCTGGCTTTGGCAAGCGGCAAAGCCATGGTCCAAAGCAAAAGGGGCCACCCTTGCGGCTGGCCCCTTTGTTCATTTCCCCGATCCGACAGGATCACTTTTTCTTTGGCGGCACAAAGCGCTTGGAGGTGTCGCGGGCATCGGTGCGCGGCTTGGCCGTGCCCGTGGCCTTGGCGGCATAGGCTGGCTTGCCACCGGAAGCACCGCGCGGGGCGGATTTGCCATAGGGCTTGTCGCCACCCGGACGGGCCTTGAACGGACGACCGTCTGAGCCTTCGGCACGGGGTTTGAAGCCTTCGGTCCGGGGTTTGGCGGGGCGGTCGGTGCCTTCGGCGCGCGGTTTCCATTCCGGCTTGGCGCGGGCCGGGCGGTCAGCGGTGCCTTCAGCGGCATGGCTTTTGAACCCAGCGGCACGCGCCGGACGGTCTGCACTGCCGCCGTGGCTTTTGAAGCCTGCACTGCGCGGAGCATCGCCACGCGGCGCATAGGGCTTGCGGTCACCATCTTCACGCGCGGCGTAAGGTTTGGCGGCATAAGGCTTACGGTCACCATCGCCACGCGGTGCATAGGGCTTGCGGTCGCCATCCTCACGCGGGGCGTAGGGCTTGGCGGCGTAGGGCTTACGCTCTGCATCGCCACGCGGGGCGTAGGGTTTGCGGTCGCTGTCTTCGCGCGCAGCATAGGGTTTGGCGGCGTAGGGCTTGCGCTCTGCATCGCCACGCGGGGCGTAAGGCTTGCGGTCGCTGTCTTCGCGCGGGGTGTAGGGCTTGCGCTCTGCATCACCACGCGGGGCGTAGGGTTTGCGGTCGCTGTCTTCGCGCGCGGCATAGGGCTTCGCGGCGTAGGGCTTGCGCTCGACGTCTTCGCGCGGGGCGTAGGCGGCAACCGGGGTTGCGACCGGGGCGTCGTCATCCTCAACGATGCGCGGCGGCTTGCCGGAATAGCTGGGACGTTCAGCATCATCGCGCACCGGGCGTGGGGTGACGCGGCGTTCCGGCTTGTCGAACGCGCGCTCAGGCTTGCCTGCAAAGGTGCGCGCAGGGCGGTCGGGGCGCTGCATATCAGGCTCACCCATCAGACGGGTCATTTCCAAACCGGCTTCCAGTACCAAGGAGTTACCGAATTTCGGCGCCACATCGTCCGCCAACTGAACGTAAGTCACGTCCTGCTGCACGCGGATCGCACCGATAGAGTTTTTGGCAATCCCACCCGCATCGCAGATTTTCGGCAGAATCCAGCGCGCCTCGGCCCGGCCGGTGTGGCCCACCGACAGTGCATACCAGACAGACGGACCGAATTCGGACCGCGGCTTGGCGGGTTCGGACGCGGCAGACGGCGGCGGTGCGGAATCCGACAGCTCTTCCGGGGCAGAGCGGCCTTCGCGCCACAGGCGGATAAAGGCGGCAGCCACCTTTTCGGGGCCAAACAGGCCCAACAGACGGTCTGCGGTGCCAGCCTCGTCGCCGACAGCCATTTGTAGGGCAGGATGTTCCAGCAGACGGACATCATCCTTGGCCTGCACGTCATCGGCGGATGGGGCCTTGGCCCATTCGGCCACGACTTTGGCGCCTTGAAGCAGGCGCTGGGCCTTGCGGAATTCGGCGGGCGGCACGATCAGCGCCGAGACGCCCTTTTGACCGGCCCGGCCAGTACGGCCCGAACGGTGCAACAGGGTTTCGGAGTTCGACGGCAAATCAGCGTGGATCACCAGTTCCAGACCCGGCAAGTCGATCCCGCGCGCGGCCACATCGGTGGCGATACAAACGCGGGCACGACCATCGCGCAGCGCTTGCAGAGCGTGGGTGCGTTCCTGCTGGCTCAGTTCACCCGACAGGGCCACGACCTGAAAGCCACGATTGCCCATGCGCGCCATCAGGTGATTGACGTTGACGCGGGTCTTGCAGAACACGATGGCGGTCTTGGCTTCATAAAAGCGCAGCACGTTGAAGATCGCATGCTCGCGGTCACGCGCCGCGACAGAAATCGCGCGGTATTCAATATCGACGTGCTGTTTCGCCTCGCCCTGCGCGATGATCCGCAGCGCGTTTTTCTGGAAGGTGGCGGCCAGCTTTTCGATCTCTTTCGGCACGGTGGCCGAGAACATCAGCGTGCGGCGGGTGTCAGGCGCAGAGCCAAGGATGAATTCCAGATCCTCGGCAAAGCCCAGATCCAGCATCTCATCGGCTTCGTCCAGAACCACAGCCTTGATGCCCGACAGGTCCAGCGAGCCGCGTTCGATATGGTCGCGCAGACGGCCGGGGGTGCCGACAACGATATGCGCGCCGCGTTCCAGCGCGCGGCGTTCGGTCCGGTAGTCCATGCCACCGACACAAGAGGCCAGATGCGCGCCAGCCTCACCATAAAGCCACTGGAATTCGCGGTGGACCTGCAACGCCAATTCGCGCGTAGGGGCCACGACCAGCGCCAACGGCTTGTCGGCGAACATCAGACGGTCATGGCCGTCCAGAACCTCGGGTGCGATGGCCAGACCGAAGGCCACGGTCTTGCCCGATCCGGTTTGCGCCGAAACCAGCGCGTCGCGGCCATGCGCCTCGTCCACGAGGACGGCCTTTTGCACCGGCGTCAGGGTTTCATAACCCTTGGCCGAAAGAGCCGCTGCCAAAGGCGCGGCCAACATCATATCTGTCATGTCTTTTCCCAAAAGGGGCGCGGACCTGCCGCATCTGCCCCGTGAAGTGCCAGTGAAACGCGGCACCTCATTCCCCTTGGCGGTGGCTCCCTGCCCCCCGCCCCGGAATCTTTGGGCCGTGTAAGCGGTGCCTTACAGCAAAGACGGCAGCCTGTATAGCTGCCATTTCGGTCAGTTGGGGTGCCGTCTGTGGCGTGGGGTGCAACAAAGGCTGGATATCGGGCGTGATCTGCATCCATGAGCAGAATTCGCCCTTCGTCACCCCGTGTTGTTGGACATTGGGGGGCGTGTTCTTGCTTTGCCCGAGAGGCTGGCTTGATCATGCGCGAAAACGTGGGTTCGACCGCCGAGGAACAGATACGGTCACGCGCGCTGCGGTGAGTTCGGGCCTTGTGCGTTTTGGCAGGTGTCGATGGTGCGTCTTTGGGATCTTTGCTTCGCTTCAGCCATGAGGGGCGGATAAGGGCTGTGTTGAGGCGAATTGACCGCCGTTGAGCGCGCCAAAAGCCATCAGGGCTTTGGTGGTCTGGTTTGGTATGGCGTGGTGATGCGGCGGCCGGTTAAGGACTAAGGATTGCGCGCCGCCTGTTCTACGCAGTACAGACGTCGCCTCAATTCCACTTTTGCCGAAAGATCGCGCGGCGTTCGTCCCAGAGATTTGCATTCGCGGCCCTGATCCGTTCCGCGGTGTAAGTCGGTCCTCCGACTCGGATCATCTCAATCCCGAGTTGCGAGAAATTGGGAATCAGTGCCGCCTCATACTGAAAGTGCCACCATTCCGAACTCATGTATTGCTTACTCGTTGCCGCCAAATAGGCTGAGCGCGGCCCGATGGATTGAAAGCCGTGCTCCCGGGCAAGGTCGGAAAAATTGATGAATTTCCCGGTGACCGTTTTGGTTTGAACCTTGATATTGTTCCAACTGCCAGAATGCACAGTTGCCGTGATGGTCTGACTATCCCCCCCTGTGGCCCGCGACCAGACGCGCCAGTAATTCGGACCGCTCGTTGTGCCAGTGCGTTCTAGGACGAACGGGTCTTTGTCCGGGTCGAACCCGCCGGTCGCCACGGCCAAATCGAAGGCGAGGCCGGGATAATGCATCGATCGCGCGGATTGATGGGCATTCGGTGTGGTCGAAAGCGGGCGGAACCCGCCGGCTGACGTAACGATGCCGCCCTTAGCCCTGACCGCAGCGAAAAGCTGCGCTGCTGCTCCCGCTGCATCCGCACGAAGATTCATCGGAACGCTTTGCACAGAGGGGGTGCTGTCAACGGGAACATTCACAGACATCAATTGCAGTCCGTCGGTCACCATACGTGCCTGCAGTTCCCAAGCGGTCAGTTCCCCGATGTCGCCATCAACGAATAGCCCACCGTGTGATGTCTGAAACGCGCGAACCTTTGCCTTGAAGTTGGCGTCCGTTAGTTCTGATGGCGTTCCAATGATGTTGTGGAAAACCAGACAGTCCGCAACTGCCCTTAGGTAACGTGCGTCCATGAAGCACCTGATCTATGTCTAATCGCTAAAGTTGAACTCACAGCGCGCACTGTGATTTATGCGTGTGTTATGTCAACGATTCTTCGATGTGCGCTTCCCGATGTCTTCCGTCGCAACACGGTGAAAGGGACCTCTACAGCCCCAACCCTGCCAGTGCTGCATCCATGGCAGACCAATCGTCCAGCCGCAGCCGCACGGGCAGGGTCAGCACCTTGGGGCGAAAGCTGGCGGGCAGGCGGACGGCGTCTTTTTCGGTGGTGACAAGCTGCGCGCCGGTCAGTTTCGCCTCTGCCTCAAGGCGCAGCATCAGCGCCTCGGACAGGGGTTGGTGATCGTCCAGCGCCACGGCGCGGGTGATCGTGGCACCTTCGGCCCGCAGGGTGGCGAAGAATTTCTCGGGATGACCGATCCCGGCAAAGGCGATGACGCGGGTGTCGTGCCAATCCATCCCCATCTTCAGCGGGGCGAGATGCCCGGTCAGATGTGGCAGACCGCCCAATGCCTTTCCCCAATCGGCGGCAAAACGGGTCTGCGACGTGGCATCGCCAATCGACAGCACAAGGTCTGCGCGGCGCAATCCCTTGGCCACGGGTTCGCGCAAGGGGCCGGCGGGCAGGCAGCGGCCATTGCCGAAGCCCTTGGCTGCATCGACGACGATCAGCGACAGGTCCTTGTGCACCGACGGGTTCTGAAAGCCGTCATCCAGCAAGATCACCTCTGCCCCATCGGCCACGGCAGCACGCACCCCTGCGGCACGGTCCCGCGCCACCCATACCGGACCGAAGGCGGCGATCAGCAGCGGCTCATCCCCCACATGGCGGGCGCGGTGGCGGGTGTCCTGCACCCTGACCGGACCTTCGAGGGTGCCGCCATGCCCGCGCGAGACGGTCTGAACCCGCCGCCCCCGCGCTGTCAGCCGTTCGATCAGCGCGATGGTGGTGGGCGTTTTGCCAGTGCCGCCTGCGTTCAGATTGCCGATGCAGATCACCGGAACCGGGGCCTTCCATCCCGCCTGCGCCACCCGCCGCGCGGTGCCCGCGGCATAAAGCGCGCCCAGCGGGGCCAGGGCCAGCGCCTGCCATGCCGGATGGTCGGGTGGGGTGAACCAGAAACCCGGTGCGCGCATCAGCCTTCCCCATCCAACACACGCCGGATCAGCGTCATGACCTTTTCCGTCACCTCTGCCCCGTCCGAGGCCACCGCCCAAGCCGCCTGCGCCAACCGTGCGGTGCGGTCCGGCGATAGAAGATCGCCCAAAGCCTCGCCCAAATCGGCCCCCGATGTCACGGCACGCGCGGCCCGTGCCGCGCCCAAGCGGCCAAAGGTGGTGCCGTAAGGCCCGGGACGCGCACCATAGATGATGGCCGACCCCAGCGCGGCCGGTTCCAAAGGATCCCGCCCACAGCCTTGGCCCAAGAGCGACCCGCCCAGATAGGTGATCGGTGCCAGACGATACCATAGCCCGTATTCCGATGCGGAATCGGCAACATAAACCTCTGTCTCTGGTTCGGGTTCCTGTTCGGCAGAGCGCAGGGCGACGGACCAGCCCTCTTCATCCTCAAGCCGGCGCGCCAAAGGGTCAGCGCGAGAGGGGTCTTGCGGCACGATGATCAGCATCAAACGATGCGCCATCCGCAATGCCGCACGGTGGGCGGCGATGATCGAGGTTTCCTCCATTTCGGGCAGGCTGGCGGCCAGCCAGACCGGGCGCGTGCCCAGCGTGCGTGCCAAGGCGGCGCGTTCCGCCTCAAGACAGGGCAGGGCAGCGCTGTCCTCTTCCATCCGGCCGGTGATTTCCACCTGCAAAGGCGGCGCACCCGCCTTGCGAAAGGCGCGGGCGGCGGGTTCGTCCACGGTCAGGATATGCCGGAACAAGGGCAACACACCGCGCATCAGGCCGGGATACCAGCCGTCGCGGTCGCGCGGAAACTGCGGCTGGTGCCCGCCAACGATCATCATCGGCAGTTTACGCTGTGCGGCCTCTGCCACAAGCGCAGGCCGGATTTCGCCCTCGGCAAAGATGGCAATCTCGGGCGTCCAATAGGACAAGAACGCTCGGGCCTCTGCCAAGGTATCGGTAGGGGGGGGCTGGTAGATCAGGCCAGGCCGTGGGCGACGGTCGGTCTCGATCGACGGCGTGCCTGAGCGATCGGGGGCCGTCAGCAGCACATGCACCCCATCCTCTTCCCACAGTCGCGCGGCCAACCGCTGCATGGTCCGCAGGCATTCCTGCCCCGGCGCATGCAGCCACACGAGCCGCCCCGCAGGTCGCGCGGCTCGGTCCGGCGCAGAGCCTTGCTCACGCCGGTTCGACAGGTTGTACAGCGTCAGACCAAGCGAAAGGGCCATGTGAGGCTTTCTGTCTGCGGTTTCAGCCGTCCATTTCTTCGGTGGTAGAGCCGGACTGCGCCTCGTCGCGCAGGCGGTGGAGATGGGCGATGAAGTAGCGCATATGGGCATTGTCCACGGTACGCTGCGCCTCAGCCTTCCAAGCGGAAAAGGCGCTGGCATAGTCGGGGAACATGCCGACGATGTGGATCTTCGAGACGTCGCGAAAGACGTTCTTCTGCGGGGTGACAAGTTCACCACCAAAAACAAGGTGCAGGCGTTGGGCCATCAGATGCTCCGGGAGGAAGGAGGGTGAGGTGGTTGCAAGCTACCCGCCCCAAGGCGCAGCCTCAAGCCGTGGGGTTTGATTTGCGATGTGGCGCTTTGGGTTTGTGTGGGAAAGGGGGGCTGTCTCCCCCCTCACCCCCCGAGGATATTTGCCGCAGAGAAGATGGGGCGGTCAGAAATGCAAGGCGCGGTCGCCCTGAGCGTCCTTCACCCGATTGGGCAGGCCCATCTCGTTCAGAAGATTCATGAACGGCCGCGGGTTCAGGTCTTCGACATTGGCCATCTGGCCGACATCCCAGGTGCCATCGGCAATCAGCAGCGCTGCAGCGACCGGGGGGACGCCGGCGGTGTAGCTGATGCCTTGGGAGCCAACTTCGAGGAAGGCTTCCTTATGGTCGGCGACATTATAGAGCATCACTTCGGCGGGTTGGCTGTTCTTGGTGCCGGTGACGATGGTTGCGATGCAGGTCTTGCCCGTATAGGTCGGCGCAAGGCTGGCGGGATCGGGCAGCACGGCCTTGACCAGTTTCAGCGGGATCACCTCTTGCCCTTCGGCGGTCTTGACCGGCTTTTCGGACAAAAGGCCAAGGTTTTTCAGCACGGTAAAGACGTTGATGTAATGATCGCCAAAGCCCATCCAGAAGCGCACATCGGCGGCGGGGTAGCGCGAGGATAGCGAATGCACCTCATCGTGCCCCGTCAGATAAGCCTTTTGGTCGCCCACAACGGGCATGTCCCAGACTTTGCCCACCTCAAACATCGTGTTGGCCTGCCATGCGCCGTTTTGCCACGACCAGACCGTGCCGGTGAATTCGCGGAAGTTGATTTCCGGGTCAAAGTTGGTGGCAAACCATTTGCCGTGCGAGCCTGCGTTGATATCGACGATGTCGATGGCGGTGATGGTGTCGAGGAAATCCTCCTCGGCCACGCGCGCCCAAGCGTTCACCACGCCGGGGTCAAAGCCCACGCCAAGGATCGCGGTGACACCGGCAGCGCGGCAACGATCACGGCGCTGCCATTCGTAATTGCCATACCATGGCGGGCTTTCACAGATTTTCGCGGGGTCTTCGTGGATGGCGGTGTCCAGATAGGCAGCCCCGGTTTCGATGCAGGCCTCTAGCACGGTCATGTTGACGAAAGACGATCCGACGTTGATCACAATCTGCGCGCCGGTGTGGCGGATCAGGGCGGCGACGGCGGCAGGGTCCATGGCATCCACGGCATGGGCAGCAAAGACGCCGGGCACTTTCATCGCGGCTTTGTCGTGGACCGAGGCGATGATCGCGTCACATTTCGTCGCCGTGCGGCTTGCGATATGTAGATCGCCCAGACGGTCATTATTCTGCGCGCATTTATGCGCCACGACTTGGGCTACGCCGCCGGCACCGATGATCAGAACATTGCGTTTCACTTCGAACCGTCTCCTTTGGGGATCGCGGGCAAGGACAGATGGAAGCGCCCCAAAGGGCAAGGAGGGCAAGGGAGTGTCAGCCAAGGTTGCCGACGAAATCGCCATAGCCGAATTCACGCGAAACGGTCATGGAGCCATCGAGTTCCTTGATGACGATGCTGGGCATCTTCACGCCATTGAACCAGTTTTTCTTGACCATCGTGTAACCGGCTGCATCGGCAATGGACAGGCGGTCGCCGACGTTCAGGGGGGCGGGAAAGCTGAACTCGCCGAATACATCCCCGGCAAGGCAGGATTTGCCGCAGATCATATAGGGGTGGGTGCCCTCTGTCTCCATCCGGCCAGAGATGCGGTAGATCAGCAGGTCCAGCATATGCGCTTCGACCGAGCTATCCACGACGGCAAGGTCTTTGCCGTTGTTCAGGATGTCCAGCACGGTGACCTCCAGCGACGCGGCCCCGGTGATCGCGGCCTCGCCGGGTTCAAGATAGACCTGCACGCCGAAGCGGTCGGAAAACGTGCGCAGGCGGGCGGCGAGACGGTCCACGGGGTAACCTTCGCCGGTGAAGTGGATGCCGCCGCCAAGGCTGACCCATTTCAGGCGCTGAAGGAGGGGGCCGAACTCATCCTCGATCCGGGTCAACTGCCGGTCGAACAGGTCAAAATCCCCGTTTTCGCAGTTGTAATGGATCATGAAGCCAGAGATCCGGTCCATCACGCGGTCGATCTTCGTGGCGTCCCATTCGCCCAAGCGGCTGAAGGGGCGGGCGGGATCAGCGAGGTCGAAGCCGCTGGTGGAAAAGCGCGGATTCAGGCGCAGGCCGCGGTTGATGCTGGCGGATTGGTTGTCGAAGCGTTCCAACTGCCCGATGGAGTTGAAGATGATCTTGTCGGCGTAACCCACCGCTTCGGCCACTTCGTGATCAGCCCAAGCGACGGAATAGGCATGGGTTTCCTTGCCAAATTTCTCGCGCCCCAAGCGCAGTTCATAGAGGCTGGAGGAGGTCGTGCCGTCCATGTGTTCGCGCATCTGGTCGAAGACGGGCCATGTCGCAAAGCATTTCAGCGCGAGCAGGGTCTTGGCCCCTGATCCTTGGCGCAACTGGTCCATGATGGCCATATTGCGCGCGATCTTGGCCCGGTCGATCAGGTAAAACGGTGTCTGGATCATCTGGCATCCCCCCTCGGGGTCAAAGGGAAACAGGAAGCGCGCTATCTAGGGCCAAGGCACTGGTGGTGCAAGACCTGTCACTGTGGCTGTAACGGGGGGATGACGGATGAGGAAGGGCCGAATACGGTTATGCTCTGGCCGTCAGGACAAGAGCGCCCGCTTCACCAAGTCCGGCTCCTTTTGGATCAGCCGCAACAGGGTGGCGGCCGGTCCACTGACACGACGCTGCCCCTGTTCCCATTTGCGGTAGCCAGACAGGCTCATCCCCATCAGGGGGGCCATCTGTGCCTGGGTCAGTTTGGCCTGTTCGCGCACCTCACGCGGAGTGATCGCAGCGTGCAGCAGGGCAGGCCCTTCGCCTTTGGCATGGGCCAAGGCTTCGGTCATGGCTTGGATCAGATCATCGCCAAACGTGGTCATGACTTTTCCTTTCTGCTGGCCTTCAGAGCGGCGGCAAGGGCTGAAACAACCCGCTTTTCATCGGGAGAGAGGTCGGTTTGGTCGTTCTTGGCATAGGCCAAAAGAGCATAAAGCGGCATGGTTTCGTCAATATAGTAGTAGATGATCCGCGCCCCGCCCCGTTTCCCCCGCCCCGAAGCCGCAAATCGAAGTTTCCTAACCCCACCCGTTCCGGGGATTTCGTCCCCGGCAAGTGGGAACTCTGCCAGAAAGTCGATCAATTCCCGCTTTTGCTCTGGCGAGAACAGCTTTTCGGTTTGCCGAACGAAGATCGGGGTTTCCGCGACTGCTTGCATCGCTTGAATATACCCCAATGGGTTAGTTTCTGCAACCCTCCTTCTGCACCGCCGTCCTCACACCATCCGGATCGCGTCCTTGCCCACGGCCAGCACATAGCCCCGCCGCGCGATGGTCTTGACCAGCAACTCGCTGACCAACTGATTGCCGAGGGCATCCCTAAGGCGTTTCACCCGCGTGGCTCCGGCGGCCTCTTCGCAGTCGGCCTCTGACCGGCCAGAGATCACGGCCTCAAGCTGCACGCCGGTCAATACCTCATCATCCATTCGCGCCTCAGCCAACACGGACAGCGTTTCAATCGCCGCTTCGGTCAGTTGGAATTCCATGTCGTTGATATAGACCGCCCGGCCTTCGCGGTTGATCATCAGGCTGGAGACTTGAATACCGGAGCGCTGGATCGCTGACATGCGGCGATTGAGGGTAATGATCGTCACCAGAAACACCAGTGCAGCCAGCAAAAGCGCGGTGGAAAAGACCAGCAGAACAAAGATCACCATGCGGTAGCTTTGCAGTACCTCGGCAAAGGCGGTGCCGGATTGGGCGAGGATCTCCAGAAGCTTGATCTCCGCCCCGGTGGTCAGGTTGTCGTTTTCAACGAACAGGCGTTCTACCCGCGCGTTAAAGGCGTTGGCGTCGGGCAGGCTGGAAAAAAGAAAAACCGCCGCCGCCAGCAGGATCAGGACGATGGCGGCAATCCCGAAGGCGACGACGCGGTTGCCCGCGCGCAGGTTGTCAGAAGCGGAGGAAGTATTCTCCTGCACTCGATCTCCTTTCCTCCAGTCCTTCGGGGCCAAAGACCGAGAGCACGTTCAACAACTGCCACCCTTCCCCGGCAAGGCGGGGGGCGATTTCGGCCCCCGGATCGCTGCCCCCGGTGCAGGCGGCATCTGAAACCTGTGCCACACCATAATGCAGGCGCAAGGGATCATCCTGCTTGGCCTTGTAATCTGCGAAACATTCCGCCGAGGCGGGCAGGGCGGCCAACGTGATCACGGTGGCAAGAATGAGGGTCAGGCGCGGCATCGCGGCACTCCTTGGGCTTGCTGCCATGATGCGGAAGGCGCGGCTGTTAGGCAATGTCCTAAGCGGCCCGTTGGCCTGATATCGCATAGCGGGGCGCTGTTATTGCCTCGCTTTCCGGGGTGGCCACAGGATTGGCCTTGCCGGGAGATGTCCTTGCCCGGTGCAATCCAGCCGCAGGTGCCGCGATGATGCCCGTGACCGACAGAACCCAAACCTTGGATGACAGCCCCCGTTCCGGGCAGCGTCCACAGCCCCGCCCCGCCTTGCGCTCCATCGGCGCAGCGGAAACTGCGCTGATCGTGGTGCTGGCGGTGGCGCTGGGCCTCGCAACCTCCGTACTGTTGCCGCCCGATCTGGTGCCTGCGGGTGGGGCGGCGCAAGACACGGACTGAGGGCGCTGAGCCAAGGTCGGACGGTCGGGGCGTGGTCCCTTTGCTATGGGATCAGCCCTGAGGGGGTGGCAGAGCAGCGCGCCCTTTTTCTTTTGTTCTTGTGCTAAGTTGGGTTGGTTGGTTTCAGGCCACCGCGGTCATTTCCAATGAAGATGAATTGTGGCACTGATTTTCGCGTAGGAAAGGGTCGTGGACGAGATGCGGGCCGTAGAAAACAAAGACATCACACTTGCCACAGAAACCTTTGGTGAACCGGGAAACCCGGCGTTGCTTCTT
>JAIYDR010000047.1 GCA_027487395.1 Rhodobacter sp. | reverse complement strand
GACGATGACCGCTTCATCCTGTCAAAAGGTCATTCAGCTGGCGCCCTCTACATCGCCTTGTGGAGCAAGGGACTGATCGGCGACGCCGAATTGGCCAGTTTCCATAAAGACAACACCCGTCTTGCCGGTCACCCCCCCGCGAGCGGCCTACCCCTTGTAGATTTCGCTACCGGCAGTCTGGGTCATGGTTTGTCATTGGCCGCGGGGACAGCCTTGGCGATGCGGATCAAGAACACCGCAGGGCGGGTGTTTTGCATCACCTCGGACGGGGAATGGCAAGAAGGGTCCACATGGGAGGCGCTCATCTTCGCCGCCCATCAAGGCCTGTCGAATTTGACGGTTATGATCGATCAGAACGGACTTCAAGGATTTGGCGGCACGCAGGATGTGGCGTCAATGGCAGGGATGCGAGAGAAACTGGCCGGTTTCAACATCGATCTGGCAGAGGTTGCCGGTCATGATCTGGCAGCCTTGCGCCATGCCCTTTTGTCGTCACATGAGCGCCCCCGCGTACTCCTCATGCAGACGGTCAAGGGCAAGGGCGTGTCCTTCATGGAAAACCAAATGGAATGGCATTATCGCCCTATGACTGACGCACTTTATGCGCAGGCGATTCAGGACATTGAACAGGCATGAGAACCCAGTTTTGCGAAGCAATGGTCACACTGGCGCAAAGCCCTGATCTGGTTTTCCTGACGGGTGATCTCGGCTTTATGGCGCTGGAACCCCTGCGCAGCGCCTTGGGGAACCGATTTATCAATGCGGGCGTTTCCGAGCAGAACATGGTGTCGGTTGCGGCGGGTCTGGCCAAACAGGGTCTGGACGCCTGGGCCTATAGCATCGCACCGTTCATCTACGCCCGTGGCTTTGAACAAATTCGCAATGATGTCGCGTTTCACAACTTGCCGGTCAAGATTGTCGGCAACGGCGGGGGATATGGCTATGGCGTGATGGGGCCGACTCATCACGCCATCGAAGATTACGGGATCATGCTGACCCTGCCGCATATGAAGGCTTTTGTTCCAGTGTTCGACCAGGACCTTGGGGCCGTCATTCCCGCTATCGGTATGCATTCTGGCCCCAGTTATCTGCGGTTGGGCCGCGGCGAAACACCCAAGCAATACACCGTTCCCGCCTACAAGCCATGGCGGCAACTGACGCAGGGCCATGGACCGGTGGTAATTGCCGTTGGCCCATTGGCAGGTAGCTATATCGCAGCCTGCACCGATCGCGCAAATCTCTGGGCCGTGGCGGAACTGCCCCTCTCGAAGAACCCGATGCCCGAGGCTTTGCAAACACAACTCGCTGCAGCTGGCCACTTGATTGTTGCTGAAGAGCATGTGGCGCAGGGCGGATTTGGCGCTGCCCTTGCGCTGCACATGATGCAATCAGGGCAAATGACGCCCAGATTCACGCACCTTTACGCTACGGCCCATCACTTTGCAGGTTATGGATCGCAACAATTCCTGCGCACGCAATCGCAGTTGGACCCCGCTTCCCTTTTGGCTGCCCTTGACCTTCAGAGCTTCGCATGAACGACATAACTGCCTATATCCTCGCCCTCCGCGGACCGATCATGATCACGGGGGCCTCTGGCTTTGTCGGCGCAAATCTATTTCACATGATCGCCGCACATCGAAAGGATGTCTTTGCGGTTGTGCAACGCGAACGTAATTGGCGTTTGCGCGATGTTCCCGATGCCCAACTGCTCGCCGCCGATTTGAACGATTTGAACGTCGTCAAGAATATGATCGACAATCTGCGCCCCCAAACCGTGTTCGACTGTGTCGCTTATGGTGCCTATTCTTTTGAGACCAACGTTGAGTTGATCTATGAGACGAATTTCATCGCAATGGTAAAAATGGCCGAACTGTTGGCTGATCGCGGCGTTGCGGCGTTTATCCATGCAGGGAGTTCATCGGAATATGGTTCGAACAGCGCCGGTCCATCGGAGAACGCGGTCTGCGAACCCAACAGCCATTACGCCGTGTCCAAACTGTCATCTGACAGTTATTTGAAGTACATGGGAAAGCACAAGAATTTCCCCGGCGTGAACCTGCGCCTCTATTCGGTTTATGGTCCGCTTGAAGACACCTCGCGGTTGATGCCGAATCTTGTGCGCGCGGCGCTAAAGGGGGGCTTGCCGCCTTTGGTCAACCCTGAGATTTCGCGTGATTTCGTCTATGTCGACGATGTCTGCGCCGCCTTTGTATTGGCTGCCGCCAAGATGAACCCGGCGATGTTCGGCGAAACCATAAACATCGGATCGGGTCAAAAGACCACCATCGCCGATCTGGTTTCCGTGGCACAGAAGGAGTTTTCCCTAACGGCCGCGCCACAGTATAACTCGATGCAAGGCCGCGTCTGGGATTTGACGGATTGGTATTCGAACCCCGACAAGGCCTTTGATCTGATGGGCTGGCGGGCACAGACGCCCTTGCCAGTTGGCCTGCGGAAACTGGCCGATTGGATTGCCCCGCTGACGGACGAGGATTTGGGGACCAGTACGAAACTCTCGGTTCAGCAGAAACGCCGGTCAGTCAGCGCAATTATCGCCTGCTACAAGGACGCTCAGGCGATTCCGATCATGTATCAGCGTCTCACGGATACATTTCGCAAGCTAAAGATTGATTACGAGATCATCTTTGTGAACGATTGCAGCCCTGATAATTCTGCAGAAGTGATCCAAGAGATTTCCGCCAAAGATCCCCATGTTCTGGGCATCAGCCATTCCCGCAACTTCGGCTCTCAGATGGCATTTCGCAGCGGGATGGAAATGTCGACAAAACAGGCCGTCGTCCTGTTGGACGGCGATTTGCAAGATCCCCCCGAACTGATCGCCGAATTCTATCCGTTTTGGGAACAGGGTTATGATGTGGTCTACGGGCGCCGCGTCAAACGCGAAATGCCAATGATGTGGGGGATGCTGTACAAGGCATTCTACCGCGTCTTTGCAGCCTTCAGCTATATCAAAATTCCTTTGGATGCTGGCGATTTCTCTTTGATCGATCAAAGGGTTGTCAAATGGATCCTGACCAGCGGCGAGCGCGACATGTTCATGCGCGGCCTGCGCGCCTATATGGGGTTTCGCCAGACGGGGGTGGATTACGTCCGTCCTGACCGAATGTTCGGCGTGACCACAAACAGCCTGTTCAAGAACCTTGATTGGGCGAAAAAGGGGATTTTGTCCTTCAGCAATGTGCCGCTGTCCATGTTGGGGGCCGTTGGCGCCGGTCTGTTTACCCTGTCTGTGCTGCTGGGCATCCTCGCCATCTTCTTGCGGCTGATCTTTCCGGAAGTCGCGCCCCGTGGAGCGACCACCTTGTTGATTTCGATTCTCTTCTTTGGCTCGATCAATCTCTTGGCGATCGGGATTGTGGGGGAATATGTTGGCAAGATCATGATCGAGGTCAAAGCTCGACCCCGCTTGATCCGGGCGGCCATCATTCGTAACGGGCAATCCACCAATGTTTTGGGCCCCCATGCTGAATAACACAGCATCGCAGCAGCGCATTGGCAGACATGGGTAAAGCCACCTTATGAAGATCGCACAATAACGAAAGCGACGATCTGCGCTCTGCTGATCGCCTTGGCGAAGAGAACATATCGAAACGCGGGTACCATGGCGCGGCGTTCAAGGCGCGTGTTGCGTTGCAGGCCCTGAAGGGCGAGCGCACGGTATCGCAGTTGGGGGCCGCCAATGAAGGTTCAACCGACGATCGTTCTTTCATCGAAGAACGCCCTGCATAAAGGGGCCGCGAACAGCTTTGAGCAAGTTCGTAACTTGCTGTTTCGCCCAAGATTGTCGATGCGACGGTCCGTGACCTGAGACATTGCCCGCAACCTGAGCCAGCATCAGCGAGGCGGCGGGTTTCAGGTTGGGCAACGGAAACGGGGGTGGCGATTTGCAGTTTTCGCAGCGTCTGGCCCATTTGCGTGGTGTCAATGGCAGAGAAGACTCAAGCCAAAGGACTGGTCTTGTCGCGGTTTGGTGCCGCTCCTTTGATAGCGTAATGTGCAGCAAAGGAGATGAGCTATGGGCACAGTTAGGACGGATGAATTTCGCAAGGATGCGGTGCGGATCGCGCTG
>JAIYDR010000054.1 GCA_027487395.1 Rhodobacter sp. | reverse complement strand
CGCAGCGGAAATCGCAGCGGTCGGTGACCGATACCCGCAGATAAGAGATCGCCCTTGCAAAGGGGTCAATCAGCGGGGCGGTGAGAAGGGGCGCGGTCATATCCATGGTGTAAAGGTAGGCAGCGGCGGCGGTCGCTGCAAGCACGGATACGGCGGTAGACGCGGCGGAAGCGTCAGACTATCGTCGGGGGTATGAAGAAACATCGCATCGTCTTGGCGGCCAGCTTGGCCTTAGGGTTTGCCCTGTCGGGTTGCGGCATGGTGGACAACATGCGCGGCTGGCGGGTGTTTCCCCTCGGGCGCGCCGCGCCGGAGGCACCGGTGGCGGTGGCTGCAGCTGTGCCCCAGCGCATGCCGGGCGCCGCCGGTGGGCAAAGCGCTGCCGCGTTGGACACCACGACTGAGGCCGAACGTGCCGCTGCGGTTGCCGTGGTGGAAGCGCCGTCCGACACGGTGGAGTTGGGCAAGGTGCGAGTCTCCTTGGGCAATCCGGCAGAGGTGGGCTTCTGGTTGCAAGGCGCAATCGTGCCAGTGGCGGGCAAAGGCCGCGTCACCACGGCAGCCGGTCAATCGGTGGCAGTGGACTTGCGCCCCGGGTCTGGCGCCGCGCAACTGTCACTGCCCGCGTTCCGCGCCTTGGGACTGGCATTGACCGACCTGCCGGAAGTGACTGTCACCACCGAGTGATCTTGCGGACGGCGCGGGCAGGCCCGCGCCGACGCGGTCAGCTTTGCCCTGCGCAGGGCGCAGCGCAAAGCGGGCGGGGGCGCTTCGCCCCCCGCACCCCCAGAGGATTTTTTGGCAACGGGGAAGGTGTCAGAGGAATTTGGCCGCTTCCTTTTGGGCGAAAGGCTTCATCTTGTCGCCATGCGCGGCAAGAAAGGCACGGCTGCGATCGGCGTCATGTTTCGACAGATCGCGCAGCCACCATGCGATGGCTTTCTGGATGAACCAGTCGGGGTCAGTGGTATAGCTGGCGGCCCAGCCCAAGACACGGTCGCGGATGGCAAGGTCTTCGGGCTTGGGGAAGTTCATCTTGGTCCAGGGCAGGGTGATGACCAAGGCCGCTCGGCGGGTCCACATATGATCGGAGGTGGTCCACTCCTCAACGCTGTCGATGCGGGCGGGGTCAGCTTGCAGGCGGCGGCGGCCTGCATCGCAGGCATGATCGGCCAGAGCCCAGCCGTCAAACTCCGGCACCCAAGATTGGATCAGCGCCCAAGCGCCCTCATCGGGCCGAAGGCGGGCTTGGGTCAAGAGTTTGGTGGCGGCAACCCGGGCTTCGTGGATGTCGGATTGCCAAAGCTCATCGGCGAGGGTCACGCGATCCTCAACAGTCAGTTGTTCGCGCCAGCCATTGGCGAGTTCGGTGATCTGCGGCACGGTCACGCCCAGATAGACACGCGGGGACTTGTGATAGGCAGCCATTTCCGCCGCCTTCGTGTCATCCGCCAGCGCGCGCAGCGTGGCAAGTGCCTCGTCGATCATTCCACCGTCACCGATTTCGCCAGATTGCGGGGCTGGTCCACATCGGTGCCCTTGGCGATGGCGGTGTGATAGGCCAGAAGTTGGGCAGGCACGGCATAGAGGATCGGCGCAAAGAGGGGGGCAACCTCGGGCAGGGTCAGGGTCTTCCACGCGCCGCTGCCCGCCTCTTCCACACCGGCGGCGTCAGAGATCAGCACGACCTTGCCGTGGCGGGCCATCACCTCTTGCATATTGGACACTGTCTTGTCGAAGAGCGCATCCCGCGGTGCCAGCACGATCACCGGAACTGCAGCGTCGATCAGGGCAATGGGGCCATGTTTCAGTTCGCCTGACGCATAACCTTCGGCGTGGATGTAGCTGATTTCTTTCAGCTTGAGCGCACCTTCCAAGGCCAAGGGATACATCGGCCCGCGCCCAAGGAAAAGGATGTCCTGCGCCTTGGCCAGGTCTTCGGACACGGCGGCGATGTCTTTTGACAGGCCCATGGCATGGTTCATCAGACCCGGCAGGCTGTTGAGCGCATCCAGATGCTCTGCCGCCTGCGCCGGGGTCAACCGGCCCCGGTCCAGCCCGGCCTTGATCGCCATCAGCGCCAGCACGGTGAGTTGGCAGGTAAAGGCTTTGGTCGAGGCGACGCCCACCTCAACCCCGGCCATGATCGGCAGGGCAAGGTCGGATTCACGCGCGATCGACGATGTGGGAACGTTCACCACGCTGACAATCGATGCCACTTTATCGCGGGCATAGCGGAGGGCCGCCAAGGTGTCAGCGGTTTCGCCCGATTGGCTGACGAAGATGGCCATCGAGGCGGGTGAGAGCACCGGATCGCGATAGCGGAATTCGGACGCAATGTCGATTTCGGCGGCGAGGCCTGCGATTTGCTCAAACCAGTAGCGCGCCACATGGCAGGCGAAGGAGGCCGTGCCGCAGGCCACCATCGTCACCCGGTCCACCGTGCGGAAGTCCAGCGCGACGGGCAAGCGCAAGGCACCGTCTTGGCCGACGTAATGCTTCAAGGCATCGGCGATTACCACCGGCTGTTCGGCGATTTCCTTGGCCATGTAATGCTTGTGGCCGCCCTTTTCGATGCGGGCCGAGTCGATGGCAATGCGGGTTTCCGCGCGGTTGGCACGGCGGTCCATGACATCGAAAATCTCAGCGCCGTTGCGGGTGATGACGGCCCAATCGCCTTCTTCGAGATAGGTGATGCGGTCGGTCATTGGGGCCAGCGCGATGGCGTCGGACCCGACAAACATCTCACCCGTGCCGTGGCCGATGGCCAAGGGGCTGCCTTTGCGGGCGGCGACCATCAGGTCATCCTCGCCATCGAACAGGAAGCACAGCGCAAAGGCCCCGTGCAGGCGTTGCAGAGTGGCGCGGGCGGCCTCAACGGGTTTCATCCCACGGTCGAGGTGCAGTTGCGTCAGCAAGGCCACAGTTTCGGTATCGGTCTGGGATTCTTGGGTGTAGCCCGCTGCGGCGAGTTCGGCGCGCAACTCGCGGAAGTTTTCGATGATGCCGTTATGCACCACGGCGACAGGCCCAGCCTTGTGCGGATGGGCATTGGTGACTGTGGCGGCCCCATGAGTGGCCCAGCGGGTATGGCCGATGCCCGCTTTTCCGGCCAAGGGCTCATGCACCAAGAGGTCCGCCAGATTGACCAGTTTGCCCACGGCGCGGCGGCGCTCCAGCCGTCCGCTGTTGACGGTGGCAATGCCCGCGCTGTCATAGCCGCGATATTCCAGACGCTTTAGTGCTTCAACCAGAATGGGGGCAGCCTCATGGTTGCCCAAGATACCGACAATACCGCACATGTTAAAATCAACCCTTGTTCTTTGCGGCCTTTATGGCCTTCAGACGTTCAAAAAGTTTTGTGGCGAGACCCGCCTTGTTGACTTGCCGTGCCCGCCCCAAGGCGACCGCCTCGGCGGGCACGTCTTCTGTAATCACCGAGCCTGAGCCGGTCATCGCATCATTGCCGACTGTGACGGGCGCGACAAGCATCGTGTCTGACCCGATGAACACCCGTTTGCCGATGGTGGTGCGGTGTTTCATCACCCCATCGTAGTTGCAAGTGACGGTACCTGCGCCGATATTGGTGCCTTCGCCCACATCGGCATCGCCCAGATAGGTCAGGTGGCCGACCTTGACCCCTTCGCCAAGGATGGAATTCTTGATCTCAACGAAATTGCCGACATGCACATCTTCGGCCAGTTCGGCACCGGGGCGCAGGCGGGCGAAGGGGCCGACATCGGCACCCCGGCTGATATGGCAGCCCTCGAGATGGCAGAAGCCCTTGACCTCGGCCCCCGATTCAATCGTGACGCCGGGGCCAAAGATCACGGCGGGGCCGATGATGGCATCGCGGCCGATATGGGTGTCGAGCGCGAAGAACACGGTTTCGGGCGCGGTCAGGGTGGTGCCGTTTTCCAACGCCTCGGCCCGTGCCCGCGCTTGGAACAGACCTTCGGCGCGGGCGAGTTCGGTGCGGGTGTTGACGCCCAGCGTTTCGGATTCGTCGCAGAGGACCAGACCAGCGGACAAGCCTTCGGCGCGGGCCAGTTCGACGATATCGGTCAGGTAATACTCGCCTGAGGCATTGGCATTCCCAACCGCCGCGCACAGGCGCATCAAGGTGGAGGCGTCGGCGCAGACAACGCCGGAATTGCAAAGGGTTATGGCGCGCTCTTCTGGCGAGGCATCCTTGAATTCGACGATACGGTGCAGGGCGTCGCCATCTGCGATCAGACGGCCATAGCGGCCCGGATCGGCGGCATGAAAGCCCAAGACCACGACCGCATGGCGGCGGCGGGCGGCAAGCATTTTCTCCAGCGTTTCCGAACGGATAAAAGGCGTATCGCCATAAAGCACCAGTGCATCGCCGCCAAAACCTTCCAGCGGGGCTGCGGCTTGCAAGACAGCATGGGCGGTGCCCTTCTGCTCCTCTTGTCGGACCGTCGCGACATCAGGATCAAAAGCGCGGGCGGAACTCTCGACCTGCTCCGCCCCATGCCCGGTGACCACCACAGTCAGCGCTGGATCGAGGCTGCGCCCTGCCGACATGGCATGATGCAACAGCGGAGCCGCCGCCACCTTGTGAAGCACCTTGGGCAGGTCCGAATTCATTCGGCTTCCCTGTCCCGCAGCGAGAATGACAAGCGCAACCTGCATACTGACCCTTTCCTTCCGACGGCGTCCGTTTTACCCCGGTCATCAGGGACCACAAGGGGCGGGGCCCTCAATTCACATTGCGGGTTGTTGCAGACGCGCTTGGGGGGCAGACCGTGTCGGAGAAAAAGACGGGCGAAGGGCGGACAGTCGTCTTTGATTTGGATGGCACGTTGGCCGATACCTCTGCGGATCTGCTCGCCTCGGCCAATGCTTGCTTCCGGGCGCTGGGGCATGGCGATCTTTTGACGCCCGCCGATGCCTTGACGGCGTTTCACGGCGCGCGGGCGATGCTGCGCTTGGGGTTTTCGCGCCTCGGGGACTGGACCGAGGAGATGGTCGATGCCGAATATCCCCGGCTGCTTTCCGCCTATGAGGGCGCGATTTGTGTCCATACCAAGCTGT
>JAIYDR010000154.1 GCA_027487395.1 Rhodobacter sp. | reverse complement strand
CCGCGCTGCCCGCCATGGCACAGCAGTCGGGCTTAGGACCGATCCCCGAGCGGCGCCTTGCCTTGATCGAGGATGTGGACCTGCCGGGCGGTGACATTTCCAGCCAGTTCGACACCACCTTTGACGCCTGCCAGCGCGCGTGCCTTGTCAATACAGCCTGTCAGGCCATGACCTTCAACACGCAAAACGGATCCTGCTTTCTTAAGGCCGAAACCGGCCCGTCGCAGCCTTTTGCCGGGGCTTGGTCGGCGCGGGTCTATTCTGCCAATCCCGCAGCACTTGCTATGGCCCCGACGCGCAAGGCGGAACTCGCCTTTCTTTACCCTTGGGATTTTGACTCGGCCCGCGCGCAGGCGGACGGCTTGGCCAATGAGCATGTCTCGGGCGAATGGACCGCCGAAGACCACCGCATGGCCGCTGTCGATGCCGAAACTGCCGGGGATTTCGAAGGGGCCGCGCGCCTGACTGGGGCGGCATTGAACCTGACCGACGCGGCGGGAGATTGGGCGGAGTATGCGCGCCTGCAACTGACCGCGTCCGGCGCGATGGAAGATCCCACCCCGCTGCGCGATCGTGCCTTGCAGGCCGCGATCAACGGCTATCTGCGTGCCGATTCGGCGGCGGAGCGGCACACGCTGCTGG
The DNA here is from genome assembly GCA_027487395.1 of Rhodobacter sp. Taxonomy (GTDB): domain Bacteria; phylum Pseudomonadota; class Alphaproteobacteria; order Rhodobacterales; family Rhodobacteraceae; genus Paragemmobacter. The sequence continues at coordinate 13,524 of JAIYDR010000154.1, read as the reverse complement.
TTCTGATGGCGCAGGCGTTGGAGGCTGCGGGACGTGGCGGCGAAACCGTCAAGGCACTGCGTTTGGCACAATCGCTGCAACTGCGCGACGACACGGCCGAATATCTGGCCACGGCCGCAGCGCAATACGGCTTTCGCATCGTTGAGACACGGGTGGAAAGCGATCTGGCCCGCCCGCGCCTTTGTGCAAATTTCTCGGAAGAACTGGCCAAACTTGGGGTGGATTACAGCACATTTGTGCAACTGGACGATCCGGCGCTGACCGTCACAGCCTCGGGCTATGACCTGTGCGTCGAAGGGGTAAAGCACGGCGACCGCCCGACCGTCACCTTGCGGCAGGGTCTGCCTGCGGCGGATGGTCAGACCCTGCCATCATCGGTCGATGTCACGCAATACATCCGCGACCGCAGCCCCGGCCTGCGCTTTCCGGGGCGCGGATATCTCTTGCCCAAGGGCGTGGATGCCGCCCTGCCGGTGGAAACGGTCAACACCGATACGCTGGAGCTGACGCTGTTTCGTGTGACGGACCGCAACCTTTTGCGGTCGTTCCAGAATGGCTATTTCTCGGCCCCCATTGCGGACTGGCAAGAAAGCGACTTCCGCGACCAGATCGGATCACAGGTCTGGACCGGCACTGCGACCGTCAAGATGGAGATCAACACCGACATTACCACCCGCCTGCCGATGGCAGAGGCCTTGGTTGGCCAACCCGCCGGGGTCTATGCCCTGCGTGCTGCCGTGCCAGGTGCCGACCCCTATGAAACCCCCGCCGCATGGCAATGGTTTGCGGTGTCTGACCTTGGCCTCACCTCGCTTTCCGGGGTGGACGGCCTGCATGTCTTTGTGCGCGGTTTGGGCGATGCCGGGGCAAAGGCAGGCGCGACGGTGGAGCTTGTGTCCACCGCCAATGAGATTTTGGCGACCGCGACCACCGATGCCATGGGGCATGCCGTGTTCGATGCCGGTCTGGCGCGGGGTACGGGGGGGGCCGCACCCGCCCTGCTGGTGGCGCGGGACGGCGGCAATGATCTGGCGTTTCTGTCGCTGACCGATCCGGAATTTGACCTGTCGGACCGGGGGGTTGAGGGGCGCGAACCCGCCCCTCCATTGGACCTGTGGCTGACGACCGACCGGGGTGCTTACCGCGCAGGCGAGCAGGTGAATGTCACTGCCCTTGCCCGCGATTCGGCGGCGACGGCGGTGACAGGTTTGCCCCTGACATGGATGCTCTTCCGTCCAGATGGCGTGGAATCTTCGCGCGGTGTGGTCGCTGATGCGGCTGGCGGGTATGTTTACAACCTGCCCATCGCAGGCTCTGCCCCGCGCGGCGTCTGGCGAGTGGAAATGCGGGCCGAGGCGGATGGCCCAGCCCTGACCGCCCGCACCTTCCTTGTTGAGGATTTTCTACCCGAACGCATCGACTTTGCCGCCAGCCTGCCTGATGCCCTTCGCTTAGGGGACATCCCGACTCTGCGCGTGGATGCCAAATACCTCTTTGGCGCGCCGGGGGCTGATCTAGCGATTGAGGGCGAAACCCTGCTGCTGGCCGCCACGGGCTTGCCGGACTTTCCGGGCTATGTATTTGGCCGTCAGGATGACCCGTTCAGCGCGGTGATGGAACCCTTTGCCCCGGCGCGGACGGACCAGGCGGGCAAGGCGGCTTTCCCGATCACCCTGCCCGCTGTGACCGACCCTTTGCGCCCGATTGAGGCGCGGGTGACCGTGCGCGTTGCCGAAGGCTCTGGCCGTCCAGTGGAACGTAAGATCACCAAACTCTTGACGCCCTCTGCCGCAATGGTCGGCATCAAGCCGCTGTTTGATGGCGTGGTGGCCGAAGGGTCAGACGCGCGCTTTGCCCTTCTGGGCGTCGGTCCAGATGGCAATCCGGCGACCATGGCGGTGAAGTGGGAACTCACGCGGGTTCAAACGGATTACCAATGGTATCAATCCTATGGCTCGTGGATGTGGGAACCTGTGACCACGCGGTCAAAGGTGGCTGAGGGCGCAGCGTCGCTTGGGACCGAAGCCGTGGAAATCGCGGCCCCGGTGCAATGGGGCGAATATGAACTGTCGGTCACCCGCACCGATGGGGCACCTGCCGGATCATCCGTCGCCTTTGCGGCCGGATGGTTCGCCGCCGCCGATGTGACGACAACGCCGGATATGCTAGAAATGTCGCTGGACAAGGCCGCCTATGCGGCGGGCGACACCGCGACCCTGCGTGTTGTGCCCAAAGCGGCAGGGACGGCACTGGTCACCGTGCTGTCCAACCGCGTCGTTGCCATGCAGGCGGTCGCGGTGACGGCAGGCGAAAACCTGATCCCGCTGACCGTCACCGATGATTGGGGGGCCGGGGTTTATGTCACCGCCTCTGTCCTGCGGCCCATGGATATCGCGGCGGGTCACAATCCGGCCCGCGCCCTCGGTCTGGCCCATGCCGCCATTGCCCCCGGCAAACGTGCGCTTTCCGCAAAGGTGGACGTCGCGGCAGAGGCGGACCCGCGCGGCCCCTTGCCCATCGCGGTCAAGGTCGATGGCGTGCAGGCGGGTGAGACGGCTTACGTCACCATCGCAGCGATTGACCAAGGCATCCTGAACCTAACCGGCTTCACCCCGCCCGATCCTCAGGAATGGTATTTCGGGCAACGCAAACTCGGTGTCGGCATCCGCGATGTCTATGGCCGGTTGATTGACGGCATGAACGGCGCCGAAGGAAGGGTGCGATCCGGTGGGGATGCCGGGGCCAATGCGCGGCTGCAAGCGCCCCCTCCCACCGAAGAATTGCTCGCCTTTTTCTCTGGCCCGATTGAAGTGGGTTCAGATGGATACGCGCGGACCGACTTCACCCTTCCGGCCTTTAATGGACAGGTCAAGGTGATGGCCGTCGCATGGTCAAAAACCGGGGTGGGTCAGGCCAATGCTGACGTGCTGGTGCGCGATCCAGTGGTGGTGACGGCAACCCTGCCGCGCTTCCTGTCGCCCGGCGACAACAGCCGCTTGCTGCTGGAACTGACCCATGCCACCGGCCCTGCGGGACAGATGGCGCTGGCAGTCACGTCAGAAGGTTTGACGCTGGGCGCGGTTCCAGCCTCAGTCGATCTGGGCGAGAAACAAAAACTGACCCTCTCAATTCCGGTCACTGCAGGTGATCCCGGCATCCAGACCGTCGCGCTTACACTCACCACGCCAGATGGCAAGGCGCTGACCAAGACGCTGTCCTTGCCGGTGCAGGTCAACGACCCCGAGGTCGCGCGCATCAGCCGCTTTGACCTTGCCAAGGGCCAGACCTTCACCTTTGACGCCTCGGTCTTTGCGGGCCTTGCACCAGGGGCCAAGGCAACACTTGCCGCAGGTCCCATCGCGCGGCTGAATGCGCCGGGCTTGCTGGCCTCGTTGGATCGGTACCCTTATGGCTGTACGGAACAGATGGCCTCCAAGGTGTTGCCACTCTTGTACTTCAATGACGTAGCGGTGGCGCTGAACCTGCAGCAATCGGGCGACCTGAACACCCGCATCCAGCAAAGCATCGGCGAAATCCTAGCCAATCAAGGGGCAGAGGGTGGCTTTGGCCTTTGGGCGGCGGGATCGGGTGATCCTTGGCTGGATGCTTTTGTCACCGATGTCTTATCACGCGCCAAGGCGCGGGGCTATGCTGTGCCGGATCTGGGCTTCCGCATGGCATTGGACAACCTGCGCAACCAAGTCAATTACGCCGCCGATTTTGGTCAAGGTGGCGAGTCCTTGGCCTATGCCTTGATGGTGCTGGCGCGCGAAGGCGCAGCCGCGATTGGCGATCTGCGCTACTATGCCGACGTCAAGGGCGATGCTTTCGCCACCCCCACCGCGATGGCGCAAATGGGCGCGGCGCTGGCGCTGTATGGCGACCAGCAACGCGCCGATGCCATGTTCGCCCGTGCGGCGGCACTGCTGGAGGCGCAAAACGGGGCGGACACGGAACAGCTTTACCGCGCCGATTACGGCACCACCTATCGCGACGCGGCGGCGGTGTTGTCTTTGGCGGTTGAGGCGGGCTCCAACGCCGTGGACCGAGAGGCGCTGACTGACCGCATCGCGGCAGGCGGACGGCTTTCCACCCAAGAAACCACATGGGCGCTTTTGGCGGCCAATGCGCTGATCGACCGGGGGGCAGCAACGGGGCTGACCATCGATGGCCAACCCGCCGACGGGCCTTTGGTGCGGATGGCGGACGCAGCATCGCTGCAACCCGTCGCCGTCAAGAACGACGGCGCAGACACATCCCTGACCGTGACCACCTTTGGCGTGCCGACCGATCCCCTAACGGCTGCGGGCAATGGCTATGCCATCACCCGCAGCTATATGACGCTGGACGGCGAACCCGTCAGCCTTGAGAGCGTCGCGGTGGGAACGCGCCTGATCACGTTGCTGGAAATCACGCCCTTCGCCAGTGGCGAGGCGCGGTTGATGGTCTCTGATCCCCTTCCCGCGGGGTTTGAGATCGACAATCCGAACCTGATGACCTCTGGCTCAGCCCCGGCGTTGGATATGTTGGGGGTTGAGACCAACGTGACCCATGCCGAATTCCGCCAGGACCGTTTCCTTGCGGCGTTGGACCGCTCGGATGCCACGCCCTTCCGGCTGGCCTATGTGGTTCGGGCGATCTCTCCGGGCAGCTATCACCACCCCGCGCCTTCGGTCGAGGATATGTACCGCCCCGACTTCCGCGCCAATGGCGATACGGGCCGGGTAAGGGTGACGGAGTAAAGGGGGCCTCGTGATCCGCGCGCGCTGGCTTTTCGCACTGGCCCTTGTTCTGTGGACGGGGGCCTTTGCGCGCGACGGGGTGGACGGGTGGATCGACGCGACGGTTCTGCCATCCTTGGTTCCGCAAACCTCCGTGCAGGTGCTGGACCGCCATGGCGTTTTGCTGCGCGCCTATACTGTGGCCGATGGCCGATGGCGGTTGCCACTTCCGACTGTTGAGACGGACCCCGGCTTTATCGCCATGCTGCTGGCCTATGAGGATCGTCGCTTCCGCGACCACCCTGGCGTGGACGCCCGGGCCATGCTGCGGGCGATTTCGCAGGCGGTGTGGAACGGACAGGTCATCTCTGGCGGGTCCACCCTGACGATGCAGACGGCGCGATTGCTGGAGGAGTCGGGCATCGGGGCGCTGGGGGGCAAGTTGCGGCAAATGCGCGTGGCATTGGCGCTGGAGCGGCGGCTGACCAAGGATCAAATCCTTGACCTTTACTTACAACTCGCCCCCTACGGCGGCAATGTCGAAGGGCTGCGCGCGGCATCCTTGGCCTATTTCGGCAAGGAACCCCGCCGCCTGACGCCCGCCGAATCCGCCCTGCTTGTCGCGCTGCCGCAGTCGCCCGAGGCGCGGCGTCCCGACCGCCACCCCGGCACCGCCGCCGCTGCGCGGGACAGGGTCTTGGCCCGTGCCGTGGGGGCAGGTGTGCTGACGGCGGACGCTGGCGCAGTGGCGCGGTCCGAGCCTGTGCCGACTCTCCGCCGACCGGTGCCCGCCTTGGCCCCACATCTGGCCGACCGGGCAAAGTCTGAACAGCCAGCGGCGCTGACGCATCGGCTTACGGTGGATCGCGGGCTGCAAATCGGGCTGGAAAGGTTGGCCGCCGATAGCGTGGCCGCGATGGGCGAGCGGATGCAGATCGCCATCGTCGTGGCCGACCATGCCAATGGTGAAATCCTCGCCTCTGTTGGGTCTGCGGCGTTCACGGCAGACCAACGGCAGGGTTATGTGGATATGACGCAGGCACTACGCTCGCCAGGGTCGACGCTGAAACCGCTGGTGTACGGTCTGGCCTTTGACGAAGGGCTCGCCCATCCTGAAACGCTGATCGAGGATCGCCCGACGCGGTTCGGCAGTTACGCCCCGCAGAATTTCGACCTCCAGTATCGCGGCACGATCCGGGTGCGTGAGGCGTTGCAGATGTCCTTGAACATCCCTGTCGTTTCGCTGACCGAGGCGCTTGGACCTGCACGTCTGTTGGCGGCGCTCGACCGGGCAAGTGTGAGATATTCCATCCCGTTGGATGATCCGGGGCTGGCCATCTCGCTTGGTGGATTGGGTGTCACCTTGCAAGACATGGTGCAGCTTTACGCCGCCATCGCGCGGGGTGGCACCGCCTTGCCGCTGCGCTGGCGGGCGGAGGGCGACAATCCCCAAGGGGCGCGCGTCCTGTCCGACATTGCCGCATGGCAGGTGGGCGATATCCTTGCCGGTCTGCCCCCGCCCCCCGGCGCGCCAGAGAACCGCTTGGCCTATAAGACCGGCACGAGTTACGGCCACCGCGACGCTTGGGCCATCGGCTTTGATGGGCGGCATGTGGTCGGGGTCTGGATGGGCCGCGCCGACGGCACGCCGGTGCCGGGAGCCTTTGGCGCGGATGTGGCAGCGCCTGTGCTGTTTCAGGCTTTTGCACGGGTGACGCCAAAGTTGGCCCCCCAGCCTGCCGCCCCGCCCGCGACCTTGCTGGTCGCCAATGCGCAACTGCCCAAGCCCTTGCAACGCTTTCGCCCGCGCGGTGCGGCCTTTGCGGTGGCAGATGCGCCCAAACTGACCTTTCCGCCAGATGGGGCCGTGCTGGAGCCACTCGCCGCAGGGCTGAAAGTCCGGGTCGAGGGCGGGACCGCGCCGTTTTCATGGCTGATCGATGGTCTACCCGCCGTGACCGGCCTTGGCCAACGCGAGGCGCTTTTGCCGCTGGACAGACAGGGCTTTGTTACCCTGTCGGTGATCGACGCCGAAGGTCGATCGGCACGGTCCACGATCCGACTGCGGTAAAGCTGGGTGATCCGGCGGCGCGCAAGCCGTCAGCCCTTGCCCGCGCCAAGGCGCGATCAAGGGCGCGCGGGGGGCTGTCCGCCCCCCGGTCGCGGCAAAGGCCGCGACTCCCCCAGAGGATATTTCAACAACGGGGAAATCAAGAGCAGACAAAGTCTTCGCTTGCGTAGCCTTGGATGAACAAAAGCGCGGTTAGATCGCCGTGGTTGATGCGGATATCGCATTCCGCCGCCACCACGGGTGTGGCGTGAAGCGCCACACCTGCCCCCGCAAGTGTCAGCATACCAAGATCATTGGCCCCGTCGCCCACCGCCATCGTGTCGGACAAGGACAAGCCGAGACGCGCCGAAATCTCCGTCAGCGCATCGACTTTGGCCTGTTTGCCCAAGATCGGATCGGTGACGGTCCCGGCAAGCGTGTCGCCGTTGATTAGCAGCGTATTGGCGCGGTTTTCGTCAAAGCCCAGACGCGCGGCGATGACGCTGGTAAAGGCGGTAAAGCCCCCCGACACCAGCGCCGCATAGGCCCCATGCGCCTTCATCGTGGCCAAAAGCGTTGTCCCACCGGGCATTAAGGTAATGCGGTCACGGATGACACTGTCGATGGTGGCGACGGGTAGGCCTTTCAACAACGCCACCCGTTCCCGCAGGGCCGCCTCAAAGTCCAACTCACCATTCATCGCACGGCGTGTGATGGCGGCGACATGGGCGCCCACCCCAGCCTCATCCGCCAATTCGTCGATGCATTCCTGCTGGATCATGGTGCTGTCCATATCCGCCAGCAGCAGGCGTTTTTTGCGCCCTTCGGCCGGTTGGATCACCAGATCGACCTTCAGCGACTGCAACCCCTCCCACACTTGCCAGCGATTCTCCGGCATCGCCTCCAAGGCAAATTCCGCCGCCACGCCGGGATCCAGCCAGCGCGCATCGCCACCGCCCCAGGCATTGCGCACTGATTCCACCGTGGCGCGGTCAAGGATCGGACGGGAAGGATCGGTCAGCAGGGTGGCGATGAACATGGGGCGAAGTTTCCGATAGTGGATGGCTGCGTCGGTTTTGCGCGGACAAGCGGCGCTTTACGGCAGTTTTCCGTCTTGTGCCAGAGGAGGGCGATCTGTAACTCAGGCGGCGGGACACCCTACCCCAACGTAGGGCAGCACTCTGGAAGGATGCCATGACGGACATCACCGTTCCGGCCACGCGGCCGGCTAATCCGCGTTTCTCTTCGGGCCCTTGCGCGAAAGTGCCCGGCTTCTCCCTCGATATGCTTGCAGATGCGCCGCTGGGTCGGTCGCACCGTGCCGCTGTCGGCAAGGCCAAGCTGAAAGAGGCGATTGACCTCACGCGCGACATTCTTGGCGTTCCGGCGGATTACCGCATCGGCATTGTCCCCGGTTCTGATACCGGCGCGGTCGAGATGGCGATGTGGACCATGCTGGGCGCGCGCGGCGTGGAAATGCTGGCGTGGGAAAGCTTTGGCGAAGGCTGGGTGACAGATGCTGTCAAGCAGTTGAAACTGGATGCCACCGTCCGCAAGGCCGACTACGGCAAGATTGTTGACCTCACGGAGGTCGATTTTGATAAGGACGTGGTGTTCACCTGGAACGGCACCACCAGCGGTGTGCGCCTGCCCAATGGCGATGCGATCCCCGCCACCCGCGCCGGTCTGACCATTTGTGACGCAACCTCTGCCGCCTTTGCGATGGACCTGCCCTGGGACAAGTTGGATGTGGTGACGTTCAGCTGGCAAAAGGTGCTGGGCGGCGAGGGCGCGCATGGCATGCTGATTCTGTCGCCGCGTGCCGTGGAACGGTTGGAGAGCTACACCCCCGCATGGCCGCTGCCCAAACTCTTCCGCCTGACATCGAAGGGAAAACTGACCGAGGGCGTGTTTGTGGGTGAGACGATCAACACCCCATCGATGCTGGCGGTGGAAGACTACCTTGTGGCGCTGAAATGGGCCAAATCGGTGGGCGGGCAGAAAGGTCTGATCGACCGGGCAACGGCCAATGCGCAAGTGGTCTGGGATTTCTGCGCCGCGAACCCGTGGCTGCAGAATCTGGCAGTAGATGCTGCGACAGCCTCGACCACCTCGGTCTGCCTGAAATTCGCCGATGCGCGGATCACGGATGGTGAGGCGTTCGCCAAAGCCGTGGCAAAGCGCCTGGAAAAGGCAGGCGTGGCTTATGATGTGGGCGCGTATCGCGACGCGCCCCCCGGCCTGCGGATCTGGTGCGGATCGACGGTGGAAACCGCCGATGTTGCCGCCCTGATGCCTTGGATCAAACACGCGTTTGAGGCTGAGATCGCCGCATTGGCCCAAGCCGCCTGATCCCCCAATTCCCGACCCCCGCCATCCGCGCGGGGGCACCCCCATCCCATTTTTCATAGGAGCCCGCACATGGCCCCCCGCGTTCTCGTTTCCGACGAACTTTCCGAAACTGCCGTCCAGATTTTCCGCGACCGTGGGGTCGAGGTGGATTACCTGCCGAAACTCGGCAAGGACAAGGAAAAGCTGGCCGAAATCATCAGCCAATATGACGGCCTTGCCATCCGCTCGGCGTCCAAGGTGACCGCCGCCCTGCTGGCGAAGGCCACCCGCCTCAAGGTCGTGGGCCGGGCGGGCATTGGCGTGGACAATGTCGACATCCCCGCCGCCTCCAAGCAAGGCGTGATCGTGATGAACACGCCCTTCGGCAATTCAATCACCACCGCCGAACATGCGATTGCCATGATGTTCGCTGTTGCACGGCAAATCCCCGAGGCCAACGCCTCTACCCATGCCGGAAAGTGGGAAAAGTCTAAGTTCATGGGGGTAGAGCTGTTCAACAAGACCCTCGGCGTGATCGGTGCAGGCAACATCGGCGGCATCGTTTGTGACCGCGCGGTGGGGCTGAAGATGAAGGTTGTGGCCTATGACCCCTTCCTGTCGGACGAGCGCGCCAAGCAGTTGGGCGTGACCAAGGTCGAACTCGATGACCTCTTGGCCCGCGCCGATTTCATCACCCTGCATGTGCCGCTGACCGACAAGACCCGCAACATCCTCAGCCGCGAGAATATCGCCAAGACCAAGAAAGGCGTGCGGATCATCAACTGCGCCCGCGGCGGCCTTATCGATGAAGCGGCTTTGGTCGAGGCGCTGAACGCGGGCCATGTCGCGGGTGCCGCGCTGGACGTGTTTGAGGTGGAACCCGCCACCGACAACCCGCTCTTCAACCTGCCCAACGTGGTCTGCACCCCACATTTGGGTGCATCGACGACCGAAGCGCAGGAAAACGTCGCGCTGCAAGTGGCTGAGCAGATGTCAGACTACCTGCTGACGGGTGCAGTCTCGAACGCGCTGAACATGCCCAATGTGACGGCGGAAGAAGCCGCCGTGATGGGTCCGTGGGTGAAACTGGCATCACATTTGGGTGCCTTTATCGGCCAGATGACGGATGAGCCGATCAAGGCGATCAACATCCTTTACGATGGTTCTGTCGCTGCGATGAACCTTGCCGCGCTGAACCAATCGGTGATCGCAGGTGTTCTGAAAGCGCATAACCCGGATGTCAACCTTGTCTCGGCCCCCGTGGTGGCCAAGGAACGCGGCATCCAGATTTCCACCACGCGGCAGGACAAGACCGGCACCTTTGACGCCTATATCAAGGTCACCATGGTGACGGACACGCGCGAACGCTCGGTCGCGGGCACCTGCTTCTCGGATGGCAAGCCGCGCTTCATCCAGATCAAGGGCATCAACATCGACGCCGAGATTGGCCGCCACATGCTCTACACCACGAATGAGGACGTTCCAGGCATCATCGGCCTCTTGGGCATGACCATGGGCAAGAACAACGTCAACATCGCCAACTTTACCCTTGGCCGCTCGGGTGTCGGGCAGGATGCGATTGCGATCCTCTATCTGGATCAGAAAATCGACCCAAAGGTGGTGGATACGCTGGAATCCACGGGTCTGTTCCAACAGGTCAAACCTCTGGAATTCGACGTCGCCTAAGTTCAAGCACATGGGGAAAGGGCAGGCCCGTTCCCGCCCTTTCTTCTTTCCCCTTCCCCGTTGTTCAAATATCCCACGGGGGGTGCGGGGGGTTTGAAGCCCCCCGCTCCTGTCAGATTACACGGGCGCGCCATGACCAGAACCTATGCCATCGGTGACATCCACGGCCATATTGCGCTGCTCGAGCATGTCCACGCCCTGATCACCACCGATCGGGCCCAGACGGGCGACCATGACGCCCCGGTGATCCATCTGGGCGATCTGGTGGATCGTGGCCCCGAATGCCGCGCCGTGCTGCAATTTCTGATCGACGGCATGGCAGCGGGTCAGCCTTGGCTGGTGATCAAGGGCAACCATGACCGCATGTTCACGCGCTTTCTGCGCGACCCGAAGGAACCGGAGCCGGGCCTGAAACCGGGCCTGTCGTGGCTGCATCCGCGTCTGGGCGGGGCGGCGACGCTGGCTTCATATGGCGTCAAGAACCCTGCCGACCGTCCGATTGCGCCGGTTCATGCCGAGGCGGTTGCCGCCGTGCCACAAGCGCATATCGACTTCATCGACAGCCGCCCGACATGGCTGCAGCGCGGCGATGTGGTCTATGTCCATGCGGGCATCCGTCCCGGCGTGGCCATGGAAGCACAGGCCGAAACCGATCTGGTCTGGATCCGCGACGGCTGGCTGGAAGACACCCGCGATCATGGCTTTCTGGTGGTGCATGGGCACACCGCGCTGGACCATGCCAAGCATTACGGCAACCGGGTGAACATCGACTCTTCTGCCGCCTATGGCGGGCCGCTGACCGCGGTGGTGGTCGAAGGGCGCGATGTCTTTGTGCTCACCGAACAAGGGCGCGTGCCGCTGCGGCCCTAAACCATTCGGCGGCGCAGCAAGACCGCAGCCAGCGTCACCGCCAAGGCGACGCCACCGATCACCCAGAAAAATCCTCGCTCGCCCATCCCTTGCATCGCCATTCCAAGCAGAATGGGCGAGGCGATGCCCCCCACCTGCCCCGCCGCAAGGATCGAGGGCGCGACATTCGGGTGATCCCCCATCTGCCGCGTCGCCGTGACATAGACGCCCGGAAAGAACATTCCGGCACTCAGGCCAAGCAGAACGAAGAACACCCCCGGCGGCAGCACCGCCGCCGAGAGCGCGCAAAGCGCCGAAAAGCCCATGGCCACCTGAAACAGCGTGAAGGGCTGAAACAACCCCGCCAGAAACACCAGCGCAATGCGGATCAAGAGGAAGGACACGAAGAACCCAGACAGCAGTTGCGCCGCCCCCGCCTCGGTCAGACCGGCGCGGATCAAGGCACTTGGGCCAAGACCGATCAGACAGGCCTCAATCGCGATGCCAAAGACCGCGAAGGTCAGGATCAAGGGGCGAAAGCGGTAGGGTTGCGTGACGGCCTTCGCCGCTTCGGCCGCGTTCTGGCTGGCCGGGAGCGACGCGACAAAGATCAGCGCACACAGACCCGCCACCACACCAAAGGCCAGCATCGGGCGCGAACCGCCCCAGACATAGGCCAAGGGCGCAAGGATTGCCCCCGCCGCGAACATGGCATTGAGCAGACTGACCATCGCTGGCCCCCGGTCTGCATAGGCCTTCAGCACACGCGGATTGAAGACCGCCGCCGCGATGCCGTAACCGGTGCCAAAGATGACCGAAGCCGCAACAGTCGCCCACCAACCGATCCCCGCCGCCACCAGCGCTGCCCCCACTGTCATCACTGCCAGTGCATGGGCGGGCTGCATGCGCCGACCGATCAGCAGCATGATCACTGTCCCCACCGCCGACCCGATCCACAGCGCGGAAATCAACGCCCCAGCCTCGGCCACCGTCACGGTGAAATCGCGCGAAAAGGCGGGCAGCGCCGGACCATATAGCGACTGCCCCGCCCCCATCACCGCAAAGGTCAGAACACCGGCTATCAAGAGCGCAGTTTGGGAAGAGAGCGACACGCGCAACGCATTATCCGATCTTGCGAATCCTGCCTTTGCATGCGGCGATGCGGCGGCGCTGTCAATGCCAGCGCAGCGGACGCAGCGTCAGACTGGTCCCCGCAGCATGACCATGCGAGCCTGCACCAAATCGCGACGGAGGCTGCACCATGACCGATATCCACATCCTTGCTGGCGCGCGCACCGCCGTCGGGTCGTTTGGTGGATCACTGGCCGCGAGCCCGCCCATCGACCTTGCCGCCCATGCAGCCCGCGCCGCCCTTCACCGCGCCGGAATTGAACCGGATCAGGTCGGCACCACCGTCTTTGGCCATGTCATCAACACCGAACCGCGCGACATGTACCTGTCCCGCGTGGCGGCGATACTGGCAGGTGTGCCCGAAACCGTGCCCGCGATGAACGTCAACCGCCTCTGTGGGTCCGGCTTGCAAGCCGTGGTCTCAGGCGCGCAATCCTTGCTTCTGGGGGAGGCCGCCATCGCCCTTGTCGGCGGGGCGGAATGCATGAGCCGCGCGCCCTATGCCCTTCCCGCCACGCGGTTTGGCCAGAAAATGGGCGACGCACGGGTGGTCGACATGATGCTGGGCGCGTTGACCTGTCCCTTTGGCACTGGGCATATGGGGATCACGGCGGAAAACGTGGCGCTGGATCACAGCATCAGTCGCGCCGATCAGGATGCTTTTGCCCTGCTCAGCCAGACCCGCGCCGCAGCGGCCATCGCGGCAGGCCATTTCACGGCTGAAATTGCGCCCCTAGAGTTGGCCCTTCGCAAGGG
>JAIYDR010000242.1 GCA_027487395.1 Rhodobacter sp. | reverse complement strand
CGCGCTGTGGCTGACAAGTTCGGCCTACGGACCGGGGGCGCATGGCTCTGGCGGCTGAAGGATGACATTGATCGCCGTTTCATGGCCAAGTTTGCCGATTACCCAGCGATGCCCCACCCGCAGGCCCCGGCACAATCGGTCAAGGGTCTGGCGCAGATGCTGGCCGAACAACCGACCTGCGCGGGCTGTGGGGCCAAGGTCGGACCGGGGGCCTTGGGGCAAGCGTTGACCGACTTGCCGCACACCACCCGCGCTGATGTTGTGAACGGTCCCGGCGATGATGCCGCGATCCTCGACTTCGGCACCCAGCGTCAGGTCCTCACCACCGACCATCTGCGCAGCTTCACCCAAGACCCCCGCCTGCTGGCCGAAGTGGCGGCGGTGCATGCCTTGGGCGATGTCTGGGCAATGGGGGCTTTGCCACAAGCGGCACTGGCGCAGATCATCCTGCCGCCGTTGTCACCCGAACTGCAACAGGACATACTGGCCGAGATTATGCAGGCTGCAGCACGGGTGTTTGCGGATGCGGGCGCAGCCATCGTCGGCGGTCACACAACAATCGGCAGCGAACTCACCCTTGGCTTTACGGTCACAGGACTGGTCCAGACCCCGCTGACCAAGGCGGGCGGCAAGCCGGGTGACGCGTTGATCCTGACCAAGGCGATTGGCAGTGGCACCATCCTTGCCGCCGAAATGGCCCGCGCCCGCCTGCCCGGATTGATCCTTGGCGAAGCGGTGGCCACCTGCCACATCGCCATGCGCCATCCGCTTGGCCGCGCCGCCGCGATCCTGTCGCCCGTGGCCCATGCGATGACGGATGTGACGGGCTTCGGTCTGGCGGGGCATCTTCTGGAGATGCTAAAGGCGTCCGGTTGCGCGGCAGACCTGTCCCTTGCCGCTATCCCCTTTCTGCCGGGGGCAGAGGCGCTGGCGGCAGCGGGCTACGCCTCATCGCTCGCGCCGCAAAACCGCGCGGCGACGGATTGGCACATCGCGCCGTCTACCGCCACCGACACCCCACGTCGCGCCCTGCTGGATGATCCGCAAACCAGTGGTCCCCTTCTCGCCGCCGTCCCCGGCGATCAGGCCCAAGCCATCCTGCAAGTCTTGCTGTCCATCGGCGAAACCGCGGCAATCATAGGCCATTTGACCCAAGGCCAACCTCGGATCACCCTGACCTGATCTGCCCGTCTTCTCTGCAGCCAGAGGGGGGCAGACAGCCCCCCTGTCGCGGGATCAACCCTCACCCTTGCGTCAGAACCCGTGCCGCCACCCGATCCGCCAAGGCGGGCAGGTCAGCCTCGCCCAAACCCTCGGCCACGATTTCGGTCAAGGGCACCTCAATTCGCGCGCGGTGCTTGCCATAGCGTGGGTCGTAATGGCGTTCCATCAGGCCGTCGGCAAGTGCGGTGAATTGCCCTGCCGCCACCATTCCACGCCAGTGGGCAATCACCTCGGCCGCATGGGCGGGGCGCAAGGACGCCACGATGGCATCCAGCAGGTCGCGGTCGGCAGTCAAGTCCGCATAGGCGCGGGTCAGGTATTCGGCCCGCGCGGCGCGGGGTGCTGCGATGGCGATCCGCGGGGCGGCGACCATCGCGCGCCACAGGCGCGGCGGCAGGCGGCAATTGCCGACCTTGGCGCTTTCAGCCTCCACCACCACAGGCCGCATGGGGTCAAGTTGGGCGATTGACAGCGCAAGCCGTCCCTCGAACGCCTTTTGACTGGGCTGATCCCCCATTCCTCCAAAAAGCGAGCCGCGATGATTGGCCAGCCCTTCCAAATCCAACACCTGCACGCCCCGGTCTGGCAGCAGTTTCAGCACATCCGTCTTGGCCGATCCGGTATTGCCGTCCAGCACCACCACCGGGCAGGGAAAGGGCGCGTCATAGAGCGCATCGACCACCAGATGCCGCCACGATTTGTAGCCGCCCTGTACCGTTTCCACCCGCCAGCCGATCTGCTGTAGGATCACCGCGAAAGACCCCGACCGTTGCCCCCCGCGCCAGCAATAGACCAAGGGCTGCCATCCCCCCGGCTTATCCGCCAAAGGCCCTTGTAGGTGCCTTGAGGCATTCTTGGCCACCAGCGCAGCACCAATCTTGCGGGCGTCAAAGGGGCTGACCTGTTTGTAGATCGTCCCCACCCGTGCCCGTTCTTCATCATCCAAGACCGGCAGGCTGATCGCACCGGGGATGTGATCTTCGGCATATTCCGCCGGGGCGCGCACGTCGATGATGGTGTCGAAATCCAATGCTGCGATTGCGGCCAGCGATTCCAGCTTGATCGCCATCAAAGACCGCCTTCCAGCCGCGCGACCAAAGCTGCGAGCATGGACTGACACCGCGCCATCTGTTCGACGCTGACGAACTCATCCGGCTTGTGCCCCTGTGCCATGCTCCCCGGCCCGCAGATCACCGTGGCAATCCCCAACCGCGCATCGAACAAGCCGCCTTCGGTGCCAAAGGCCACCTTCATCGTCCCATTCGCCCCGGTCAGCGATTTGACGAAATTCACCACCCCTGCATCGGATGGCGTGCCAAGGCCGGGGTAATCCCACAGCCGCTCCACCCGCAATTCCGCCTCTGGGAACTCCGCCCGCAAGGGTCCCACAATCGCCTCACAGGCCGCCCGCACCTCGGCGATCAGCGCCTCAGGGTCATCTTCGGCCAAAGATCGAATTTCCCAATCCACCGTCGCATGGTTCGGCACGATGTTGACCTGCACCCCGCCCTGCGTCTTGCCCGCGTGAAGCGTGGTATAGGGCACGTCATAATCCCCATCCCGCGGACCGGAACTGGCCACCCGCGCCTGCACGCCCCGAAGTGCGGTGATGAAATCCGCCGCCAGATGCAGCGCGTTCAGGGCAAGGGGGGCGAGCGCCGAATGACCCTCACGCCCCACCGCTGTGGTGCGCAGGGCGATTTTTCCCTTGTGGCCGGTGGCGACCTGCATTCCCGTGGGTTCGCCGACGATGCACATCGCCGGGCGGAAGGGTGCGCCCGCCAGCATGTCGATCATAGACCGCACACCCATACAGCCGATCTCTTCGTCATAGCTCAGCGCCAGATGCAGCGGCGTCGCCAAGGGACGCCCCGCCGCCGAAACCATTGCGGCCACAGCACAGGCGACAAAGCCCTTCATATCCGCCGTACCGCGCCCGTAGTAGCGCCCCCCCGCCTCGGTCAAGGCAAAGGGTGGATGCGTCCAATTCTGCCCTTCCACCGGGACCACATCGGTATGGCCCGACAGCATGACCCCGCCCCGGTCCTGCGGCCCCACGGTGGCGTAAAGATTGGCCTTGTGACCGCTGGCATCCGGGATCAGCACGGCATCGACCCCGGCATCCGCCAGCACCCCCTGTACATAGCCCATCAGGGCCATGTTGGGCTTGGCGCTGACCGTGTCAAAACCGATTAGCCGTTCCAGTATATCGCGCACGTCCATCGTCACCCCCGTCTTGCGCCGGACCCTAAGCGCAAAGCGGGGCGAAGGCAAAGCGACCCCACGCAGATTTACGCCGCAAGAGACAGGCGAAGGTCGCTTTCGGCCTTGAAGCCTTGGCAGGACAGGAAGATCAATCGTCAATCCAGCCCGAAGGTTCCGCCCATGTCTCTGATCGCCGATCTCGTCGCCGCCCTTGGTCCCACCCATGTGCTGACCGGCCCAGAGACCGCCCGCCATGCCCGCGACTGGATGGGCACATACGAAGGATCGCCCGTCGCCGTCGCCCGCCCCGGATCAACGGCAGAGGTCGCCGAAGTCCTGCGCATCGCCGCACAGCACAGCGTGCCGGTGGTTCCCGTGGCGGGGAACACTGGCCTGACGGGGGCCACATGGACCGAGGGCGGCTTGATGCTGTCGGTCGAACGCCTGAACCGCATCCGCGAGGTGCGCCCCGAGGCCCGTGTCGCCATCGTGGAATCTGGCGTGATCCTGTCGCGGCTGCATGAGGCGGCGGCAGAGCATGGCCTCTACTTCCCCCTGTGGTTCGGCGCGCGCGGGTCGGCGATGATCGGCGGGGTTCTGTCCACCAATGCGGGCGGGTCGAACGTGCTGCGCTATGGCTCCACCCGCGCCTTGTGTCTGGGGCTAGAGGTGGTCTTGGCCGATGGCCGCGTGCTGAATTTGATGAGCGAGTTGCACAAGGACAACTCCGGCTATGACCTGAAGCAGATGTTCATCGGGGCCGAAGGCACGCTGGGCGTCATCACCGCCGCCGTGATGAAACTTGTCCCCGCCCCCCGCGCCCATGCCACCGCCGTTCTGGCCGCGCGATCCTTGCCCGATGCCTTGGTGCTGCTGAACCGCCTGCAAGCGGCGTCTGGGGGCTTGGTTGAGGCGTTTGAATTCATGCCCGCCAGCTATCAGCGCCGCTTACAGGCGGTGCGGCCAGACCTTGGCTTGCCCTTTGACCGGGTGCATGAGGTGACGATCCTTGTGGAACTCGGCGCAACCTCTCCGGCGCTGTGCGATCCGGGGCCGGATGGCACGGTTTCGCTGGGGGCGCTGTTGGAAACCACGCTGGCCGGGCTGATGGAGGAAGGCTTGATCCTTGATGCCACCGTCGCGCAATCCGACCGCCAGCGCAGCGCGATGTGGGCAAGGCGCGAGGCCGCAGCAGAGATTGGCGCAGCCGTAAAGCCGATGATCGACACCGATATTGCCGTGCCGTTAGACAAGGCGGATGCATTCTTGACTGAGGTGCATCGCCGTCTGGACTTCCTGCCCGAAGGGGCGGAAACCGTGACCGTCGCGCATTTGGGCGACGGAAATCTGCATTTCAGCGTCTATCCCGGCGACCCGTCCAAGGTGCTGTATGACCAAGTGGTGTCCGTGGTTGAGGATGTGGTGCAGGAGTTGCGCGGCTCGTTTTCAGCTGAACATGGCGTGGGTCTGTCTAAGCTGAACTCGATGGCCCGCCGCAAAGACCCAGTCGCGCTGGAGGTGATGCGCGCCATCAAGGCCGCATTGGACCCCGAGGGCCGGATGAACCCCGGCAAGGTCATCCCGGAATGACACAGTTTGCCGCGCTGTGGCGCGATCCCGCAATCCGGTTGGTGGTGCTGTGTCTGGCGTTGCTGGGTGTGCTGAACTCATCGATTTATCCATACCAATCCCTGATCGGCCTGACTGTGGCAGGACTGACGGAATCGCAATTTGCAGCTGTGTTGGTCATGGCTTCCTGCGTGGCGGTGTCGGCCTCGGTCTTGCTGGGGATGGTCGCAGATGGTCGCGCGGTGCGGCGGCGCATCGCCATTGGCACAGCGCTGGTCGCCACGGCGGGGGTGGCGCTGATGCTGCTGGCCCCCGGTCCGGTGGTGATGGTGCTGGCGCATGGGCTGCTGTTTCCCATTGCCTCCAGCCTTTATGGACAGTTCTTTGCGCTTGCCCGATTGGCCCGGACCGAGGAAGGCGCGGCGCGGGAGACCACGTTGGGTGCGATCCGGTCTGCGATGAGCCTCAGTTTCCTTGGCATGCTGGTCATGTGGACCATCGGCTTTGGGGCCGGAGTCGGGGTGATGTGGGTCTATGCCTCGGCGCTTATCGCTGCGGTGGGGTTGGTGGCGCTGATCTGGCGCAGATGGCCGCATGATGGCCAAACGAAGTGGGAGGATCGGCCATCGGGTCTGAACTTCCGCGAAGCGCTGGCAGAGATGGCCAAGACGCGCATCCTGTCGCGGGTGCTGCTGATTGGGGGCATCGCCTCGGCGGGGAACCTTTACATGGTGCTGGTGTCCTTGGTGTTTACCAATACACCGGAGCGGGGAACGGCGGATGTCGCGCTCTATGTCGGGCTGGTCGCGGGGTGGGAGGTGCCGTGCATGCTGATCCTGCCCCGGCTTGCGCAGCGGATCAGCCGTCAGACGCTGATGCTGGCGGGGACGGTGTTTTATGTCATGCATCTTGCGTTACTGCCGATGCTGGCTGCGTCAACGTGGGTTTGGGCGTTGACTCTGCTGGCCGGGATTGGCGGGACCGCGATCATCACCTTGCCGATTGGCTATTACCAAGACCTGCTGCCCGACCGTCCCGGCACGGCAGGCGCGCTGCTTGCCGTGCAAAAGCTGGTGTCGGATGTGTTTGCTGCCTTGGCCTTTGCGCTGGGCATGGGGTTTGGCGGGGTGGAATCCACCGCACTCGCTGGGGCAACGATGGCGCTGTTGGGCGCATC
Organism: Rhodobacter sp.; assembly: GCA_027487395.1. Taxonomy (GTDB): domain Bacteria; phylum Pseudomonadota; class Alphaproteobacteria; order Rhodobacterales; family Rhodobacteraceae; genus Paragemmobacter. Next base: position 10,041 of record JAIYDR010000242.1, on the reverse strand, counting down.
AGGCCTGTGGTGGGTTGACCGCAGGCGGGCGGCATGATGCGGGCCTTTGCGCCCCTGTGGACCGATCCGGCGCTGCGGCTTGCGGCGGGGATGATGCTGCTCTGGGGGGCGATCACCTGCGGGATGGGTCCCTATATCTCGGTCCTCGCGGTGCGGGAGTTTGGCCTTGGCGATGCAGGCTATGCCGTGCTGATGGTGGTCTCTACCGCGCTATCGGTGGCCGTGTCAGTGGGCGCTGGCATCCGGGCGGATCAGCGAAACGACCGGCGCGGGATTACCCGCTGGGCGGTGGGGGCGTTGATGGTGGCGCTCGGGCTGATGACGGTGCTGCCGGGGCGGGTCAGTTTCATCGCGGCGCAAGGGGTGCTGATGCCGGTAGCCTCGATCCTGTTCGGGCAGTTGTTCGCGCTGGCACGGATGGCAGCCTCGACCCATTCGGACGCCGCGCGGGATGCGATCATGGCGGCGATCCGAGCGCTTTTTGCGCTGCCCTTTGTTGCAGTGCTGCCCCTCTGGGCGCTGGCCTTTGCCAATGGGGTGCCGCTGCTGTCGATCTATCCGGTCGGGTTGATCATGGCCCTGCCGATGACATGGCTGGTCTTGCGGCATTGGCCCAAGGACGGACAAACCCGCTGGCAGGATGCGCCTTCGGGCTTGAGTTTCCGCGCTGCCTTGGCCGAGTTGACGGCACCGCGTGTGGCGCTGCGGTTGGTGGCTTTGGGCGCGGTCAACTGCTCGATGACGGTCAGTCTGGCCATCCTGTCGCTGATCCTCGTGCCCGAGATTGGGCGCGGGGCGGCGGATGTGGCGTTGTATGCCGGGATCGTCGCGGGGCTCGAGGTGCCCTTCATGCTGGCCGTCCCCGCCTTGGCACGGCGGATGGATCGGACGCGGTTGATCCTATGGGGCACGCTGGTCCATGGCCTCAGCGTGGCCACCCTGCCGTGGCTGGCCCCGACGCCTTGGCTTTGGGCGCTGATGCTGCCGGCTGGGGCAGGGGGGGCGGTGATGCTGACCATCCCCATCGCCTATCTGCAAGACCTGATGGCGGATCGTCCCGGCACAGGCTCATCGCTGATGTCGCTGCAATTCCTGATCGCGAGTGCTTTGGGCGCGTTGTGCTTTGCCCTTGGCACGGCGATTGCGGGTTATTGGCTGGCGGCCGTTTTGGGGGTGGGGGTTTCGCTGGTTGGAGCAGCGGCACTGGTCTTGGCGGATCGGAAGAGTTGACAGCCGTCAACTTTATCCTCAACTGGGTTTGAAATCCCAAGATGTTGTCATGACCCTGCCACCTGAGCTGCAAGTGTTGACGATCAATGCCACGATCCTTGCCGTGGCCTATCTGGGCATTTACCCGACGTTAAGACCCATTACCGTTTCCAAGATGATGCGCGTTGATGCCGTGCTGTCCTGCCTGTCGCTTGTGGTGGCGGGAGCGTTGTTCTGGGACACAGGTGTGCGGTTTTCGCTGCTGCTGTTTCAGACGAATTGGGCGGTCTTCGCCTTGGTCACGATGATGGTGATGGAATACCCGCTGGCCCGTTGGTTCATGCGCAAGCATGGGCTGTCGATGTTTGATGATGAGGGGTGAGGGCGATGCGCGATGAATGCGCACCCTACCGAACGGCATTTAGTCTATTCCACGGTAACCAGAGGGGCGCGCCCCGATGCTTTGGCCATCAGGGTAATCCCTATCTTTGCGCCTTTTGAAAGTTTAGTGGCTCACCGCCAGCCGAAGAACCCCTCTGGCGCGCGGGCCAGCAACTCATCCGCCAGCGCCTGACCCAGCACGGGACCATCGCCGACAGGACCACGCTTTTCGCCGCTGATGGACTCGGTCCCATCGGGGCGCAAAATCTCGCCGCGCAGCCAGAGTGTCTCTCCCTCCAGCACGGCAAGTCCGGCAATCGGCGTCTCGCAAGACCCGTCCAATCGCGCGAGGAAAGCACGCTCTGCCGCCAGACGAAGCCCGGTCGGCCCGTCATGGATCGCGTCCAGCATCCAGGCCATGCGCGCGTCATCGGTCCGACGCTCAATCCCAATGGCCCCTTGGGCCACGGCGGGCAGCATCTCTTCCGGGTCGATGGCCGACCGCGCGACATGGGCCATACCCAGACGGTTCAAGCCGGCCATCGCAAGGAAGGTGGCCACGGCCACGCCTTCGTCCAACTTCCGCATCCGGGTCTGCACATTGCCCCGGAACTCCACCAATTGCAGGTCCGGGCGGCGCAATTTCAACTGCGCGCGGCGGCGCAAAGACGAGGACCCAACCACCGCGCCTTGCGGCAGATCATTCAGCGACGCGCACCCCGGCGAGACGAAGCCATCCCGCACATCTTGCCGTTCCAAATAGCAGGTCAGGATCAACCCATCGGGCTGCGCCGTGGGCATGTCCTTCATAGAATGCACTGCGATGTCGATGCCGCCGTCCAGAAGCGCCTCTTCGATCTCACGCGTGAACAGGCCCTTGCCGCCGATTTCCTTGAGCGGCTTGTCAAGGATCTGGTCGCCTGTGACCTTGATCACCACGATCTCAAACGCGGCTTCGGGCAGGTCAAAGGCCGCCATCAGGCAGCGCCGTGTCTCATGCGCCTGCCACAGGGCCAAGGGCGAGCCACGGGTTCCGATCTTGAGGGGTTGGGCGGGGGTGGGAAGCGAATGTGTCATGGCGCAAGCCTTACATATGTCAATTTGACCTGACAACTCCCTGCAAAGCGCAACGCGGCTTGACAACCTGCGCGCGGCAGTTGACGCATAATTCCGAGGAGCTCTGCATGTCCGCTTTCCTGACCCTGTCCGCCATGACCTCGGCGATGGTGCTGCTTTTGGCGGCGCTGATGGACCGGCGGCGGCTGAGTGTTGGGACGACACCGCCGGTGCGGATCTTGCGCGTGGGGGCTGTGCTGTCTGCGCTGTTCACCCTGCCAGTGGCCTGGGTGGTCTGGGTGGCGGCGGGGGGTATGCCTGCGGTCAACCTGATCATCGCCGCCGTGCTGTGGCATGCGGTGCTGTATTTCCTTTTGTCTTACTGGATCAAATCCCTGTCTCGCCGTCAGACGGCGCAGGGCCAATCGAAAGCCTGACCGATGACCAAGACCATCCTGCGCGCCCTTGCCGGTGAGACCTTGCCCACCCCGCCGATCTGGATGATGCGGCAGGCGGGGCGCTATCTGCCGGAATATCGCGCGACGCGGGCACAGGCGGGGGATTTCCTGTCCTTGTGCTACAATCCCGAACTGGCCGCCGAAGTGACGCTGCAACCGATCCGCCGCTATGGCTTTGACGCGGCGATTTTGTTTGCCGATATCCTGCTGTTGCCGCAGGCGCTGGGGCCGAAGCTGTGGTTTGAAACCGGCGAAGGCCCGCGCATGGAAACCACGGTGACCATGGATCAGGTGCGCGCGCTGAAGCCTATTGAGGCGATTCACGACACGCTGTCGCCCGTCTATGAAACGGTGCGCATCCTGTCGCGGGAATTGCCGGCTGAGACCACGTTGATTGGCTTTGCCGGGGCACCATGGACCGTGGCCACCTATATGATCGCGGGGCGCGGGTCCAAGGATCAGGGCGCGGCCCATGCGTTGAAGAACACCGACCGCGCGACCTTTGTGGCGCTGATCGACCGGATCACCGATGCGACGGTGGAATATCTGTCCGAACAGGTCAAAGCCGGGGCAGAGGTGGTCAAGCTGTTTGACTCATGGGCCGGATCGCTGAAAGGCGCGGATTTTGAGGATTTCGCTGTGGCCCCCGCCGCCAAGATCATCGCCGCGATGAAGGCGCGTTTCCCGCATCTGCCGATCATCGCCTTCCCGCGTGAGGCGGGCAGTGGCTATATCGGATTTGCCAAGAAAACCGGCGCGGATTGCGTGGCTTTGGACAATTCGATCACCCCGGAATGGGGGGCCGAGAATGTGCAGAAAGACGGCTGCGTCCAAGGCAACCTTGCGCCGGAACATATGGTGACGGGCGGTGACGCCTTGGTGCGTGAGGCGCGTCGGGTGGTGGATGCCTTCCGTGGGGGCCCGCATATCTTCAACCTCGGCCACGGGATCACGCCTGAAGCGGACCCGGCGAATGTGCAGTTGATGATTGATACGGTGCGCGGGGCGTGACCCTGCCGCTGTGGGTGTGGGCGGCGGTCCTGGGGGCCATCGCCCAGACCGGGCGCAATGCGACGCAGGCGAGTTTGACCACGGCGCTGGGCACGGTGGGGGCAACGCAGGTGCGGTTCCTGTTCGGGCTGCCCTTTGCGGTTTTGTTCCTGTTGGTGTTCAGTGCGGTGACGGGGGAGGCGGTGCCTGCGCTGACCCTGCCTGCGCTCGCGTGGACGGCGATGGGGGCGTTGGCGCAGATTGCCGGAACGGCGCTGATGCTGGTGTTGATGAAAAGCCGTTCCTTTGGCGTCTCTACCGCATGGCTGAAAACCGAACCCGTGATGGTGGCGGCCTTGGGCGTGGTGTTTCTGGGGGATCATGTCACAGGCGGGATGCTGGCCGCGATTGCGCTGGCGGTGGCCGGGGTGCTGATTCTGTCGGTCAAGCCTGAGGGGAGCCTTGGCAGATTTTTCGACACCGGGCCTGCGGTGCTGGGGCTGCTGGCGGGGTTGGGCTTTGGCCTTGCCGCCATCGGCTTTCGCGGCGGGATCACGGCGTTGCCCGAGGGGTCGTTCATGGCGCGGACGCTGCTGACGCTGGTGCTGTCTTTGGCGATCCAGACCGGGGTGTTGCTGGTCTGGCTGGCGCTGTTTGATCGGGCGGCGCTGGTGGGGTCGTTCCGGGTGTGGCGGTCGTCGATCATGGCGGGGGCGCTGGGGGCTTTTGCCAGCGCCTGCTGGTTCACCGGGTTTTCGCTGACCTCTGCCGCCAATGTGCGCACATTGGCGTTGATCGAGGTTCCCTTTGCCTTGCTGACCGCACGGCTGTTCTTTGGCCAAAAGACAAGTGCGCGGCAAATTGTCGGAATGGCGGTGATTGTGGCTGGTGTGGCGGTGCTTTTGAACGTGCAAATGTGATCGCCGGGGCCGTTGCGATCCGACAAAGGGGCTGGCATAGGAACACGCCCGCAGTCGGAACACACCCATGCGCCTGATCCTTGTCGCCCTGCTGACGCTGTTTCCTTTGGCCGCCGAGGCCAAGGTCAAGACCTGCAAGACCATGATCGACGGGCAGGAGCAGACGCTGTCCTACGAACGCGGCGATGATATGATGCAGGAAAATCGCTCCACCCGCGAATGGTTGTTCGGGCGCTATGGCAAAGTGTCCTGCCCCGGTTACATCACCTTGCGCGCGCTGACGCCGGGGATCAGTGACGAACAACGCACGCCGTTTTGCCTGTACTACAATGAAGAGGGCGGCACCTATACCGGTTTCGGATTGGGAGAGCGGGACGCGTGGCTGACCTGCAAGGCCAAGCAGGAAAAAGGCCGTTTCTGCCGCACGGTGAACGCCACGACCGAAACCGTTGATGCCATCACCGGCAAGATCACCGGGGCGTCCGGCAAAGAGGATGGCGAGGGGAAGTCGTTCACGGACAGTGCCTCGGGCGCGCTGATCGCCTCGGGGGCCAAGAATTACGTCAAGCGCACCTTGGGATCGGCAGCGAATTCGGCGCTGTCCACGGTGACGGCACCTGCCGCGATCACGGCGGCGGTGGTGAGTGTGGTGGTGGTCGGCGGCGCGGTCTATGTGTGCGGCGATTGAGGCAGAGGCGCTGCGCGTGCCCCCCCTCACCCTCTCCCCCGCCGGGGAGAGGGGATTGGGCGCTTATCGCGCCGGTTCGCCGCATGGCGGGTGCCGTGTTTGCTGAGGTTCTGGGGCGCTGTTCGTGCGAAGCAAAAGCAGCGTGAAAACGGGCGGAAAAGGAAAGGTACCGCTTTTCCCTGCCCGCAAAAACCACATCCCCGGTCTTGCTTTCCGCCAGACCGACAGAGGACAGCGCCCGCCGAGGGGTCGGGCACTGGCTGGGGCCTTTGGGGGCCCCGGCCGGGAAGGGAGCAATGGTATCGTGTGACCTCGGCGATGGCCTCGGCCATCAGGTGGCGTTAGGTCGGGGGCTTTTTCCGTTCCGCCCGCACCACGGCCACCAGCCAGACGGCCAGCCCAATCGCCACGGCCCCCGCTGCCAGCAAGCCCAAAAGGTCCAACGCCATGTCTGATGCGGCCTGAAGGTTGCCGGCAAAGCTGTAACCGACGCCAAGATAAAGACCGACCCAGACCGCCTCACCCGCCAGGCCCCAGAGGGTGAAGGTCGTCCAGGGTTGATGCGCGGCCCCGGCCGCAAGGTTGACATAAGGCCCCAATGCCGACACCAACCAGCGCGACAGGAACACGGCAACACCGCCCCGGCGCGACAACAGCGCCGTTGCCTTGGCCAAGGGTGCGGCGCGGGCCCCCAAGCGGGCGGTCAATCCCGCACCCGCCTTGCGGCCTGCCAGATACCCCACCTGATCCCCCGCCACAGCCCCGCCCAAAGCCGCCAGACCGCTGGAGATCACCGACAAATCCCCCGCCGCTGCAAATCCCCCTGCCGCCATCATCAGGATCGAGGCGGGGATCGGCAGCGCAAGGCAGGAACAAAAGGTGCAGACCGCCAGCAGCCAAAAGCCATAGGTCGGCACAAGGGCAAGCAGCGTCTCGCTCACGGCGGGCTGTCCGCCGATTGCAATTTGGCTACGGCGGCTTCGGCCTGTGCGATGATCTCAGCCACCGGCACACCGCGTTGTCGGGCGATTTCTTCCAGCGTCAGGGGATGGCCTTGCGGCAGAGGGAAACCGGCCAGCGCATCAATCTCGCGCGGGTCAAGCTGCCAGCTCCGCCCGATATAACCCACCGTCATCCAGCCGCTGATCGGGTCTTGCCGATGCTGCGCCCAATAGACCACCCCAACTGCAAAGCGCACCGCAAAGAACAGCGTCAGCGCCAAGGCCAGCGCAAGCGCCGAGGTCAACCATGGATGGCGGCGGATCAGCGCGCGCATGGGCCTTAGCCCAACAATTCGCGCAGCACCTTTAGGGCGTTCTGCCCATCGTCATCCATGGGTTCGACCAGAACCTTGACCTCTCGGACCATGCCAAACTTGGGGGCCAAGGACTCTTTCAGTGCCAGCGTAAAGCCATCGGGGGCAAAGATGACCGACTCGATCCCCCCTTCAGCCCCGAAAATCTCATCCGAGACTTCGACATAGATGGCATCGCGCGGATAGCCCAGTTCGCCCTCAAACAGAACATAGCCGTCTTCGGGGTCTTCGCTGGCGGCAAAGCCTGCGGCACGCTCGCGCCCTTCGGAATGGGTCCAGAAGGCCAGCGCGCGGATTTCGATATCGGCCATTGTTTTGCTTTCTCTTGGGGCGGTCAGGTCCATTTCGCCACGGGAGGCAGGCTCATCAGCACCGCATTGGCGTCATGGCCGGTTTCCAGCCCGAACTTCGTGCCCCGGTCATAGACGAGGTTGTATTCCGCATAAAGCCCGCGATGGATCAGTTGCGTCTCACGATCCTCTTCCGTCCACGGGGTGTTCACCCGCCGTTCCGTCAACGGCACAAAGGCCGGCAGGAAATGCGACCCAACCTCACGCGTAAAGGCAAAGTCAGCCTCCCAATCGCCGGTGTTCAGATCATCGTAAAAGATGCCGCCCACACCGCGCGCGCGCCCACGATGGGGGACGAAAAAGTACTCGTCGGCCCAAGCCTTGAACTTGGGGAAATAGCTGGCGTCGTGCAGATCGCAGGCGGCCTGCATCTGGCCGTGGAAATGCGCGGTGTCTTCGGCATATTCGATGCAAGGGTTCAGGTCCGACCCGCCGCCGAACCACCAGGCGTGGGGCGTCCAGAACATCCGGGTGTTCATATGCACCGCCGGGCAATGCGGGTTGACCATATGCGCCACCAAGGAAATGCCCGAGGCCCAGAAGCGCGGATCGCTGTCCATCCCCGGCACACCCCGCGCCGCCATCGCCTTTTGCGCGCGCTCGCCCAAGGTGCCGTGGACTTGCGAGACATTGACGCCGATCTTTTCGAACACGCGGCCCCCGCGCATCACGCTCATCAAGCCGCCGCCGCCATCGGCGCGGGTGGTGGGCGTGACCTCAAATCGTCCGGGGGTGCCCGAACCGTAACGATCCTCCAGCCCTTCAAACGACGCGACGATGCTGTCGCGCAGGCTGCGGAACCAAGCGGCGGCCTGCGCCTTTTTGTCGTCGAACGGGTCGGTCATGGCAAACTGTCCTCTTTAGTTTACACATTGCCTAGCACTGGAGGTGCCGCCCCGCAAACATGGTCTTTTCGCCTTCGGGCGGATAGAGTGCAGAAATTGTTCAGACCTGAGCCTAGGGAACCCCAAAATGCGCCGCGCCCTGCTGCTTTTGCCCCTGATTCTGACGGCCTGTGGCACACCGCAGGAACGCTGCATCAACCAGCAAACGCGCGATTTGCGGGTGGTGGACAGCCTGATTGACGACACAAGGCGCAATCTGGATCGGGGGTATGGGATCGAGGAATACACCGTGACCGCCGTGGAATGGCAGGCCTGCGACATCCAGCCGCCCCCGGATGAAAACGGCAATCCCCGCCCCGTGGCGATGTGTCTTGAGGACATCCCCGTCACCCGTACCCGCCCCGTTGCGCTTGATCTGGGGGCAGAGCGGGCCAAACTGGACAGCATGCTGGCCAAGCGGGATCAGTTGCAGGCCGAGGCCGCGCCGCGTGTCGCTCAGTGCCGAGAATTGCACCCGGAATAGAGGCCTTCAGATAGCGACAGAGATCAACGGGCCTGACCGGCGTTCAGCGCGGGCGGACCGGGTGGCTGGCGCGGATGACACGAAAGCCGCTGTCACCGCCCACAACGGCAACATCGCGGTACAGGGTGGTCAGTGGTCGATCATAGGGCAAGTGGCGGTTGGCCACCAACCACAGCACGCCTTGCGGATGCAACAGTCGCGCCGCCGCGCCGATAAAGGCGATGCCCAGCGCCGGATCGGCATCGCGCCCGACATGAAAGGGCGGATTCATCACCACGGCATCCAGCGCGGTGGGCGCTTTCCAAGTCGTGGCATCGGCCCAATGAAACTGCGCGCGCGGGTCCGTGATGTTCACACGGGCGCAGTCAAGGGCGTCCGCCTCGGCCTCCACCACATGCAGGTCGCGAACGGCGGCGCTTTTCAGAATGGCGGCGGAAAGATAACCCCAACCCGCGCCCAGATCGGCGATGCGCCCCTTCAGGTCCGGCAAAGTGGCGGCCAACAGGGCCGAGCCGCGATCCGGCCCGTCGGCGGAAAAGACGCCGGGCAGGGTCTGAAAGCCATCCACATGTGATGGACTAGCAGCCCATCCGGTCAGCGCAGCAGAGGCGGCAAAGGTCGCGATCTTGCCATGCGCCTTGGACAAGGCCTCTGACAGCGCCACATGGCCGCGCAGATCTTTCAGCACGGCATCAATGCCATCAGTCTTCTGCCCATCCACCGCCACAGGCCCGCCGATGGGGAGGGCCACCGCAGCAGCAGCCACAAGTGCCCGTGCGGCATCCTTAGCGCGCGGCAGGCAGACCAGGGCCGCGCTGGCTGGCCCATCAATCCGCGCCGAAACGGCATAGCCGCGTGCCGCGAACCAGTCGTGATCGGGCTTAAAGCCCGTCACCACGCGCACGCGATCCTTTGGCAGGGCAGAAAGGTCATCGCCAGCATGGGGACGCAGCACCAAAAGCGCGCCATCGGCAGGCAAAACGAAGGCGCCGGATTCCAGCACAAGGGTCAATCGGGCAGAGCGCATGAGCGACCGGAAACCGGCCTATTCCTTTTCCATGGTGCATTGCAGCGGATGCTGGTGGCGGCGGGCGAAGTCCATCACCTGCGCGACCTTGGTTTCCGCCACCTCAAAGGAAAAGACGCCGACAACCGCCAGCCCCTTTTTGTGCACCGTCAACATGATGTCGAAAGACTGCGCATGCGACATGCCGAAAAACCGTTCCAGCACATGCACCACAAATTCCATCGGGGTGTAATCGTCGTTCAAAAGCAGCACTTTGTACAGCGGCGGGCGCTGCGTTTT
>JAIYDR010000194.1 GCA_027487395.1 Rhodobacter sp. | reverse complement strand
GGCCGCGCTTGAGATGATGAAGGCCCTGACGGGCTACATGAACCCCGATTTCCTGACCTTTGACTCAAACGCTGTCACGGCGGAATGGGAAGCCGGCAACTGTGCCATTGCCACGCTTTGGGGCTCGCGCGCCGAAGTGCTGATGGATGGCAAGGACTCCGCCCCCGGCGTAGCCGAAAACACGATGGCCGCAGCGACGCCTTCGGTGGGGGGCAACAGCTTCCCGGCGACGACGCTGTGGTGGGATGGCTGGTCGATCGCGACCAATGTCTCGGACGAAGACGCGGCAGCGTCTTTCCTCGCGATGAAGGCCGGGATTGCCCCGTCGATCCTGACGGCCGACACCATGGGTCAGGCCGTCTGGATGATTGCAGGCTATCAGCCCACCCCGGCCGCACAGGGCGTGGCCGAAAGCATCGCGGGGGGTGCGCCGTCTTACCCGATGGAGCCCTATATGGGCGCCATGCACATGGCGGCCGACGGAAACCTTGCTGACTTCCTGACCGGCAAGGAAGATGCTGCCACCGCATTGGCCGACATCGAAGCGGCCTATATGGCCGCCGCGAAAGAGGGCGGATTCCTGAAGTAAGCCTTTCGGGCCGATGGCGTGCTTTCGCGCTGTCGGCCCACTCAAACCTTGCCTTGCCGCCTTTCATCCGCCGCACTCTGAGGTGTGGCTCCCTGCAGCCGTGTGTTTAAGGTCGTCATGAAACACAAGACATTCCTGTGGTTCATCCTGCCCTCGGCGCTGGCAATGATCCTGTTCATCGCCTTACCAATCATGTCCGTTCTCATGCAGTCGGTCTTTGCCCCGCATGAGCAGGTGGTCAAGGAAGTCGAGAATTGTGATGTCTTTGGCTGCAAGAGATCTGTGACCGTGGATGTCGCGGCGACAGAGGCCCAAAGTGCGGCCGCACCTTTGGGCCGATTTGTCGGCACCGACATCTACACCGATCGCAACCATCTGGCCCTGTCCGAGATCGGCGCGATCTGGTCTTCCGCGACAGGCACGCGCGACCTGATCAACCAGATCCTGAACCTGCCGTTCTATGGCGCTCTGGCCTTCACATTGACCTACACGGCGATAGTCACACCGCTGGCCCTGCTTTTGGGGTTCGGCATCGCCCTAAGCGTGAACGCGATCCCGCGCCTTTTGCGGGGGCCGGCCATCTTTTTCTCGCTGCTGCCCATGATCGTGACGCCTTTGGTGGGCGCGCTGATCCTGTTCTGGATGGTCGATGCGCGCGGCATTCTTGGGGCTGCCCTTCAGTCGCTGGCGGGCGATCCGGAGCTGTCGGTCAAGGCCTCAACGCCGCTGATGTGGGCCATGCTGATCGTCTATGGGGTCTGGTCCAGCTGTCCCTTTGCCTTTGTCGTTTACTACGCTGGGTTGCAGACCGTGCCGCAGGATACGCTAGAGTCCGCGATGATCGACGGGGCCACCCGCGGGCAGAGGTTGCGCTTTGTGATCCTCCCGCATCTTCTGCCGCTGACCACGTTTCTGTTGCTGATCAGCATCATGGACAATTTCCGGGTGTTTGAGCCGATCGTCAGCTTCAACGGTGGGGCACATGCGCAAAGCCTGAGTTACTTCATCTATGCCGATCTCAACGCCACCAACAAACTTCTGTCCTCGGCGGCGGCAACGTCGGTTCTGACCATCTTGGGCGTCATCATCCTGCTGTCGCCGGTGATCGTCCGGACCTGGCGATCTTTCGGAAGGGCCACATGATGACGGGCACCGTTGCCACGCGCCGTCCGCTGCCCTTGCAAGCCCTGCTTGTCGGCTTTCTGATCCTGTGGATCTTCGTGGCGGCGTTTCCGTTCTTCTGGACCCTTTGGGGCAGCTTCAGGGTCGAGGGCGACTTCTTTTCTAAAGCAGACTGGACCAATGCGCTTACTGGTCCGATGACGCGCGCGGAAACAGGCGGGGCCATGACCGGGCAGGGCTACTACGGCGCATGGATTACCCATGAATTCTGGCGGGCAGGGCTGAACACGCTGATCGTGGTTGTGTCGGTCGTCACCATTTCGCTGACGTTTGGAACGCTTGGCGGCTATGCGCTGGCGCGGTCGGGGCATCGCTATGTGTTCTGGATTCTGATGATCGCATTGGTCTTCCGTGCGATGCCGCATGTGACTTTGGTGTCTGGCTATCTTTTGCCCTTCTACCAGTGGAACCTTTGGGGTCACCTGCCAACGGCGATCATCGTCCTTGTTGCCATCAACCAGCCGTTCACGCTGTGGATGCTGACCTCGTTCTTCCAGAACATCCCGAAAGATCTGGACGAAAGCGCCATGGTCGACGGCTGTTCGCGGTTTCAGGCGTTTCGGTTGGTGATCATCCCGGTGATGTGGCCAGGGGTGATCACCACGGGGCTGTTCTCGTTCCTGCTGGCCTACAATGACTTTGCGGTCACAGCGATGCTTCTGGATCAGCAGAACCAGACAATGATTCCCAAGATCGCGTCCTTCCTTGGCACCACGCAGACCAAGGGCAATGTGATGTTCGCGGTCTCGGCTGTTGTCTCTGCAACCGCCCCTCTGTTTCTTCTGGTGCTCTTCTTCCAGCGCCAGATCGTCAGCGGCCTGACCGCTGGCGCTGTGAAAGGATAGATCTTGGCCGATATTCAGTTGATAGGCCTGACAAAGCGCTGGGGCAGTTTCACCGGCCTGAAGCCGATGGACCTGCACATCGGCGATGGCGAGTTTCTGGTGCTGCTTGGCCCCTCGGGCTGCGGCAAGACCACCACGATGCGCATGATCGCGGGGCTGGAGGACGCCAGCGCAGGCGAGATCCTGATCGGCGGCAAACGGGTGAACGATCTGGAACCCAAGGACCGCGACATCGCCATGGTGTTCCAGTCTTACGGGCTTTACCCGACGATGACGGTTTATGAGAACATCCGCTTCCCGCTGAAGGTGCGCGGCATCCCGCAGGCAGAGCACCATGACCGCGTGATGCGCGCCGCCAAAACGGTGGAACTGACGGAGTTTCTGGACCGCAAACCTGCCGCCCTGTCTGGCGGTCAGCGGCAGCGAGTGGCCTTGGCCCGCGCGATTGTCCGCAAACCCAAGGTCTTTTTGATGGACGAGCCCTTGTCCAACCTTGACGCCAAGCTGCGCGTTTCCACACGGGCGCAGATCAAGAACCTGCACCACACGTTGAAAACCACGACCATCTACGTCACCCATGACCAAATCGAAGCGATGACTCTGGCGGATCGCGTCGTGGTGATGAGCCGGGGCGAGGTGCAGCAGGTCGGCACGCCGCTGGAAATCTATGACCGTCCCGCCAACGTCTTTGTTGCGGCCTTCATCGGCAACCCGGCAATGAACCTGATGCAAGGCACGCTGACAGGCGGCGTCTTTGAGGCGGCGAACGTGCGTGTTTCCGGTCTGAAAGGCCCCGATGGTCCGGTGACGCTGGGGTTTCGTGCTGAAGATGCAAGCCTTGCCGCATCGGGCGAAATCGTTGCCCCGATCTATTCGATGGAACTGCTCGGCGATGCGTCCATGGCCACGGTTCAGGCCGGTGGCGCGTTGGTCGCGGTCAAGGCGGCCAAGGATTATGTCGGCCGGATTGGCCAGCCCATCGTCATCCATGTGCCTGTGAATACCTGCCACCTTTTCGATGCGACGACCGGCGTTCGGCTGAACGCGAAGACCTAAGAGGACAGCAATGGCCATCCAACATCTTAAATCCGGCAAACCCGCTGACGCTCGTGCCGAGGATGACGCGAAAGTCAGGACGGCGGTCGAAGGCATCCTGAAAGACATCGAGACCCGTGGCGATGCCGCTGTCCGCGATCTGGCGCAGAAGTTTGACGGTTACGCTGCGCCGTCGTTCCGCCTGACGCCGTCCGAGATCGAGGCGGCGATGCAGAAGGTCAGCCCAAGCGACATGGCGGACATCCGCTTTGCGCAAAAGCAGATCCGCACTTTTGCCGAGGCGCAGCGGGCGTCGATCACGGATATCGAGGTCGAGACGATGCCGGGGGTGGTGCTTGGCCATAAAAACATCCCGGTGCAATCGGTGGGCTGTTATGTGCCGGGCGGCAAGTTTCCGATGGTAGCCTCGGCCCATATGTCGGTTCTGACGGCTTCGGTCGCGGGCGTGCCCCGGATCATCGCCTCGGCCCCCCCGGTCAAGGGTGCCCCACATCCGGCCATCGTTGCCGCCATGCAACTTGGTGGCGCGCATGAAATCTATGTCATTGGCGGCATTCAGGCGGTTGGGGCCATGGCCTTGGGAACCGAGACGATCCAGCCTGTCGATATGCTCGTCGGTCCCGGCAACGCCTTTGTGGCCGAGGCCAAGCGTCAACTCTACGGCCGGGTTGGCATCGACCTTTTTGCTGGCCCAACTGAAACCATGTTGATTGCAGATGACAGCGTGGACGCCGAACTTTGCGCAACGGACCTGCTGGGGCAGGCTGAACACGGCTACAACTCACCCGCTTGTCTGATCACCAATTCCGCCAAACTGGCCGCAGCGACCTTGGCCGAGATTGACCGGCTGTTGCAAATCCTGCCGACTGCCGACACCGCCGCAGTCAGTTGGCGTGACTATGGCGACGTGATCTTGTGCGACAGCCATGACGAGATGCTGCAGGTCGCCAACGAGATGGCCTATGAGCATGTGCAGGTGATGACCGACCGCGACGACTGGTATCTGGACAAGATGCACAGCTATGGCGCGCTGTTCCTTGGGGCCCGCACGAATGTGGCCAATGGCGACAAGGTGATCGGCACCAATCACACGCTGCCAACCAAGAAGGCCGGGCGCTATACGGGTGGGCTTTGGGTTGGGAAATTCCTGAAAACCCATTCCTATCAGCGGATCACCTCTGACGAAGCGGCAGGTTTGATCGGCGAATACGGCTCTCGGCTGTGCATGCTTGAGGGCTTTGTCGGCCATGCCGAGCAATGCAACATCCGTGTTCGCCGCTATGGGCACAAGAATGTCGGCTATGGGATGGCAGCGCAATGAGCACCGAAAATCAACGCAACAAGGCCCGCGCGGCAGAGTATCTGGCCACTTGCGATGCGGCCCCATTGGACGGCATTGCGGCGGCTGTCGCGCAATTCCTTTCGCCGGAGGTCATCTGGCAGGGCTTCACCCCCCTGACAGAGAGCAAAGGCCCCGAGGCCCTTGTTGCCCAGTATCTGACCCCCTTGCGCCGCGCGTTTCCCAAGCTCGAGCGCATCACCCATATCCTGATCGGCGGGCGCTCGGACGGCACGGTCAAGGGCGGAGATGATGGGCGCGCTTGGGTGGGCGCCATGGGCTATCTGGACGGCGAACAAGCCTCTGCCGTCTGGGGCATCCCTGCCCGCCCGGGCATCCGCCGCCTGCGCTGGTCCGAATTCATGGAGTTCGATGCCGATGGCCGCATCATCCGCATCCAGATGCTGATCGATGTTCTGGACTGGCTGGAACAGATGGGCCTGTCCCCCCTGCCAAAACCCAAGGGCGTGCCGTTCGTCTGGCCCGCACCAACCGGCTGCAACGGCGTGCTGCTGGAAGAACAGGATCAGGCCAAGTCCGACGACCTTTTGGCCTATTCTCGCGCTTTCATCTTTGGCGGGTTGAACGCTTTTGACAAATCAGACCTTAAGTCGATGGGGATGGCCCGGTTCTTTCATCCCAATGTCAAATGGTATGGCCCCGGCGGCATCGGCGCCTGCCTGTCCCTGCGCGAGTTTGAGGATTTTCACCAAAAGCCATGGCTGGTGGCCTTCCCCGACCGCAAGGTGGGGGATCTTGATAACCTCTTTGCCGAGGGCGATTTCGTCGGCGCTTCCAGCCTGCCTGGGGTCCACGCCACCCATACCGGCCCCTATCAGGGTCAGGCGGCCTCGGGCCGGAAGATGGGGCATAATGGCATCGACTTTTGGCGGCGCGACGGGGACCAGTTCACCGAGAATTGGGTTTTTGTCGACATGCTGCACCTCTTTGGGCAGATGGGCGTCGACCTTTTGGCGCTTGTCCGGGAATTGGAGACCGAATGACCACTGCCGCACTTCTGAAAGCCACCATCGCGCCATTGCGACAGGCTTTGGCCACGGCGGATGCCGCCAGTCTGCGTGGGGCACTGGCGGCGGTTTTTTCACCCGATGCCAAGCTACACCTCTGTCATCCCTTCGGCGATCTGACGGGACCCGATGCGCTGCACGACCGCGCTTTTGCACTGCTTTTGACGGCCATGCCCGATCTGGAACGCCGGGATATGATTGTCCTCGCCGGAGCGACGCCGGAAGGTCAGGATTGGGTGGGCTGCATGGGCAACTATATGGGCACCTTCACGGCACCGTTCCTTGGCATCCGACCGACTGGCCATCTGGCGCATATGCGCTACCACGAATTCTTCCGGCTGCAAGACGGGCGGATCGTTGAGATGCAGGCGATCTGGGACATTCCCGAGCTGATGATGCTGGCAGGCGTCTGGCCGATGGCACCACAAATGGGGGCGTATCTTTGCACACCCGCACCCATGACGGGCGACGGGTTAAGCGCATCGGGCGACGGCTCTCTGGCGATGGCCCGTGTGAAGGCCATGCTGACCGATCTGTGCAGCCACCCGGCAAACCCCGATCCAAAGATCATGCGGCTTGAGGCCCATTGGCACCCGCGCTTCAACTGGTATGGTCCGGCGGGTATCGGCACAGGGCGTGGCAATGCCGGGTTTCGCCACTGGCACCAAATCCCCTTCTTGCAGGCCATGCCTGACCGCAAACTCGACTCCATGGGTGCGCTCAGTTCGCACTGGTTTGCGCAAGGGCAGTATGTCTGTGAAACTGGCTGGCCCAACATGCGCCTGACACTTAGCCAAGACGGTTGGATGGGCATTGCCCCGGCAGGGCGCGAAGTGTTGCTGCGCAGCCTTGACTTTTGGCGGCTGGAGGAAGGGTTGATCCGCGAAAACTGGGTGCTGGTCGATCTGCTTGACCTTTATGCCCAGGTGGGTGTGGACGTCTTGGCCCGCCTTGCCGCCTTCAACAAGGCCCG
>JAIYDR010000105.1 GCA_027487395.1 Rhodobacter sp. | reverse complement strand
TCATATGCACCGGGATACGAATGGTGCGGGCCTGATCAGCAATCGAGCGGGTGATCGCCTGACGAATCCACCATGTCGCATAGGTCGAAAACTTGTAACCCCGGCGATATTCGAACTTATCCACCGCCTTCATCAGGCCGATGTTGCCCTCTTGGATCAAATCCAGAAATTGCAGCCCGCGGTTGGTGTATTTCTTGGCGATCGAGATCACCAGACGCAGGTTGGCCTCGACCATTTCCTTCTTGGCCTGACGGGCCTCTTTCTCGCCCTTTTGCACCTGATTGACGATGCGGCGGAATTCGGAAATGTCCACGCCGACATATTGGCCGACTGACGCCATTTCGGCGCGCAGTTCTTCGACCTTGTCGCGGGATTTCTCCATCAGGCTTTGCCAGCCGCGCCCGACCTTGGCGGCCATGCGGGCGACCCAGGTGGGGTCGAGTTCATAGCCCTGATATTCGGCGATGAATTCCTGACGGTTGATCCGCGCGGCATCGGCCAGTTTCACCATGCCCGAGTTGATGGTCATGATCTTGCGGTTGATGCCGTAAAGCTGGTCGATCAGCGCTTCAATCCGGTTGTTGTGCAGGTGCAATTCATTCACCAACACCACCATTTCAGACCGCAGTTTTTGATAGGCCGCCTCATCTGATGCGGTGAAGCGGGCCTTTTCGGACAGGGTCGCGGTCATCCGCAAATCCTGCATTTCCGACAGCTTGGCGTAGTCGCGCGCGATCAGATCCAGCGTTTCCAGAACCTTGGGCTTCAGCGCGGCTTCCATCGCCGCAAGCGACATGTTGGCGCCTTCGTCCTCGTCATCCTCCTCTTCGGCACGGAAGATCGGGTTTCCATCGGCATCAAGTTCGGGCTCCGCAGACCCCGACGCACGGCGGGAACTTGCTTCGGGCAGTTCCACTCCGTCAAGGTCAGGACCATCCATGTCGTCTTCGCCATCGAGCGAGCGGCCAAAGGTCGCTTCAAGGTCGATCACGTCGCGCAACAGGATGTCTTCGCTCAGCAGTTCGTCGCGCCAGATCGTGATCGCCTGAAAGGTCAGCGGGCTTTCGCACAAGCCCAAGATCATGGTGTTGCGACCGGCCTCGATCCGTTTGGCGATGGCGATCTCGCCCTCGCGGGACAGCAGCTCGACCGACCCCATTTCGCGCAGATACATCCGTACCGGATCATCTGTGCGGTCCAGGGTTTCGGTCGTCGCCCCGACCACCGCCACTTCGCGTGATCCGGTGCCAGTCTCGACCAGTTCACCCGCAGGTTCACCCTCTTCGACTTCTTCGTCCTCGATGACGTTGATGCCCATTTCGGACAGCATCGACATCACGTCTTCGATCTGCTCGGAACTGACCTGCTCGGGCGGCAGAACCGTGTTCAACGCCTCAATGGTGATGTAGCCACGCTCACGCGCATCGGCCATCATCTTCTTGACGGCGGCTTGGCTCATGTCGAGCGAGACATCCGCTTCCTGATCGTCGGGCTTGGCGTCGTCGGTATCTTTCAGGGCCATGGGCGCTCCTGCGATGGGCTGGACCGGGTGAGTCCGGACGTAAGGCGGCGGGTCAGACGAATCAACCCCAGTGAACACGAATCAATAACGCGAATCACGGGCGGGGGAAGGGACCGTGCGGTGATTCTTTTCGATCTCCTGCCCGAATCAACCGTTTCGACCGCCTTTTTCGAAGCGGATCGAGTCGAACACCCGGCGTGCTGCGGCGATTTCGTCCTTGTCCAAAGCCACGCCATTGGGCGCGATGACTGATTCGCCGGACTTGTCCTTCGGGCCGCGCTGCGCATCGGCGCGGGCCTCATTGGCCTTGCGCAGACGCCATGTCAGGCCCTCATCCACGACACCTTCGATATCCAACGCCGCCTCTTCAATCTCGCGCCGTCGCCCACGTTCGGCCTGCAACAAGAACAGGTCTTGCGCCACCGCGAACTCGGCTTTTGCGGGGTCCGGGTCGGTCAGGCCGGGGGCGTTGCGGACATGGGGTTCCGCCATCAGGGCATCGACCACCCCCGGCAGATGTTCCGCCGCCAAGGCGCGCAGATCGGGCGCGTCGGGATGGGTCAGCAACAGGTCGCGCAGACGGGCATGGCCGGGGCCGACAAAATCGGTGCGGTCGAGTTGGCTTTCGAATTGGGCGATCATCTCGGGCCGGCTGACCAGTGTGGCGAGTATCACCTTTTCGCGCAGCACTTCGGACAGGGCATCCTCTCCCAGGCCCAAGAGCGATGCCTTGGTCGAGGCTGTGGGCGGCAGGTTGTCGCGCAGCGGGTCAAAGCGGGGGGCAAAGCGTCCCTGCGCGCGCACGGGGCCACGCGGTTTCCATTCCTTGAAAGGCTGCGCTTCGCGGCCAAAGAGTTTCAGCCGCAGCGCCTTGATATCCTCGCCGTAATGGCTGCGGATGGAGGGGTCGGCGATCTTGGACAGGGTGGCGCGCAGTTTCTTGTCCAGTGCCGCCTTGCGTTCGGGGCTGTCGAAAACCTTGCCCTCGGTTTCCCGCCGCCACAGCAGACTGACCATCGGCTGCGCCTCATCCAGCACCTTTTGCATGGCGGCGGGGCCTTGGGCCTTGATCAGGTCATCGGGGTCCATCCCACCGGGCAGGATGGCAAAGCGCAGGGCTTTGCCGGCCTCGAGCAGCGGCAGCGACAGATCGATCACCCGCAACGCGGCACGGATGCCCGCCGCATCGCCATCCAGCGCGATGATCGGCTCATCGGCGATCTTCCAGAGCAGGCGAAGCTGGTCCTCGGTCACGGCCGTGCCCAAAGGGGCGACGGCGGCCTTGAACCCCGCCTCAGAGAGGGCGATCACGTCCATATAGCCTTCGGCCACGATCAGGGGCAGACCCTTGCCTGCAGCCTCGCGCGCGGGGGCTTGGTTGAACAGGGACCGGCCTTTGTCGAACAGGTCGGTTTCCGGCCCGTTCAGGTATTTCGCCCGCGCATTGGGGTCCATGGAGCGCCCGCCAAGCGAGATGGCCTTGCCGCGCCCGTCGCGGATCGGAAATATGATGCGGCCCCGGAACCGGTCATAGGGCGGCCCGCCGTCATCCGGCTTGGCACAAACCCCGGCATCGACGATCAGATCGGGTGCGATGCCCTTTTGCGTCAGGGCATGGAACAGGCCTTGGCGTTGGTCCGGCGCAAAGCCGATTTCCCACCGCTCTTGTGCCGCAGGCGACAGACGGCGCTTTTCCAGATAGGCGCGGGCCTCGGCAGCGGCAGAGGTTTTCAGTTGCAGGCGGAACCATTTCACCGCCTCTTCCATCACCTCAGC
>JAIYDR010000353.1 GCA_027487395.1 Rhodobacter sp. | reverse complement strand
GGTGCCCGCATTCTGGCGGATTGGGAGGTTGAAAAGCGCAACTTCCTGCAAGTCTGCCCCAAGGAAATGCTCAGCCGCCTGCCGCACCCGCTGTCAGATGAAGCGCAGAAAGTCCCGGCAGAGTGATTGTTGGACACACCTTGGAAAAGGCCCCTGCGGGGGCCTTTTTCATGGGCGCTGCTTAGGGGCGCAGACTGGCCGGGATGTCGCGCGCGGTATGCAGGATGCGCAGGATGAAAACCTCATCCCCCAAGGTACGGTAGAAGATCAGGTAGGGGAAACCCCGAAACGGCAGCGCCCGTAGGTCTGGGTTTCCAACCAAAGCACCAACCCGCCCGGACCCGGCAAGGGGGTGTTCACCAAGCAAGACCTGTGCGTCCAGCCAAGCATCGTTGAAACGCCCTGCCACCAAGAGTCCTGCCACATCAAGATAGTGCAAGGTCAAGTCTTCCAAATCGGCCAGCGCTGCAGGGCTGACCCGTAACTCTGTCATGCCGTTTTCGCGACCAACAAAGCGCGCATCCGTTCGTTGACCTTCTCTATGGGGATGCCCTCCCCCTCCATGCCCAGCATCAGCTTGGCGCGGAGGGTTTCGATGTCTTTCTGCTGTTGGACCAAGTGGGCCATGTAATCCGATAGGGTCAAAAACCCCTCAGCCTCGGCCTTGGCTTTCGCCCAGGCGTCAGTTTCGTCCGGCAATTCGACGACGACCGTGTTCATGAGAAGAAACTAGCGCAAAACCGGTGGGGTGAAAAGTCTAAGGGATCGACCTTGTGCCGTGCAGACGGGCTGGCACATCGCGCGCGGTGTGGAGGATACGCAGGATGAAGACCTCATCCCCCAAGGTGCGGTAGAAAATCAGGTAGGGGAAACCGATGATCGGCCAAGTCCGCAACCCCACAAGTCCGGTCAAAGCGGCAAAGCGAGGCGACCCAATCTCAGGATGTTCGCGTAAGTTTCCTAGTGCTGCACGCAAGGCTGCGGAAAATCTCTGGGCGACCTCGCGACCAGCTTCACGACGATAGTGTTCGGCTATTTCGGTTGCGTCCCGCTTCGCGTCTGCCGCAAGCGGTGCCATCAAGCGGCGTTCGTGGCAATCTTGTCGAGCGCCGCGAAAAAGCCATCATCAAACGCCGCCAACGGCACAGGGTCTGCCGCAACAAGTGCTGCGCGCAAATGCTCGGCATCCTTTTGCTGTTGCACCAGCGATGCCACATAATCTGACAAGGTCAAAAACCCCTCAGCCTCGGCGCGCGCTTTGGCCCAGAGTTCGGTTTCTTCTGACAATTCGACCAGATGTGTTTGCATGCCAAATCATAACCCGAATCCGTCCACGCGCAAAGTCGCAACTCCTGCGGGCTTGACCCTTTGGCGCGCATTGTGACTATGTCACCGACATGACCGAAAAGCCCCCCTCCAAAAGCCGCAAGAAGGCCGCGCCACAAAAGGATGCGCCGGAAAAGGGCGCCGTCGCAGATGCAGCAGCGGCACAACCCAATGCCGTGCCGCGCCGGGGATGGCGTCGGGGGGTGTTCTGGTTCAAGCGGGTGACGCAGGCTGTGCTTGGCTTTTTCGCGGTCTTGATCCTGCTCTACAGCTTTGTCCCGGTGCCGACCAATCTCTACATCCTGTCGGAAAGCATCCGACTTGGTGGTGTGGAAAAGGATTGGGTCAGCTTTGACGACATCGCGCCCGACATGGCCCGCGCGGCGGTGGCGGCGGAGGATGCGAATTTTTGTCTGCATTGGGGTTTTGACATGGCCGCCATCCGCGAGGCAATCAATGAAGGATCGAACCGAGGGGCATCCACCATCACCCAGCAGATGGTGAAAAATGTCTTTCTTTGGCATGACCGCAACTGGGTGCGAAAGGCCGCCGAGGCGCTGTTGACCCCGGTGATCGAGCTGGTCTGGTCCAAGCGGCGTATCCTTGAGGTATATCTGAACGTCGCGGAATTCGATGAGGGCGTGTTTGGCGTCGAGGCAGCGGCAAAGCATCACTTCGGTGTCTCTGCGCGCGATCTGTCGCCCACTCAGGCGGCGCGGCTTGCGGCGGTGCTGCCGGACCCCAAGGGGCGGTCGGCCAGCGAACCCTCGAGCTTTGTGCGCCGCCGCACCAAGCAGATCATCAGTGGTGCGGATACCATCCTTGCGGATGGGCGGGCGGCCTGTTTTCAGGAATGAGACCATGCGGGATTGAAATCGTCGCGTCCGCGCGGCATTGACAAGGAAACGCATGGACCGGATGACCGCCGCATGATCCGCCTTTACCACTTCCCGCTCTCTCCCTACTGCCGCAAGGTGCGGTTGACGCTGGCCGAAAAGCGCCTTGAGGTGGAATTGGTCGAAGAGCGTTATTGGGAACCCAGCCCCGATTTCCTGCGCCGCAATCCGGCAGGCAAGGTGCCGATCCTCAAGGTTGAAAACCGGGTGATGTCGGAAAGTCAGGCCATCTGCGAATGGCTGGAAGAAACCGTGCCGCAACCCGCCCTCATGCCGCGCGATCCGGATCAACGCTATGAGGTGCGGCGGCTCTGTGCATGGTTTGATGATAAGTTCCATGCCGATGTCACTTCGAAACTGCTCTATGAGCGGATCAACAAAAAGGTGATGGGGCAGGGCTATCCCGACAGCAAAGCGATCAAGCAGGGGGCCGTGCGGATCAAGTTTCATCTGGATTACATGACCTGGATCCTTGACCAACGGCGCTGGCTGGCGGGCGACCAGATGACGCTGGCCGATTTCACGGCGGCGGCGCATCTGTCGTGTTTGGATTACATCAGTGACGTCGATTGGCATCGCTCTGCCACGGTCAAGGACTGGTACGCCAAGATCAAATCGCGCCCGTCTTTCCGGACCCTGCTGGCCGATCAGGTCCCGGGCTTTCCGCCACCCGCCCATTATGCCGATCTGGATTTCTGATCGGATTTTCTGCGAGAATCCTGAGGGGGGCTGTCTGCCCCCCGTCGCCTTGCGTCGACACCCCCTGAGGATATCTGAGAAAAGAAGAAGATGCCCAAGACCCTGAAGGACGCCTTGCATGCGCAGGCGCTGGCCGAGGGGTTTTCGGCGATGGGCATCTGTGCGCCGGATGCGACACCGGACACAGCGAAGCGCTTGGCCGAATGGCTGGCGGCAGGGCATCATGGCCAGATGGCGTGGATGGCGGATCGGTTGGAGTGGCGCGGGTCTGCAGCGGCGTTGTGGCCTGCGTCGCGGTCCGTGATCATGCTGGCGGAGATCTATACGCCAAAGGCTGACCCGCGCGATGTGTTGGCGATGCCGGACCGTGCGGCGGTTTCCGTCTATGCCCAAGGCAAGGATTACCATGATCTGGTCAAGCGGCGGCTGAAACGGCTGGGGCGCTGGCTGATGGATGAGGCTGCAAAGGCGGGTGAAGCGGCAGAGATCAAGGTCTTTGTCGATACCGCGCCGGTGATGGAAAAGCCCTTGGCGCAGGCGGCGGGCTTGGGCTGGCAGGGCAAGCATACCAACCTGCTCTCACGCGACTTGGGAAACTGGTTTTTCCTTGGCGCGATTTTCACCACGCTGGACCTGCCCAAGGATGCGCCCGAAATCAGCCATTGCGGCAGTTGCACCGCCTGTCTGACCGCTTGCCCGACCGATGCCTTCCCCGCGCCTTATCAATTGGATGCAAGGCGCTGCATTTCCTATTTGACGATCGAGCATAAAGGCCCGGTGGCACCGGAGTTGCGCGCGCTGATGGGCAATCGGATTTATGGCTGTGACGATTGCCTTGCCGCCTGCCCGTGGAACAAGTTCGCCGCCGCCGCGCAGGACATCGGCTATCAGCCGCGCGTCGGGGCGCCGGAATTGGCAGAGCTTGCCGCGCTGGATGATGTGGCCTTTCGTGCGCGCTTTGCGGGCAGCCCGATCAAGCGCATCGGACGGGACCGGTTTGTGCGCAACGTGCTCTATGCGATTGGCAATTCCGGCTTGCCCGCGCTCGCCCCAGTGGCGGCGGGGTTGACGGCTGACCCTGATCCCACCGTGGCTGATGCGGCGGCTTGGGCTCTGTCGCGTCTGGGCGGTTGAGGCTGTGCCGCGGCCTGTTAAGCTGCCGCAAAACAGGAGGGATTGGCGATGACCGGACGGCTGCACGGCAAGGTGGCGATCATTTCGGGCGGGGCGACGGGCTGCGGTGCGGCTGCGGCGCGCCTGTTTGCGGCAGAGGGTGCCGCGGTGGGCATTATCGACCGCAACGCCGCCGCAGGGCAGGCTTTGGCGGAAGACCTGGCCGCCGCCGGGTATCGCGTGACCTTTGCCGCTGCCGATGTGTCCAAGAAGGATCAGGTGGACGCGGCAGTGGCTGCGGTGACTGCGGCGCTTGGGCCCGTGAACGTGCTGTTCAACCACGCGGGCACCATCGTCATCAAGCCCTTCTTGGAAACGGAAGAGGCGGATTGGGACTTCCTGTTCGACGTCAATGTGAAGTCGATGTATCTGATGACCCGCGCCGTGCTACCGCAGATGCTGGCGCAGGGCAAAGGTGCCATCGTCTGCACCTCTTCGATTTCGGCGGTTTATGCCACCCCGATGGAAGTGCTTTATGATGCCACCAAGGGCGCTTGCCACATGTTCGCCCGCGCCATCGCGGTGGAGTTCCGCGACCGGGGTATCCGTTGCAATGCGGTCTGCCCCGGCTTCATCGACACGCCGCATGGCCAGCGTGAGGTAAAAGAGCTGACCGCGCAGGGCGTTGATGTGTCAGATGCCGCGATCAAGGCGGCGCAGGGGCGGTTCGGTCAGCCCGAGGATATCGCACGAGCGGCGCTGTTCTTGGCCTCGGATGAGGCGGATTTTGTCACCGGGGCGCAGTTGTTCGTGGATGGCGGTTTCAGCGCGGTCTAGGGCCGCAGACTGTCCATCACACGGACCAACGCCTCACTGATGCCGGGTTCGGACAGTGCGTGTCCGGCCATACCGATCAGGCGCAGATCGCAAGATGCCCAGCCATGTGCCAGTTTCCAGGCGGAAATCGGCGGGCAGACCATGTCATAGCGGCCTTGCACGATGGTGCAGGGGATATGGCTGATCCGGTGGCGGTTGTCCAAAATCCAGCCGTCCGAGGGCAGGAACCCATTGTTCTGGAAATAGTAATTTTCCAGCCGCGAAAAGGCACGGGCATAATCGGCGGGGCTTTCCCCCATCGGGCCGTCATTGTGGATCGACGCCAGCGCGTTTTCCCAATTCGCCCAGAGGCGGGCGTAACGGGTTTCCTCCATCAGATTGCCGCAGAACAGCCGACGGTGATAGGCGGAGATCAGATCGTGACGCTCGGCCTCGGGGATGGCTTGGGCGAAGCGATGCCAATGATCGGGAAAGAAGGCCCCCGCGCCGCCGCCATAGAACCAGTCCAACTCGGTCTTGGTCATCAGAAACACGCCGCGCAGAATCAGGCGTTGCACGCGGTCAGGGTGGGTGATGGCGTAGACCAGTGCCAGCGTTGCGCCCCAAGACCCGCCAAAGGCGATCCATTGCTCGATCCCCAAGGTGCGGCGGATGGTCTCGATATCCTCGACCAGATGCCATGTCGTGTTGTCAGTGACCGAGGCATGTGGCCGCGACCGCCCGCAGCCGCGTTGGTCGAAAAGCACGATCCGGTAGACCGCAGGGTCGAAATAGCGCCGCATCGCCGGGCTGCAGCCGCCCCCTGGCCCGCCATGCAGCACAATGACGGGGATGCCTGCCGGATTGCCGCATTGTTCGACATAGACGCGGTGGCCAGTCCCGACCTTGCCCCCGTCCTCCAGCGGCATAACATCGATGATGCGCTGATCGAAGGGATCGATCGGCGGGTAAAGGTATTCGACTGCGCGCTTTTGGCCTGATCTTGTTTCCATGACAGTCCTATATAACGCGAAACGCCCTGCCGCCAAAGGCAAACGGAAGGAATCTGACTCCATGACCGCGCTGACCACCGTCGACCCCGCCGAAGTCGCTAAATTTGAGGCGATGGCCGCCGAATGGTGGGACCCGAACGGCAAGTTCAAACCTCTGCATATGCTGAACCCATGTCGGCTTGATTACATCACCAGCCAGATCGCGGCGGAGTTTGACCGGGACCTGACGCAAGCCTTGCCGTTCAAGGGCCTGCGTCTGTTGGACATCGGCTGTGGTGGTGGGCTGTTGGCCGAACCGATGGCGCGTCTGGGGGCCGAGGTGGTGGGGGCCGATGCCGCGCCGCGCAACATTCCCGTGGCACGGCTGCACGCCGAACAGTCGGGCCTGACCATCGACTACCGGCACACCACCGCCGAAGCGATGGCGGCAGCGGGTGAGCAGTTCGACGTGGTGCTGAACATGGAGGTGGTAGAGCATGTCTCGGACCCGCTGGCCTATCTGACCGCCTGCCAGACCCTGCTGAAACCGGGGGGGCTGATGATCTGCTCTACCCTCAACCGCAACCCGAAGTCGTTCCTGATGGCGATCATCGGGGCAGAGCATGTGATGCGCTGGCTGCCCAAGGGCACGCATGACTGGAAGAAGTTCATCACCCCGGATGAGCTTTACGATCTGATCCGGCAAGCGGGCCTTGATCCCGTGGATCGCAAAGGGATGGTGTTCAACCCGGTCTCGTGGCGCTGGAGCCTGTCGGCCCGCGATCTGTCGGTGAACTATGTGACGGCGAGCGTGAAGCGGTAGGGGGGGGCAGCTGTTCTGGGTCGATGCCCCCTCACTCTGGCCCTCTTCCTCGCCGGGGAGAGGGAACGGCGCCCGGACGTGAACGGGGGTTTCATCTTGGCCTACCTTTTTGCGTGGCATTTTGTAGGTGCTTTGGGGGCGGTCTCCAAAGGGCGGCTTCTTTGATGAAAAACACCAGACTTGACTCAATTTCGTTTTTCGGTTGTCTTTAAGTTGTATTTTTCGATTCTAGGTTGACAGATAATGAGT
>JAIYDR010000113.1 GCA_027487395.1 Rhodobacter sp. | reverse complement strand
CGCCGAAGCAGGTGCTGAACGTCGGCGTGGGTTCAGTCACGCCACGCTCGGTCCCGGCCACCTTGGAGGTGAAGCCCGACAGGAAGTGATACATCGCCTGCGCCGGGGTCAGCCGCGCGATGGGTGGCAGCACGCCAAAGGCATCGCAGGTCAGCATCACGATGTTCTTCGGATGCCCCCCAAGACCCGAGGCCGAGGCGTTGGAGATTTGCTCCAGCGGATAGGCGCAGCGGGTGTTGGCGGTCAGGCTGTCGTCGTCAAAGTCCAGAACCAGCGTTTCCGGGTCAAACACCATGTTTTCCACCACCGTCCCGAAGGTGTGGGTGGTGCGGTAAATCTCAGGCTCGGCTTCTGGGTTGAGGTTGATGGTCTTGGCGTAGCAGCCGCCTTCGAAGTTGAACGTGCCGCGATCCGACCAGCCATGCTCATCATCGCCGATCAGCGTGCGGTCCGGGCTGGCCGACAGCGTGGTCTTGCCGGTGCCCGACAGGCCAAAGAACACCGCCGTATCGACCGGATTGCCGATGGCGTGGTTGGCCGAACAGTGCATCGGCATCACGCCTTTTTCCGGCAGAAGGTAGTTCAGCAGGGTGAAAACGGATTTCTTGTTCTCACCCGCATAGGCCGTATTGGCGATCAGGATCAGCTTGCGGTCGAAGTTCATCGTGATGATGGTTTCCGACCGGCAGTTATGACGGACAGGATCGGCCTTGAACGACGGGCAATTGATGATGGTCCATTCGGGAACAAAGCGATCCAACTCAGCCGCCGCCGGACGGCGCAGCAGGTGGCGGATGAACAGACCGTGCCACGCCAATTCAGTGACGACGCGCACATCCAGACGGTGCAGCGGATCAGCACCCGCATAGAGGTCCTGCACAAAATAATCGCGCCCCTGCATATGGGCGAGCATGTCTTGATACAGACGCTCAAAGCCTTCGGGCGATTGCGCGGCGTTGTTTTCCCACCAGATGGTCTTTTCGACCGAGGCCGTGCGGACAACGTGTTTGTCCTTGGGCGAGCGGCCGGTGAATTGCCCGGTGGACACAAGGAAGGCACCGCCCAGGCCCAACTTGCCCTCGCCGCGCTGGACCGCCGCTTCGATCAGGGCGGGCTCCAGGCTGTTGTAATCGACGTTCCCCAGACCGGTGATGCCTTGATGTGCAAGTTCGTGCGCGGAATTCACGCGACCGTTCGTCATATGCAAGCTCCTGATACCGGCATCGCAGCCGGTGCTGTCAGTCCCAAACCGTAACCCGGGCCAATGGGTTACAGGCACCAGAGCCGCCGAAATACGCGAAGCGGTGCCACGCAAAGGCTATAACACGGGTTGGGAAAACAGGAACAGGTTGTCTTGCCTCCGTTAGCGCAACCATCCTGGGTTTAGCGCAACCATTTCCCGAATCGGTGCGAGACTGCGGCATTTTGGTCAATCTTTTGATAATTTCACGACGGTTTGGTGGCGCACACGACACCGATTCGCACATTCCGGTTGATTCCTTGGGCAGGAAGCCGGATCATACCTAAAAAGATAATTGGGCAGTAAAGGGTGCAGGGATGGCAAGGATCGCGTTGGTCGATGATGACAGGAATATCCTGACGTCGGTGGCCATGACGCTCGAGGCCGAAGGGTTCGAGGTCGAAACTTACAACGATGGTCAATCGGCGCTGGATGCCTTTAACCGGCGCTTGCCGGATATGGCGGTGCTGGACATCAAGATGCCGCGTATGGATGGCATGGACCTGCTGCAACGCTTGCGGCAGAAAACCACGATGCCGGTGATCTTTCTGACCTCAAAGGATGATGAGATCGACGAAGTCCTTGGCCTGCGGATGGGGGCGGATGACTACGTTAAAAAGCCTTTCTCGCAACGCCTGCTGGTGGAACGCATTCGCGCCCTCTTACGGCGGCAAGAGGCGATTGCGACGGGCGAAGTCGCCACCACCGAAGAAACCAAGATCATGGAACGCGGCAATCTGCGGATGGACCCACTGCGCCATTCGGTGCTGTGGAAAGGGCAGGATGTCGCGCTGACCGTGACGGAATTCATGCTGTTGCAAGCGCTGGCACAACGCCCCGGTTTCGTGAAAAGCCGCGATCAGTTGATGGACGTGGCCTATGACGATCAGGTTTATGTCGATGACCGCACCATCGACAGCCACATCAAGCGGTTGCGCAAGAAGATGCGCAGCGTCGACACCGAGTTTTCGGCGATCGAGACGCTGTATGGCATCGGCTACCGCTATAACGAAGAATGACCGCGCTTCCCCGCATGGCGACGGAACCGCCACCCGCCCGCAGCGGTGAGTTGCTCTTGGGCGATGACTGGGTGCAGCCCGATGGCATGGCCGATGCGACGTTGCGGCAGGAAAAGGATCGGCGCGGTTGGCTGGCGCTGAAAGATTCCCCATTGGCGCGCAAGATCGTGTTGTTCAACCTTCTGGCGCTGGTGGTGCTGGTGGTTGGCGTGCTGTTCCTGAACCCCTTGCGCGACAGTCTGGTGTTGCAGCGCGAACAAGGTCTGCTGAATGAAGCCCTTCTGGTCGCCGATGTGATTGAGGCGTCGGGGGCTGCCGATGCCGCAACCATGGCCACGACGCTGGATCGCTTGGATATCGCCTCGGGCGGTGAGGTCATCGTGTTTGACCAGCAAGGCGCCATCTTGGCCGCGCGCAGCGGTGCCCCGCGCGAGGATGCGCCGTCCGAACGCAGCACGCCGATCACCGACGGGCTGGGCGCAATCTGGGCGCTGGTGTCCCGCCCCTTTGCCAAGACTGTGCCTTTGGCTGCCTATGATGCCGAACCCCCGATCCGCGTGCTGTTGGCGCAGGCCATGCAGGGAGAGACGATGGTGACCTCGGGGCGCGGACCCGACGGCGCAGCGATCTTTTCGGTGGCCACCCCTGTGGTGACAGAGGGCCAGATCATGGCCGTCGTCGGCATGGCCTCTGCCGCAGGTGAAATTGACCGTCTGGTCCGCTATGAGCGTGAACAGGTGTTGCAGATGTTCCTTGTCGCGCTGGCGGTCAGCTTTGGCCTGTCGCTGGTGCTGGCTTCGACCATCGCCAACCCATTGTCCGATCTCGCTGCGGCCGCCGAATTGGGCCGCGACCGCGATGGGCGCAAGACTGCACCCGGCCGCATCCGCATTCCCGATCTGGCCGCGCGCCCCGATGAGATCGGGCGTTTGTCCGTCGCGTTGCGGGGCATGGTTGCGGCACTTTATGACCGGATCGACGCGAATGAACAATTCGCGGCCGATGTGGCGCATGAAATCAAGAACCCGCTGGCCAGCCTGCGATCTGCCGTGGGGACGCTGCGTTTTGCCAAGCGCGACGATCAAAAGGAAAAGCTGCTGGAGGTCATCGAACATGACGTGCGGCGGCTGGACCGACTGGTCAGCGACATCTCCAACGCCTCACGCCTGGACAGCGAATTGGTCAAAGAGGACGCCGAAGCGTTCAACATGGTTAAGACACTCACGAACCTGTCAGAGTATCTGGGCAAACAGGCGGGTGAAAAGGGTGTGGAATTCATTACCGACTTCCCGTCCGATCCGGTGATGATCACGGGGCTTGAGGCGCGGTTGGCGCAGGTGTTTGTCAACCTGATCACCAATGCCATCAGCTTTTGTGAAGACGGTGATGCGGTGCGGGTCTGGGCACGGCGGCGGGATAATCGCGTGCTGATCGTGGTCGAAGATACTGGGCCGGGCATTCCGGAACAGGCGCTGACGAAGGTGTTCAAGCGCTTCTATTCCGAACGCCCGCAAGGCCAGTTCGGCAATCACTCAGGC
The DNA here is from genome assembly GCA_027487395.1 of Rhodobacter sp. Lineage (GTDB taxonomy): Bacteria > Pseudomonadota > Alphaproteobacteria > Rhodobacterales > Rhodobacteraceae > Paragemmobacter. Next base: position 12,346 of record JAIYDR010000113.1, on the reverse strand, counting down.
CTTGGGCTTGCCATCTCGCGCCAGATTGTCGAGGCGCATGGCGGCGTAATCTGGGCGGAAAACATCCGCCCGACCCATGCCGACAGCAGCTCCGATCCCTTGGGTGCGCGCTTTGTCGTCGGTCTGCCGGTCTGAACTGGCGTGACGGGCGACGCTGACAGACAGATCGTTCATGCCAGTTGCGTGGACCTTCAAGGGCGGGGGGTGTTGATCCTTGGCGCGTCCGGCACCGGAAAATCTGCTATGGCGCTCTCGCTGATGGCGCTGGGCGCGCGTTTGGTGGCGGATGACCGCACGATCTTGACCGCACAGGGCGATCACCTCATCGCCACCTGCCCGCCCGCCTTGCGCGGTTTGATCGAGGCATGGGGTGTGGGTATCCTGCACGCCGACCCGCTGGAGGCATCGCCATTGGTATTGGCCGTGGACTTAGACCAGACGGAAGCACAGCGCTTGCCCCCCTTACGGAGCATCACGTTCTGCGGACGGACGATCACACTTGTGCATTCTGTGCCATCCCCCCATTTTCCTGCAGTCCTTTTGCACCATCTCAAGTCTGGACGGAAAGCTTAGACCGCCCGAATCTGCATAGAAAGCGCTTTGTCATGGTCCGTTTGACGGATGGCCACAGCCTCGTGTTTGTGACCGGCCCTTCCGGGGCGGGACGGTCCACGGCAATCCATGCGCTCGAGGACATCGGCTACGAAACCATCGACAATCTGCCGCTGTCGCTGATTCCCCGGTTGATCGACGGTCCGCCCTTGGAAAGGCCCATCGCGCTGGGGCTGGATATTCGCAACCGGGATTTCCATGTGACCTCGCTGATCGAACTGATCGACAGCCTGACCCGTGAGCCACGTGTGGCGCTGGCCGTGCTTTATCTTGATTGCGCGCCCGCCGAACTGATCCGGCGCTATTCGCAGACCCGCCGCCGCCATCCGATGGCCGCCGATGAAACGCCCGAGGACGGCGTATTGCGCGAGACGGATCTGCTTGCCCCGATCCGCGCGCGAGCTGATCATCTGATCGACACAACCGACATGTCGCCCCATGACCTGCGCGCGGAGATTGCGCGCTGGTTTGACCGCACCAAAGGCCACAACCTTTCTGTTTCGGTGCAATCCTTCAGCTACAAGCGCGGCTTGCCACGCGGGCTCGATTTCGTGTTCGACGTGCGCTTTTTGCAAAACCCACATTGGGTGCCCGGTTTGCGCGATCTGGATGGGCGCAACGGTGCAGTGGTGGATCACATTATCGCTGACCCGCGGTTTGTTGACTTCTTTGATCGCGTATCAGGATTGGTGCAGATGGTGCTGCCCGCCACGGTCGCCGAAGGCAAAAGCTACCTCAGCATCGGCTTTGGCTGTACCGGCGGGCAACACCGATCAGTCGCAATGGTGGAAATGTTGGGCAATTCCCTTGCAGATGCCGGCTGGGCAGTGTCAAAACGTCATCGGGAACTGGAACGCAGGGCGGCAGCGGTGCAGCCGCCGGTATCGGGGTAAGCACGTGATCGGTATCGTGATCGTTGCGCATGGCGGATTGGCCAAGGAATACCTTGCCGCTGTCGAGCACGTCGTGGGCAAACAAACCGCCATGCGAGCCATCGCCATCGAGGATGAGCATGACCGGTCCGCCAAACAGGCGGAGATCTGCGATGCCGCCGATCAGGTGGACAGCGGGGCAGGGGTTGTTGTTGTAACCGACATGTTTGGCGGCTCGCCGTCAAACCTGTCGCTGATGGCGTGTTGTGGGCAAGATCGACGCATCATTTATGGTGCAAACCTGCCAATGTTGATCAAACTGGCCAAATCGCGTGACCTACCGGTTCCCGACGCCGTCGCTGCCGCCTTGGATGCGGGGCGGAAATACATCAACAGTCTCGATCTTGGCTCTGGGGCCTGAGATCGCGGCGCAGGGCAGACGAGGCCGACCATGAGCGCGCGCATTTTTCGCATCGTGAACGAAAAGGGCCTGCATGCCCGCGCTTCGGCCAAGTTCGTCGAGGTGGTAGAAGGTCATGATGCGCAGGCGGCTGTCAGTAAAGACGGAATGCGGGTGTCAGGCGATTCGATCATGGGGCTTTTGATGCTCGCCGCGTCGCGCGGGACGTCGATCGAGGTTGAAACCAGCGGGGCGGAGGCAGATAAGCTGGCAGATGCGCTGGAGGCCCTTGTTGCAAACCGCTTTGGCGAAGACTACTGAGACCCGAGTTTCCGGCAAAGGCATCTTTCACGTGACCGACACTCCGCAGACAGAGGTTGTTGCCAGCGCCGTTTCCAAGCCGGATGGCCGCACCTATGATATGCGCCGCCTGTCCTATGCCGGAACATTTAAGAATCCGTTTAAGGCCGGGAGCATTCGCGCGATTGAATGGGCCAGTGCCAAGGTGACCTTGCTGCGCCTGATTCGGAAGTTTGAACAATCGGGCGCGCCGATGGGGGCCCCGTTCTGGCCCAAGGCGATCCGCCATATGGGCATCACCATCCAGACCCCGCCCGAAGAAATTGCGTTGATCCCGAAAACCGGGCCCTTGGTGGTGGTGTCAAATCATCCATCGGGTCTGGTGGATGGCATGGTGCTGGCCGAAATGGTCAACCGCGTGCGGTCTGATTTCAAGATTCTGACCCGGTCCTTGCTGACCGGCATCCCCGAGGTCGAAGAGTTCATGATCCCCGTGCCCTTCCCGCATGAGGATAACGCCCGGGAATTGGGCCTGCAGATGCGCGACGACACGATGAAGCACCTGAAAGCCGGAGGGGTGATCATCCTGTTCCCCGCTGGCAAGGTCGCGATGTCCGAGGGCTGGTGGGGCCCGGCGGTTGAGGCTGAATGGAACGTGTTCACGCATAAGATCGTGCGGTCATCCGGGGCGACGATTCTGCCAGTGTACTTCCCCGGCCAGAACTCTCGCCTGTTCCAGATCGCCAATCAGGTGTCCGATACGATCCGGCAGGGGCTTTTGCTCTATGAAATCAAGCGCTGCCTGTTCAAGCCGACGCGCCCGGTGATTGGCGCACCGATCCCGGCCTCGGTCCTGAAAGACTGGGAAGGCAACCCGAGGGGGTTCTTGGCGTGGCTCAGGGAGCATACGCTGGCTTTGAGGAAGTAGGTCCCCTTCACCGGGGGTTCACTTCGAGACGAACGACCTGACTGTCCAGTCCGCGCCATCAAACTGCGCAGCGTACTCTGTCCTGTCCGTATCCGTCACTTTGGACCAGAATTGGCCAGCGGTTGAGTTCGTGCTCTGCGACGCAATGTGCCAATCCCCCTTGTGCCGGGCCAGAAGCGACTTCAGCGCCCCCCTCCCGACAGAGCGGCGGCGGAAGGTTCTAAGAACGAAGAACTCGGCCATGAACCAGCAGGGGGTGTGTCCAGTGATCGGGCATCCGTCGATCACCAGAGCGAAGCCCGCCAGTTCATCGGCCACCCGAATAAGGTAAGGGTGCTCCCAGAACTGATCCAAGAGATCGTATTGATAGGTCCCATCATCCCCGATTGCGAAGGGCTGATCGGCGGCCATGTCGTAGAGGTAAAGCTGGATCAGCCTTTCGACGGTCGCACGATCATTGGCGTCGGCGGGGACTACGGAGGCTTGCAACAACTTCACGCCTGATTTCACCGCGTCGGAACCGGCACCTCGCCCCGGTAATCATAGAATCCGCGCTGTGTCTTGCGGCCCAGCCAACCGGCCTCGACATATTTCGTCAGCAAGGGACAGGGCCGGTATTTGGTATCCGCCAGCCCGTCATGCAGCACGTTCATGATGGCAAGGCAGGTGTCGAGCCCGATGAAATCCGCCAACTCCAAAGGCCCCATCGGGTGGTTGGCGCCCAATTTCAGCGACTCGTCGATGGACTTCACCGAGCCCACGCCTTCGTACAGCGTATAAACCGCCTCGTTGATCATCGGCATCAGGATGCGGTTGACGATGAAGGCGGGGAAATCCTCGGCGCTGGCCGCAGTCTTGCCCAGCTTTTTCACCACCGCGTGCAGGCTGTCCCAGGTGTCCTGATCGGTGGCGATGCCCCGGATCAACTCGACCAGTTGCATCACCGGAACGGGGTTCATGAAATGAAACCCCATGAACTTTTCCGGCCGATCTGTCCGGCTGGCCAGTCGCGTGATCGAGATCGACGAGGTGTTCGAGGTCAGGATCGTCGAGGGTTTCAGATGCGGCAACAGATCGGCAAAGATCGCCTGTTTCACGGTCTCGCGTTCGGTGGCGGCTTCGATGATCAGATCGGTTTTGCCAAGGTCGGCCAGCGTCAGCGTGGTGCGGATGCGGGCAAGAGCCGCCGCCTTGACCTCGGCCCCGATCTTGCCCCGGCTGACTTGGCGTTCAAGATTCTTGTCGATGGTGGCAATGGCCTTGTCCAAAGAGGTCTGGCTGATGTCGTTCAGCAGCACGTCATAGCCTGACAGCGCAAAGACATGGGCAATGCCATTGCCCATCTGCCCCGCGCCGACGATGCCCACCGTCTGGATATCCGCCATGATGGCCCCCTTTGCTGCACTTGCAGCAGACCTTACGCGCCTGTGCCGCCAGCGCAAGGGCGCGAAGATCGTGAAAACTCGCGCTTTCACCTGTCGTTAAGGCGGGACGGGCAAGGCTTGGCGCGGGTGAAGACAGAAATGGGTGGGTGTGATGGCCTATGAACAGGCGGGCGACGGCCCGCTGCATTACTTTCCCTGTCGCTATGGCAGGTCGCGGCTTTTGTTCCGGGGGCCAAGGCGGGACCTGTCCGGGGATCATGTCGCCTTTCTGGGAGGGACGGAAACCTATGGCAAGTTCCTGCGCGACCCGTTCCCCGCGCTCGTCGAGGCGGCGCTTGGCGTGCCGTCGGTCAACTTTGGCTGTTTGCAGGCGGGGCCGGATGCCTATCTGAACGATCCAGCGACCTTGGACCTGACCTGCAGGGCGGCGGTGACGGTGGTGCAGGTGACCGGGGCACTGAACCTGTCGAACCGGCTTTATGCGGTGCATCCACGCCGCAATGATCGGTTCCTGCGCGCCTCGCCCGCGCTGCAGGCGCTGTATCCCGAGGTGGATTTCACCGAATTCGCCTTTACCCGGCACCTGACGCGCAGCTTGGCGGACGTCTCGCCGGATCGGTTCGGGCTGGTGGTCGCAGAGTTGCAGGCGGCTTGGGTCGCGCGGATGGTGACGCTCTTGGACCGTCTTTCACGTCCGGTGGTGCTGTTGTGGCTGGGGATGCATCCGCCGCCGCCCAATCTGGTGACTGATCCCATGGCTGATCCGCCTCTGATTCACGCCGGGATGGTGGCGGCGCTGCAGCCGAGGGTGACAGCCTATGTTGAAGTTATGGCCTCTGATCATGCCCGCGCCGAAGGCGCGCGTGGCATGGCCTTTCCGCCATTGCAAGCGCAGGCGGCGCAGGGTCTGCCGGGGCCCGCGGTCCATGCAGCGGCAGCGGCGGCTTTGGTGCCGGTTATTCGAGGGCTGCTGTAAAGAAAAAGGGCGCGGGAGGATCCCCCCCGCGCCCTTAGGCTATCTCTGCTGTGACTTACAGCTTTCCGGTCAGTTCCGGCACCAGCGTGAAGAGGTCGCCGACAAGGCCGTAATCCGCCACTTGGAAGATCGGGGCTTCTTCGTCCTTGTTGATGGCGACGATGACCTTAGAGTCCTTCATCCCCGCCAAGTGCTGGATCGCGCCAGAGATGCCGACCGCGACATACAGCGTCGGGGCCACAACCTTACCGGTCTGACCCACTTGCCAGTCGTTCGGCGCATAGCCCGAGTCCACCGCCGCGCGGGAGGCACCGACGGCGGCACCCAGTTTGTCGGCCAGTTTCTCGATCAGCGCAAAGTCGGCCTGAGAGCCCACACCACGCCCGCCCGATACCACGATGCCTGCAGAAGTCAGTTCGGGACGGTCGCTGGAGGCGACCTTGTCCTCTACCCATGCCGACAGGGACCCATCAGTGGAGGCTGCAACAGCCTCAACCGCAGCCGCACCCGTGCTGGCGACGGCACCGAAGGATGCGGTGCGGACGGTGAACACCTTTTTGCCATCCGACGATTTGACGGTCTGGATTGCGTTCCCGGCGTAGATCGGGCGCTCGAACGTGTCGGCATCGACGACTGCGGTCACATCCGACAGCACCATCACGTCCAGCAGCGCTGCGACGCGGGGCAGGATGTTCTTGTTATAGGCGGTGGCCGCGCCGCAGATGTGGCTGTAGCCACCGGCGAGACCGACCACGACCCCGGCAATCGCCTCGGCCATGCCATGGTCCAAGGCGGCGTCATTGACGTGCAGCACCTTGGTCACGCCGTCCAGCTTGGCAGCCTCGGCCGCCGCCGCCGCAGAGGTGCTGGCGATCAAGACATGGACCTCGCCCAAGCCTTTGACCGCGCTCAAGGTCTTGGCAACCGCGTCAACGGCAAGCTGCCCGTCATTCACATCGGCAATCAGGAGAACGGCCATCAGATCACCCCCGCTTCGTCTTTGAGTTTCGCAATCAGTTCATCGACCGAGCCAACCTTCACGCCCGCCTTGCGGCCCGCCGGTTCAACCGTTTTCACGACCGACAGGCGCGGGCTGATGTCCACGCCATAATCGGCGGGCGTCTTGGCGGCCAAGGGCTTGGCCTTGGCTTTCATGATGTTGGGCAGGGACGCATAGCGCGGTTCGTTCAAGCGCAGATCGACCGTGACGATGGTCGGCAGCTTGACGCGGATGGTCTGCAGACCGCCATCCACTTCGCGTGTGACATTGGCGTGGTCGCCGTCGATGGCCAATTCGCTGGCAAAGGTTGCCTGCGACCAGCCCAGCAGCGCCGACAGCATCTGCCCTGTGGCGTTCATGTCATTGTCGATGGCTTGCTTGCCCGCCAGCACCAGACCGGGGGCTTCTTCGCGCACCACAGCGGCCAGCAGTTTGGCCACAGACAGCGGCTCAATGTCGGTTTGGACGTCGGTGGTGGCTTCGATGAGGATCGCGCGATCCGCGCCCATCGCCAAAGCGGTGCGCAGGGTTTCCTGCGCTTGCTTGACGCCGATGGAGACGACGATCACCTCGGTCGCAACACCCTTTTCCTTCAGACGGATCGCCTCTTCGACGGCAATCTCGTCAAAGGGGTTCATCGACATCTTCACATTGGCCAGATCGACACCCGATCCATCCGCCTTGACGCGGACCTTCACGTTGTAGTCGATCACCCGTTTGACAGGCACCAGCACCTTCATGCGGTAATCTCCCTTTCAGGGCCCGTTCGGTCCGGGCCTAACCCAAGCTCTGCGACAGTCTCTAGACCGTCATGCTGCGGCGCAACAGATCAAATACGACAGCAAAACGTGCCACGACGTCGCGTTTTGATGGCTTCACCCCTCGCGGGTCAGGCCGGGCACCCAAAGCACATCCGCGCGGCCATCGTCATTGGCGATGCGGCCCACAACAAAGAACCAGTCCGACAGGCGGTTGAGGTATTTCACCGCCTCGGGGTTCACAGCCTCCATCGTGGCGAGTTCGACGACAAGACGTTCGGCGCGGCGGCAGACGGTGCGGCACAGGTGCAGGTGCGCGGCCAAGGCCGATCCGCCCGGCAGGATGAAACTGCGCAGCGGTTCCAGTTTGGCGTTCATCACGTCAATCTCACGCTCCAGCCGCAGAACCTGCGCTTCCTGCATCCGTAGGGGCGTGTAGGGCAGCGTCTCATCAAGGTGCATGTCTGGAGTGCAGAGGTCCGCGCCCAAATCAAAAAGGTCGTTTGAGATGCGGGCGAGCGCGGCATCCATGTCGCCCGTGGCATGCAGGCGGGCAAGGCCGACGGTGGCGTTGGTTTCGTCAACCGTGCCATAGGCCGAAACACGGGTGGCGTGCTTGGCGACGCGCGCGCCATTGCCAAGGGCGGTTTCCCCGGCATCGCCGGTCTTGGTGTAGATTTTCGATAGAACGACCATGATGTCCCCCTTAATTCCCGGTTTTGCCACGCAGCCAGACGAAGATGACGATCAGCGCCACTGCGACAGCCTGCGCGATGATGCGATAGCGCATGACCCGATTGGCGTGTTTGCGATTGAACTCGCCGCCTTTGGCAAAGCCACCGATGCCAAACATCAGGATCACAAGAACCGCCAGCGCCGCGAGCGCCGCGAAAATGAAAAGAGGATCGTCTGCCATGGCCTGTCCCTTCGTTGCGGACATGATCTAGGCGGCGGGAACGGAAAAGCGAAACCCGAATTCGTCCTTTGCAGGGTTTTTTCGTCGCGCCCCATTTTGACCCGCAGCCGCGTCAGCCGCGTGTGCGAATCCAGTCCATCATCCGGGTGGACAAGAGCCGCCGCATGATACCCGCGAAATAGGTGGGCAGGGTCACATAATAGCGCGGTTTGGGACGCGGGCTTTCCAGCGCGTGGATCAGCTTGGCCGTCACGGCCTCTGGTCCGAGTTCGAAGCGGTCCTTGCTGGGCGGCCCATAAAGGCGATTTTCGAACTTTATGTATTTGTCTCTCTGGGCCGAGGCGTTCCAGTCGATCCACTTTTCAAACTGCGGGATTGCCTTCTGCCGGATCATCGAGGTGATGGGCCCGGGTTCGATCAGGATGCAGTGGATGCCCGTGCCGGTCAGTTCCAACCGCATCACATCGGTCAGCCCTTCCATCGCGAATTTGGTGGCGACATAGGCCCCGCGCCATTGCAGGCCGACAAGGCCCAACACGGATGAGCAGTTGATGATCCGGCCATGCCCTTGGGCACGCATCACGGGAATCACACGGCGGGTCAGGTCGTGATAGCCGAAAAGGTTGACCTCAAAGATTTCGCGCAACGCACCGCGCGGCAGGTCTTCGACAAGGCCGGGGCTGGCAAATGCGCCGTTGTTGTACAGCGCGTCCAAGGTGCCGCCCGTGCGCATTAACACCTCGGCCAGTGCGGTTTCGATGCTGACTTCATCGGCGTAGTCGAGGGGGAAACTCTCCAACCCCTCAGCGCGCAAGCGTTCGCAATCTGCCTCGCGTCGGCAGGTGGCAAAGACGCGCCAGCCGCGGGCCTTCAGCCCATGCGCCGCGTGATAGCCAATGCCCGACGAACAGCCGGTAATCAGGACGGAACGTTCACTCATGACTTTTGCCCCCTTTTGACCGGGGCTTGGTAGGCAATTCCCGTTGCGCTGTCACTGAATTTGAGGGTTCAGGTCGGTGAGGAGGCTTTCATGGACATAGCCGTCGATGCCATCCCCCTCAATCCGGACCCGCGCCCAGCCAGAAGGTTCAGTCCAAAGGACGGATACAGCCTCGCCCTGTTCAATACGAGCGGTGATGGAAGCCGTCTTGCTGGCACCGGAACGGACATTGGCGCGTTCAACCGCGACCCAGCGCAGCGTGGTCTCTTCGGTCACTGTTGGGCCGGTCGCGGTGTCTGGTCCGGGGGCAAAGGTCATCGCTGCCATGTCGTCGGATTGGTTGAGGCGGGTCTGCGTCAGCGACGCTTGCACGGCGGGCGCGGCGTCGGGCTTGGGCGGCAGCACCCGGATTGGCGGCGCGGGCAGCATCGGCACCAACTCGGTGGCGGCAGTGCGCAAGACCTGATCATCGGTCACGGGTGCGCTGACGCTGACGGGTGGCGCTTGGACTTCGGGCACCTCGCGCAGCCCGGCCCGTTGTTGACTGTCGTCGCCGCCTGCGATCATCAAGAACGCATACATAAACAGGCCAAGGCCCAATAACCATTTCAACATATGAATACCACACACTAAGTCTTTCCCCTTCTTGTAGAACAAGCAGGGGACGAGTCGCATCCCTTTTTTTCGCGCGTGTTGACAAAGTGCTGCGGCGCTGTCGCATTTCAAACTGGACCTAGGGACGCGCGCGAATTACACAACATCCATGTCTGAAAATGATGATGACCCCAATATCAAGTCGGTGACCTTGGCCGAACCGCTCAGCCGCGCCATCGGCGAGCGGTATTTGACATATGCGCTGTCCACGATCATGCACCGGGCCCTGCCCGATGCGCGCGACGGGCTAAAGCCAGTCCACCGGCGCATCCTGTTTGCGATGCGCGAACTGAAGCTGGCGTCGAACGGGGGATTCCGGAAGTCGGCCAAGATTTCCGGCGACGTGATGGGGAACTATCACCCGCATGGAGATGTCGCGATCTATGACGCGATGGCGCGTCTGGCGCAGGATTTCAACGTCCGCTACCCGCTGGTGGACGGCCAAGGCAACTTTGGCAACATCGACGGCGATAACCCCGCTGCCAGCCGTTACACCGAGGCCCGCCTGACGGCAGTGGCAGAGGCGTTGATGGAAGGTCTGGCGGAAAACTCTGTCGATTTCCGGCCCAACTACGATGGCACGCTGGAAGAGCCGATCGTGATGCCCGCCGCCTTTCCCAACCTGCTGGCCAATGGATCCAGCGGAATTGCGGTGGGGATGGCGACGAATATCCCGCCGCACAATCTGGATGAGTTGATCGGGGCCTGTCATGCCATGCTCGGCAATCCCGAGATTGACGATGACGCGCTGGTGGCCTTTGTTCCCGGCCCGGATTTCCCCACGGGCGGCGTGATTGTTGAACCGCGTGACGCGATTTTGGACGCCTATCGCACTGGGCGCGGGGCGTTTCGTCTGCGCGCGAAATGGGAGATCGAGGATCTGGGCCGCGGCATGTGGCAGATCATCGTCACCGAGATTCCTTATCAGGTGCAGAAATCCAAGCTGATCGAAAAGCTGGCCGAGATTATCCAGACCAAGAAAGTCCCGCTTCTGGCCGACGTGCGCGACGAATCCGCCGATGACGTGCGCATCGTGCTGGAACCGCGCGCACGGACGGTCGAGCCTGACATGCTGATGGGGATGCTGTTCAAGAACAGTGATCTGGAAATCCGCTTCAACATGAACATGAACGTCCTGATCGACGGCAAGGTGCCGCGCGTCTGTTCGTTGAAAGAGGTGCTGCGCGCGTTTCTGGATCACCGCCGCGACGTGCTGCGGCGGCGGTCCCTGCACCGGATTGAAAAGATCGACCACCGGCTTGAGGTGTTGTCGGGCTTTCTGATCGCATTCTTGAACCTTGACCGTGTTATCGATATCATTCGCTATGACGATGATCCCAAAGCCGCATTGATGGCCGAAAACTGGGACCGCAAGGTCAAGCGGGCGACGTCGGAAAAGGATTACGTCAGCCCCCTGGGGCGTGAAGCGGGGGCGCGTGGCGCTGACCTCGCGCTGGCGTCACCGGGGCAACTGACCGAACTGCAGGCCGAATCGATCCTGAACATGCGGCTGCGGTCCTTGCGGCGGCTGGAAGAAATCGAACTGATTAAAGAACGCGACGCGCTGACGGCAGAACGCGAAGGGCTGGCAGCCCTTTTGGCCAGCGATGCCCTGCAATGGCAGCGCATCGGGTCTGAGCTTGAGGACACGCGCAAGAAGTTCGGCAAGGACTCGGTCGGTGGCGCACGGCGCACGAAATTTGCCGACATGGGCAATGTCGAGGATGTCCCGTTTGAGGCGATGATCGAACGCGAACCTATCACTGTGATATGTTCGAAAATGGGTTGGATTCGTGCGATGAAGGGCCATGTCGCGCTGGATACAGATGTAAAATTCAAAGACGGTGACGAAGGCCGCTTTATCTTTCATGCCGAAACCACCGACAAAATCCTGCTCGTGGGATCGAATGGCCGCTTTTACACGCTGATCGGGGCGAACCTGCCCGGTGGGCGTGGCATGGGCGAACCTGTGCGCCTGATGGTCGATCTGCCGAACGAAGCAGATATTACCGATCTGACAATCTGGCGGGGCGGGGAAAAACTGCTTGTTGCCTCCACCGCTGGGGATGGCTTTGTGGTCCCGTCCGAAGAGGTTTTGGCCCAGACCCGTGCTGGTAAACAAGTGCTGACCGTGCGCGATGGCGTCAAGACGGCGCTGTGCCGGACTGTGCGGGGTGATCATGTCGCCGTCGTCGGCGAAAACCGCAAATTGCTGGTTTTTGCGCTGGCTGACTTGCCGGAGATGGCCAAGGGCAAGGGCGTTCGGTTGCAAAAGTACAAGGATGGTGGCTTGTCCGATGCGATCACCTTCAGGCTGGCCGATGGCTTGACCTGGAAAGACCCCGCCGGGCGCACCCGGACCGAGGCTGACCTGACCGGCTGGACGGGCGCGCGCGCCACGGCGGGGGCGATGGCACCACGCGGCTTTCCGCGGGACAACCGCTTTACCTGATGGGGTGAGAGATGGCTGCTGACGTCCAACAGGTGCAGGTGTCCTATCGGGCGGATGCGGCGGCGCTTTTTCCGCTGGCCTTGGGGACAGGGCTTTTGTCGATCATCAGCTTGGGCATCTACCGCTTTTGGGCCAAGGCCCGGATTCGTCGCT
>JAIYDR010000163.1 GCA_027487395.1 Rhodobacter sp. | reverse complement strand
TTCAGCGGCGGCGCGCGCGGCAAGGCGGCGGGGCTCGAGCATCACGATCCGGCCCGTGACCAGACCGGCGGCAAGCAGGTCCAACGGCACCCGCGTCGTCTTGCCCGCGCCAGGGGGCGCTTGCAGCACTGCCATACCCCGCGCGGCAAGGGCGGCGCGCAGCGCTGGCAGGGCGGCATCAATGGGAAGGGATTCGGACATTCCCCCTTGTCACCAAGGCCACGGCGCACGTCCAGCCCCTGTCGTCCTAGCGCAGACGAGAGTTAGCGGCGCACCAACCTTGCCGTGCCATAAAGTGTGTCCATCTCGACCCGCATGACCCGCATACGGCCATCCGGGGCTGGGGCATAAGTCAGGGTAAAGGGAAAGCGCGTCTTTTCCGCCATGTCCTTGTCGGAAAACCCGGCGATGCGGCGGTATTCTCCCTGGCAGGTCACCTGATCACCCTCCACAACTGGCGCGGTGATCGACAGTTGGCTAGAGCGGCGGCCATCGAACATCGGCACCGTCACCTGACATTCCTTTCCCGGTGCCACATCCTGCAGCGTGGCATAAAGCGCCGTCAGCGGGTCCACCGTTCCCGATTGTGTCGCCGGATCGACATCGTTCTGTTGTGGCGCGCGGGGCGGATTGTAACTGACGACCTGTGGCACGCCGCCCGGATAGTCCATCACCGCCTCTGATACGCGCTTGCCAGTGTCAGCGCGTTCAGAATAGCGCGAGGGGAGATACGCTCCATCGACCACGCGACCGTTTGAGCGGGCATCGTAACTGACTTTGCGCAAAAAGGCGAGAATGCCCCCTGAACTCAACACCCCGCGCACGGAATAACGCCCCGCCTCCTCAACGCCAGCAAATTGCAACGACCCCGCGGTCAACCCCAGCATCACCAGATCAAACTGCGCCTCTTGCTTGACCGGTTCTGCCCGGACCGGCAGCGCCGAAGCCAGACACAGCGCCAGAGCAGGTCCCAAAACGGTCGTCGAAAAGCGCGACAAATGGGGGCGCGACATCACTCTCTCCAAATCGAATGCTTCGCAGGGTAAAGTCCCGCACCCCACTGGAATATCCTGCCCCGCTCAGGCACAAAACCCCGATGACGACCGCAACGGTCAAGATCGCGCGAGATCGGCGGGAAACCTCGCATTGGGGCAGGAGGGCGAAGATGGACTTGGCAGACGGCATCCTGAACGGCGACCGCCGCGCCTTGGCCCGTGCCATCACGCTGGTCGAAAGCGCGCGCAGCGATCATCGGGCGCAGGCACTGGCACTGCTGGACGCGCTGCGCCTGAGCAACCGACAGGCGCTTCGGATTGGGCTTTCCGGCACGCCGGGAGTCGGCAAATCCACCTTCATCGAATCCTTCGGTCTGATGCTGACAGGCCAAGGGCTGCGCGTCGCTGTGCTGGCGGTTGATCCGTCCTCGGCCCGCTCCGGAGGATCGATCCTTGGCGACAAGACAAGGATGGAGCAATTGTCCCGCGATCCCCGCGCCTTTATCCGTCCCTCGCCCAGTCAGGCGCAGTTGGGCGGCGTTGCGCGTCGTACGCGTGAGGCGGTGGCGCTGTGCGAAGCGGCTGGTTTTGATGTGGTGCTGATCGAAACCGTCGGCGTGGGCCAGTCCGAAACAGTGGTGGCAGAACTTTGCGACATCTTTCTGCTCCTTCTGGCCCCAGCGGGGGGAGATGAGTTGCAGGGCGTCAAGCGCGGCATCATGGAAATGGCCGATATCATCCTTGTCAACAAGGCAGATGGCGATCTGAAACCCGCCGCCCTGCGCACCATGGCCGATTATGCCGGGGCCCTGCGCCTGTTGCGCCGTCGCCCGCAAGATCCCACGGGTTTTCCCAAAGCGCTGGCCGTCTCCGCATTGGAGCAGGCCGGATTGCAGGCGGCCTGGACCGAGGTGCACACCCTCGCGCTTTGGCGCAAAGACCACGGCCATTGGTCCGAGCGCCGCGCCGACCAAGCCCGGCATTGGTTCACCGAAGAGGTCCGTCGGGGGCTTTTGGCCGCCTTAACACAAGGCACCGCCCGCGACCGAATGACAGAATTGGGAACCGCCGTCGCCCAAGGTCATATCACCCCCGAGGCAGCTGCAGCAGACATGCTCGCTACGCTGCGCTGACCTGCCCTTCCCCGTTGCCCCAATATCCTGGGGTCCGGGGTCAAACCCCGGCGGGCCCCATCCTGCGCAGCACGCGCGGGATGAGGCGCCATGCCTTGCGCGGGCGCATCGCCCGCGCGCCGTTTGGTCACAGTCTGAAACGCAAAGTCAGTCCGCCACTCTTTCAAAACGGCTCCGTAAACGTTACAGGTCGCAGTGCAGCGGAGGAATGACATGCAAGATCAACAGGCGGCGCGTGGGCGTTGGGCGGTGGCGGCGATGTTCGCGGCCAACGGTTTTGTCATGGGCTGCTGGGCACCGCAGATCCCACTTCGTCTGCCGCGCCATCAGATCACCGAATTCACGCTGGGGTTGCTGATCCTTGCGCTTGGGCTTGGCGCGGTAGGGGCAATGCTGTTTGCCGGTCGCCTCATCGGGCGTTTTGGATCGCACCGAGTGGTTTTGGGCTTTGCCTTGTCCGTCGTGCCGGTGCTGCCGGTGGTGGTTTTTGCACCCAACCTCGTCATCCTGACCCCGGCGATGGCAGTGATGGGGGCGATGATCGGCTGCATGGACGTCGCGATGAACGCCAATGCGGTTGAGGTGGAGCGTCGGCTTGGCCGCGCGATCATGTCCTCGTCGCATGGGTTCTGGAGCCTTGGGGGATTTTTCGGCGGCGCGGCGGGCGGCTGGGTGATCGAGCATTGGGGCGCCTCGGCGCAGGCCTTGCTCGCGGCTGCGGTGGCGGCCGCGCTGGTCTTTGGCGCGATGCCCTTCATCCTGCGCGACACGCGCGCCCCTGCCCCGACAGATGCGCCGCGCGAAAAGCATCCCCTGCTGCCGCATGATGCGACGCTGTGGCTGCTTGGGGTGCTCGCGTTGTTTTCCATGGTGCCCGAGGGCGCGGTGCTGGATTGGGCGGCGCTTTATCTGAAAGAGGAGTTGGGGTCCGATCTTTCCACCGCCGCGCTGGGATTTGCTTTCTTTTCCGCCGCGATGGCGCTGATGCGCTTTGTCGGGGATTCGGTGCGCAATCGCTTTGGCGCGGTGAACACGCTGCGCTATTCGGGCTTGATTGCAGCGGCGGGCATGCTTGGTGGCGCTTTGGCTCCGACTGACACGCTGGCGATTGCCAGTTTCTTCGTCGCGGGTCTGGGCATCGCCAATACCGTTCCGATCATGTTTTCTGCTGCGGGCAACCACCCCGGCCTTGCCCCCGGCGCGGGCCTCGCCGCGGTCACGATGTTCGGCTATTCGGGCATTCTTGTCGCCCCTTCCACCATCGGCTTTGTCGCCGAATACGTGGGCTTCCGATTTACCTATGCCGCCTTGGCAGTCTTGTTGTTGATTGTCGCGGCGCTGGCCGGTTCAGCCCGCGCAGCAGACGGTGTGCGGGGGCACTAAGGCCCCCGCTTTGGCCTTAGCCCATCATGTAATCGCGTTTGCCGATCTCAACCCCGTTATGGCGCAGGATCGCGTAAGCGGTGGTCAGATGGAAATGGAACTGGGGCAGCGAATAGGCCAACAAGAACTGATCGCCGGTAAAGCTCATATCCTGCCCGGCCACTTTCAGCGTGATCGCGCGCGTCTGCCATCCGGCATAATCGGCATCGGCGAAGCTGCTGAGATATTCCCGCGCCGCCGCAACCCGCGCCTGCAATTCGGCAAAGCTGGTTTCGGTGTCGGGGAAAGACTTCGGCTCGGCCCCCGCCAGACGCGCCGCAGCACGGGCCGCGAAATCGCAAGCCAGTTGCACCTGTTTCACCATGGGCAGCATATCCGGGTAAAGCCGGAACTGGATCAGCGCTTCGGGTTTGATGTTCTTTGCTTCGGCATGCGCTTCGGCCTTTTTCAGCAGGCTCGCAAGGCTGCCCAGAAAACGGTCATAGGCGGCGGTTGGTCGGTTCAGCATGGTGGTCCCCCTTTGGTGCTGGGGCGGAAAGTGGGCCTCTGCACCCAGACTGTCAATCGCACGCCGCGTCCCGCTGAAAGCCTGCCACAAAGCTGTAACCTGTCTCAATCCGCGCCGTCAGACCCGATCCGGCCAACCATGCCTGCATCTCTGGCGTGAAGGGGCCCAGAAACGTCGCCTCGGCCAGCCGCGCAAGACCATGCAGCGCGCGCATCTCTGGCCAAGCCATGGCAATGTCGTGATGACCGATCCAGGCCGAGGGCCCTGCGTAATCAATCACGGCGCGGGCGATAGGCTGGTCGTCATGGACAAAGAAACGATAGCTGCGGATGCCGGGATGCCCCTCGCGCTCCACCCGTGCTGCAAGGGCAGCAAAGGCCGCACGGACGGCGGGAGGATCGCCGTCCAGCGCGTAAAGGTTCAACACGGTCAATGGTGTTTCAGGCATTGGACCCTTTGGCAAAGGTGTCCCGCACCCTGCCCCATGTCACCGGATCCGGGGCCAGCAGCAGGTGTCCCGCCGTCAGACCCGGATGATAGGGCGCACCATCCAATAGGGAGGCGTATCCTCCCGCCTCGGCATGGATCAGCACGCCTGCGGCATGGTCCCAGGGCATCAAACCTTCGGTCAGGGTAAAGCCCATCGCGCCGCTGCAAATTGCGCGATATTCCCACGCCGAACAGCGCAAGGTCTGAGTCGCGCGGAACTGCAAGGACCGCAGGGCATAGTGCTCGGCCCCTGCCATCCGATGCGGGGCGAGGAAACCCGACAGCTCCGCCACCGCTGCAGGCGCGGCCACGGTCAAGCGCGTGCGCGCGCCATCCGCCGCCACATGCCACGCCCCGGCACCGGGACGCGCCGCAATGAAATCCCCGGTCACGGGATAATGGATCACACCGGCGAGGGTCCTCCCACCCCGCACCAGCGCGAGGATCATGCCAAAGATCGGCAGGCCATGGGCAAAGTTCCACGTCCCGTCCACCGGATCGACCACAGCGATCAGGTCATCGCCCGACAGGCGGTCCAGCACGGCGGAATCGGCGGACACAGCCTCTTCCCCCACCATCACCACATCCGGCAAAAGGTCAGCCAAAGCAACGCCCAAGGCCCGTTCAGCCCCCAAGTCTGCATCAGTGACCAGATCGTCCGGCGCAGTCTTGGCACGCACCGACTCTGACAGTACAGCGCGAAACCGCGGCAGCACTTCTGCCGCCGCGACCCTGGCCATCACCGCCATCAGAGAGGACAGTAGGGCGTCATCGACCATCACGGTCACTTTCCCAAACACCAACGCATGATCGCCTTTTGCGCATGCAGGCGGTTTTCTGCCTCGTCAAAGATCACTGAATGCGGGCCGTCCATCACGGCACTGGTCGCCTCGTCGTTGCGATGGGCGGGCAGGCAATGCATGAACAGCGCATCAGGCTTGGCGCGGGCCATCAACGCCTCATTCACCTGATAGGCGCGCAATTGGTTGTGACGGCGTTCCTTGGCGCTTTCAGGGTCGTGCATCGACACCCAGGTATCGGTCACCACCAGATCGGCCCCTTCAATCGCGGCAAAGGGATCGCGTTCGATCCGTACCTTCACCCCCTGCGCGCGGGCCAGGCCGACCCATTCCGCCTCAGGGTCCAGCGTTTGCGGGCCGGTGAAGGTGAAATCAAACCCGAACTGCCCCGCCGCATGCAGGAACGAGGCGCAGACATTGTTGCCATCCCCAGCCCAGACCACCTTTTTTCCGGCAATCGGGCCGCGATGTTCCTCATAGGTCATCACATCGGCCATGATCTGGCAGGGGTGGGTGCGGTTGGTCAGCCCGTTGATGACGGGGACGGTGGCGTGTTCCGCCATCTCAAGCAGCGTCGCCTCTTCAAAGGTGCGGATCATGATGAGGTCGACATAGCGCGACAGCACCCGGGCGGTGTCGGCAATGGTCTCGCCATGGCCAAGCTGCATCTCCTTGCCCGACAGCACCATCGTTTGCCCGCCCATCTGGCGTACACCGACGTCAAAAGACACGCGCGTGCGAGTCGAGGGTTTTTCAAAGATCAGCGCCACCATATGGCCTGCCAAAGGCTGGTCATCATCCGGCGCGCCCTTGGGGCGGCCATTGCGCGCGGTCTTGATGCGCTGTGCGGCGTCAATCATGCCACGGAGCTCGGCGGCGTCGGTTTTGTGGATGTCGAGGAAGTGCTTCATGTCAAAACGGTTCTCTTGATGGCCGGCCCCGGGGGCCGTCTGCCCCCGGACCCCCGAGGATGTTTTCAGGACAGAAAATGAAGCGGGCTTGGTCGCAGCCCTGTCCTGTGCGTCCTCTCTGCCGTCGCATGCATGGTCAGGCCGCCTGTTCCACAGCGGTCGCGGCGCGGTCGAGACGGGCCAGCGCCTCGGTGATATCGGCCTCGGTGATCGTCAGCGCAGGCAGGATGCGGATCACATTGTCGGCGGCGGGAACGGTCAACAGGTGCTGGCTGTAAGCCGCCTTGACCACATCGGTGTTGGTCGCGGTGCATTTCAGGCCGAGCATCAGGCCCTGACCACGCACCGCGGCAAAGACCTGCGGATGGGCGGCAACCAACCCCTCAAGCCCCTGCCGGAACTGCGCGGCGCGGCGGCTGACGTCAGACAGGAAGGCGTCATCGGCGATGATCTCCACCACCTTGGCCCCCACGGCGCAGCCCAAGGGGTTGCCGCCATAGGTCGATCCATGCGTGCCTGCCGTCATGCCAAAGGCGGCGTTTTCCGTGGCGAGCACCGCGCCCAGGGGAAAGCCACCGCCGATGCCCTTGGCCACCATCATGATATCCGGCGTGACGCCTGCCCATTCATGGGCAAAGAGCTTGCCCGTCCGGCCCATCCCGCATTGCACCTCGTCAAACACCAACAGCGCACCTGTCGCGTCGCACAGATCGCGCAAGCCTTTCAGACAGGCATCGGGCAGCGTGCGGATGCCGCCTTCGCCCTGCACCGGTTCAATCATGACCGCCGCCACCTGATCGGTCAGCGCGGCGCGCAAGGCATCATGATCGCCAAAGGGCAGCGATTTGAAGCCCGGCATCAAGGGGCCAAAGCCCTTGGTCATCTTCTCTGACCCGGCCGCCGCGATGGCGCCGGTGGAGCGGCCGTGGAACGACCCCTCAAAGGTCAGGATCAGCGTGCGCTCAGGCTGGCCCTTTTCGTACCAGTATTTGCGAACCATCTTGATGGCCAGTTCCGCCGCCTCTGTTCCCGAATTGGTGAAGAACACCGTATCGGCAAAGGTCTTTTCGACCAACA
Source organism: Rhodobacter sp. (assembly GCA_027487395.1). Lineage (GTDB taxonomy): Bacteria > Pseudomonadota > Alphaproteobacteria > Rhodobacterales > Rhodobacteraceae > Paragemmobacter. Next base: position 1,936 of record JAIYDR010000163.1, on the reverse strand, counting down.
GATCGGCCAGCCGTTCCTGTTCCGGGATGCGGTAAAGGTTCGCCACATGCCAAAGCTTGCCCGCCTGTTCAGTCAGCGTCGCCACCAGCGCCGGATGGGCATGGCCCAGTGCATTGACGGCGATGCCGGCGCCTAAATCCAGATATCGGCTGCCATCCTCGGCCCAAAGCCAAGAGCCTTCGCCTTTGGTGAAGGCAAGTGGTGCGCGGTTGTAAGTCGGCAGGACATGCGAAATCATGGGTCTGGTCCTTGGAAGCGGAAGCCATAGCCGTAAAGGCAGGCCAAGGCAGGTGTCAACGAGGGAAGGGTGCGGCCCGTTCGATCAGGACACGCAAAAATGACCATCCGCGCCTCAGGCGCGTCGGCGTCGCAGCGAAAGAATTGGGTGCGCGGCGTTGGTCATGGAGAAACCATAGCGGAGCAGGCCGCGCTGGGAAAGCGGAAGTTGCCGCGCGGTGATCTTCGCTTTGACAACTTCTGCCCAAACCCTTGAACTTTCGCCCTGCGGCTTGTATCCCGCCCTGTCCCCTATAGAATGGGGCCAGCTTTTGAAAACCGAGGTACCCCGATGTCCTGGACCGACGAGCGCGTCGAGACGCTCAAGCGCATGTGGGCCGAAGGCCAAAGCGCCAGCCAGATCGCCAAGGAACTGGGCGGGGTCACCCGCAACGCCGTGATCGGCAAGGTCCACCGCTTGGGCCTGTCGAACCGCGTGACGGGCGGCACCGTGCGCGACGAGGACGAGGTGGAAACTCCTGCCCCCGCCGCCCCACCGCGCGCAGAAGCGCCCCGCCCGGCGGAGCCACCGCGTGTCGAACCGGCCCCTGTCCGCCCTGCCCCGGCGCCTGCGGCAGAGCGGCCAGCACCTGCAGCCGCAGCACCCGCCTCAGGCGCGGTGGTGACGCCACTGCCAATCCGCAAAGCCATCATTCCGGCAGGCCAGCCTTTGCCGCCACAGCCTTCGGCCAATGAGATCAGCCCCGAAGCGCTGGCCTCGGTGCGCGAAGTGGAAAAGCGCGCGCGCAAGCTAACGCTGATGGAATTGACCGAGCGTACCTGCAAATGGCCGATTGGCGACCCTGCAACGGATGATTTCTGGTTCTGCGGTCTGCCCTCGCTCCCCGGCAAACCCTATTGCGAGGCGCATGTTGGCGTGGCCTTCCAACCGATGAGCGCGCGGCGCGACCGCCGCCGCTGATCGCACCCGGACCACACCATCTCCCCGCCGCCGGTAAATCATTCCGGGGCGGGGTTTTTGTTTTCCTCCCTCTTCTCTGCGACAGATATCCTCGGGGGGAATGCCGCCTTGGCGGCATGGTGGGCAGAAGGCCCCCCGCCACGCCCTTCACCCGCGCGGCGCTTTGCTGTATGGGGACGCCTTCATATCCCCCATCCGGTCCCCCAATGTCGCAAAATCCGCCGAACCTTCGCCCTGACCTTGCCCGCGCCGATGTGCCCGACACGCGGCGCGCGGGGCAGCCGACCATCGGCATGGTGTCCTTGGGCTGTCCCAAGGCGCTGGTGGACAGCGAACGTATCCTGACCCGCCTGCGTGCCGAAGGGTACGCCATCAGTCCCGATTACAAGGGCGCAGATGCGGTGATCGTCAACACTTGCGGTTTTCTGGACAGCGCCAAGGCCGAGTCGCTGGATGCCATTGGTGAAGCCTTGCGCGAGAATGGACGCGTGATCGTGACCGGCTGTCTGGGGGCAGAGCCGGATTATATCACCGGCGCACATCCCAAGGTTTTGGCGGTCACTGGCCCACATCAATATGAACAGGTGCTGGACGCGGTACATGGGGCGGTGCCGCCCTCACCCGATCCGTTCATCGACCTGTTGCCCGCCGCCGGTGTCTCGCTGACGCCGCGCCATTACAGCTATCTGAAAATCTCCGAAGGCTGCAACCACGCTTGCAAATTCTGCATCATCCCCG
>JAIYDR010000347.1 GCA_027487395.1 Rhodobacter sp. | reverse complement strand
GTCCATCACCTGCAACAGGATATTGTAGACATCCGGGTGGGCCTTTTCCATCTCATCCAGCAGCAGCACGCAATGCGGGTGCTGATCGACGCCATCGGTCAGCATGCCGCCCTGATCAAAGCCGACATAGCCGGGCGGTGCACCGATCAGACGCGAAACGGCGTGCTTTTCCATGTATTCCGACATGTCAAAGCGCAGCAACTCCACGCCGAGGGTATTGGCAAGTTGTTTTGCCACCTCGGTCTTGCCCACACCGGTCGGCCCTGCGAAGAGGTAGTTGCCAATGGGCTTTTCCGGTTCGCGCAGACCCGCACGGGCGAGCTTGATGGACGAACACAGCGCCTCAACCGCCTTGTCCTGCCCAAACACCACACGCTTGAGCGACTTTTCCAGATCGCGCAGCACTTCGGCATCGTCCTTTGAGACGTTCTTCGGGGGGATGCGGGCGATCTTGGCCACCACTGCCTCGATCTCTTTGGTGCCAAGCGTCTTGCGGCGCTTGCCTTCGGGCAACAGATGCTGCGCGGCCCCGGCCTCGTCGATCACGTCGATGGCGCTGTCGGGCAGTTTGCGGTCATTGATATACCGCGCTGCCAATTCGACCGCCGATTTGATTGCATCCGCCGTGTAGCGCAGATCGTGGTGTTCTTCGAAATGCGGCTTCAGACCCATCAGGATCTTGATCGCATCGGGGACCGAGGGTTCGTTCACGTCAATCTTCTGGAACCGACGGCTGAGCGCGCGATCCTTTTCAAAGTGCTGGCGGAATTCCTTGTAGGTCGTCGATCCCATCGTCCTGAGTTTGCCGCCCTGCAAGGCCGGTTTCAGCAGGTTAGATGCATCCATCGCCCCGCCCGAGGTGGCGCCTGCGCCGATGACGGTGTGAATCTCGTCGATGAAAAGGATACCGTCGGGGTGATCCTCCATCTCTTTGACCACGGCTTTCAGGCGCTCCTCAAAGTCACCGCGATAGCGGGTGCCGGCCAGCAGCGCACCCATATCAAGGCTGAAGATCGTGGCACGCGACAGAACCTCGGGCACTTCTTTCTTGATGATCTTCCATGCCAGACCTTCGGCGATGGCCGTCTTGCCGACGCCCGGATCACCCACCAGCAAGGGGTTGTTCTTGCGACGACGGCAAAGGACTTGGATCGCACGCTCCACCTCAGCCTCGCGGCCGATCAGGGGATCTACATCGCCCTTTTTCGCCTTCACGTTCAGGTCCACGCAATATTTGGACAGTGCGGATTCCTTGGCGTCGCCCGCTTCGGCCTTGGGGGTTTCGATGTGTTCATCTGCCCCGCTGACCGGACGGCTTTCCCCGTAGGATGGGTCTTTCGCTACGCCATGGGCAATGAAGTTCACCGCGTCATAGCGCGTCATATCCTGCTCTTGCAGGAAATAGGCGGCGTTGGATTCGCGTTCTGCGAAGATGGCGACAAGAACGTTGGCACCCGTCACTTCGGTCCGGCCCGATGACTGCACATGAATCGCCGCACGCTGGATCACGCGCTGGAAAGCGGCGGTGGGTACCGCTTCTGACCCTTCGACATCGGTCACAAGGGTCGAAAGGTCGTCATCGATGAATTCGACGAGCGTCTTGCGCAACTCGTCAAGGTTCACCGAGCACGCCTTCATCACGCGTGCGGCATCGGGTTCGTCGATCAGGGCCAGCAAGAGATGTTCCAGCGTGGCGAGTTCATGGCGGCGCGCATTGGCAAGGGCCAGTGCGCCATGGATGGCCTGTTCAAGCGTGTTTGAAAACGACGGCACCTGCTGTGCTCCTGTTTCTCAGGGTTGGCGGGGTGTTCGAGAACCCGTTCCAACCGTGGCCTCATGCTCTTTAGACTTCGGTTAAATCCGGCGCACTTCAAGGACAATTTGCAGGATATTGCGCTTTGCTGCCTATCGCGGTGAAAAAGTGATCCGAAGCCAACGAAAGCCATCGTCCCATGCCCGTCATTCTAGCACGCGACACCGCAGCAGGGTGTTGGGCCACATCGGCGACAACGTGGCACTGAGGCCGTTAGAACTTGTCTTTGCGCTTGCGCAGGGCGGACAAAACGTCGGCAGGCGAGGCGTTGGGCATGCCGATGCTTGCCGCAACGGTCGGGTTCGCTGCCCGCAGGAAAGGATTGGTCGCCAGTTCCAAGGACAAGAGCGAGGGGACCGTTGGCACCCCTTTTTGCACGGCGGCCGAGGTTGCCTCGATCCGTTCGACAAGGGCCTCGTTGTCAAGATCGACCGAGGCCGCGAACAGCAGATTGCTGGCGGTATACTCATGCCCCGAACAGACCAACGTATCGGGAGGCAAAGCGGCCAATTTGGACAATGTGCCCCACATCAGCTTGGGCGTGCCCTCAAACAGCCGCCCGCAGCCACCCGACATAAGGCTGTCACCGGTGAAAACATATTTCGATATTGGAAAGTGAAAGGCGATGTGCCCAATGGTGTGGCCGGGAACGGTCATTACTTTGCCGGTTTCCGAGCCGACCTGCACGGTGTCGCCGTCTTTTAGCTGCGCCTGCAATTGAGGCAGTCGGTGCGCGTCTGTTGCCGCACCCAGAAGGCGTGCCCCAGTAGCTGCGGCGATGTCTTCGGCGCCAGCGACGTGGTCGCTATGGTGATGAGTCAGCAGAATCTGCGAAAGATTCCAACTGTTTTCCCGAAGAATCGCCAAGATCGGCGTGGCGTCTGGCGCATCGACAAGTGCAGTATCCCCGCTGTCGGAGTCATGCAGCAGGAAAGCATAATTGTCTTTCAGACAAGGAATGGTAGTCAGTAGCAACGGCATAAAACGCCTCTTCCTCGGAAAACAAGAATTGGTCAATCCCGACAGAATCACTCACACGGTTGCGGGCTTGCCGCTGTGAGACATTGACCATGGCACTCCTGTTCGGCAAGCGTCCGATTTTCGAAATGGAAAAAAATGCATCTCGACGTTCTTGATTTGCGAAACTTCTATTACAGAACGCAGCTCGGCCGTGTGGCGCAAAGGGCCATTCGGGACCAAACGCTGAAACTTTGGCCAGTGCAGGCAGGGCAGACCGTGGCGGGTTTTGGTTTTGCTGTGCCGTTGCTGCGCCCCTATCTGTCCGACTCGCGCCGGGTGATCGGCTTGATGCCCGGACCGCAAGGGGTCATGCCTTGGCCTGCCGGATTGGAAAATGTGTCGGTACTGTGTGAAGAGACCGCTTGGCCGCTGTCCACAGGTCTGGTGGATCGGCTGGTCCTGATGCACGGGCTGGAGACGTCCGAACACCCCACAGCGGTGCTGCAAGAGGCGCATCGCGTGCTGGGTCCTGGCGGGCGGGCGCTGGTCGTGGTT
>JAIYDR010000418.1 GCA_027487395.1 Rhodobacter sp. | reverse complement strand
GCCGAAACTGTCAACGCGCATCCCGCCGCCTCGCTGGGCCGGGACTTGCCACCATGTCGAGGAAATCGCTGCGCGTCAGATAGGCGAAATGCGCCTCGACCCATGCCGGCAAGGCAGCATAGGTTTTTTATTTTTCCTGCGCACGCGCGGCCTCACGCCGGGGACGGATGGCGGAGAGAACGTCATTGTCGTCGGGCAAGCTCCATCCCACAGTGCGGCCCCAATCGCGGAACGGGTCTTTGAAGGCGGCAGGGATCGTGCGCAACCCGTCCCGCCAGGGCTTTTGCCGCGCATTGAAATGCACCACCTGCGGGTCACGCGTGTCGATCAGGGCCATGGTCTCGGGCTTGCCTGCCTGCCAGTTCCAGCCCGGCGACAGTTCCGCCCATTTGCCCGCCAAAGCGTGATTCAGCGCACTTTGATCGTTGAAGCGGCACAGTTCTGGATGTTCGGCGATGAACCGCAAGGTCGTGGCCCCGATGCCCTGCGCCTGCCAACGCAGCGTGTCGACCAAAAGGAATCCCGAATTGAAATAGCCCCCCGTCGCCGCCGAAACGCCCAAAGCACTGAAATATCGGGCGTTCTTTTCGGACGGTGCGGCCCAATCGGCCGTATCGCGTACCGCGCCAATGGTCTTGTCGCCAAGGTCCAACGCAAAGAGCAACGACAGATCACCGTGGCGAAAGGCAACATCGGCATCGTAGTAGATCACCCGCTTATGATCCGCCGCGATCCGGTCCAGCGCGAAAATCCGCAGGAAGGCCGCGTTTGAGATGCGGTCCGAAAACTCGCGGAAAAAGCTGAAGTCGCCCATCGACAGCGGTTCTGCCGTCACACCACGGGCGGCATGGCGAGGAAAGTCTTCGGGGATCGGGTCGGAACAGAAGATGCGGATCGCAAAGTCCCGATCCGGCGACAGGAACGCCACCCGGTTCGCGGCAAAGGCAGCGGGCCAGAAATAATTGGCGTCACAGCAGAAAATCAGGGCATTTGACATCGGGCACACTCCACAATCCGCATAATGCGCACAAGAGCCGCGACAGGCAAGGCGGCAACAGGCACCGACCAACGCGACAGACCGCAAGAGTATGACAGCGCAGGCCCTTGGGTCCTGCAAGGTCGGTGGCGCAAAGCGCCGCTCCCAAATGGATTGGACGCTCAGACGACCGGTCTTCCGCAGCTTTAGGCGGTGGTGGACAGGGTCCGCACCGCCTCGAACTGCGACAGGAAGATGCGGCCCTTGAAATGGTCAAGGAAGTCAGAGGTTTTCAGCGCGTCCATCACCGGCCCCTTCACCTCGGACAGATGAAACCCGATCCCGGCAGAGGCAAGGCGGTGGGCGATGGCTTCCAGGCTTTCCAGGGCGCTGGCGTCGATGGCGTTCACGGCGGGGCACATTAGGATCACGTTGCGCAGCTCCGGGTGATCGGCGATGCGGTCGTAGATGGCGTCCTCCAGCGCGCGGGCATTGGCGAAATAGAGGCTTTCGTCGACGCGGATCGACAGGATGGCGGGGTCGGTGATGACCTCGTGGCGGTCGATGTTGCGGAAATGCTCGGTCCCCGGCACTTGGCCCACGATCGCCATATGCGGGCGCGAGGTGCGCCAGAGAAACAACACCAGCGACAGGGTCACACCGGCGGTGATGCCGGCCTCAACCCCCACCCCCAGCACGGTCAGGATGGTGACGGCCATCGCGGCGAAATCGGCCTTGGAATAGGCATAGGTGCGCTTGATCGCGGCCAGATCGACCAGCGACAGAACTGCCACGATGATCGTTGCGGCCAGCACCGCCTGCGGCAGAAACCGGAACAAGGGCGTCAGAAACACCGTGGCCAGCAACAGGCCTACCGCCGTAAAGGCACCGGCCAGCGGCGTGGCAGCACCGGCATCAAAATTGACGACCGACCGCGCAAATCCACCCGTCACCGGATAGCCGCCCGATAGGGCTGCAGCTATATTCGACGCGCCCAGCGCAGAAAGTTCCTGATTTGGTACGATGCGCTGCCGCCGTTTGGCCGCAAGGGTCTGCGCGACCGAGATGGATTCGACAAAGCCGACAAGGCTGATCAGCACGGCGGGCAAAAGCAGTTCCCGCCACAGGCCTAGGTCAAACGATGGCAGCGCAAAGGGCGGCAGACCGGCCGGGATGTCTCCCACGATCTTTACCCCCCGCTCCACGAGCCCGAACTGGACGACGGCAAGAATCGACAGCACGATGGCCGCCACCGGCGCCGCTTTGGCCAAAAGGTCCGCCGGACGCGGCGGCATGCCCCGCGCCAGCAGCAACGGCTTTGCACGCGTGCGCGACCAGAACAGGAAAACCGTCGCCGCAACACCGATAACGAGGGTATAGCCATTGGCGCCGCCGATGCCGGTGAACAGGCCGGTCAGAAGTTCTGGCAGGGTATCGCCGCTGACCGTGATGCCCAGCACATGCTTCAACTGGCTCAGCGCGATCAACACCCCCGAGGCGGTGATGAAGCCCGAGATTACCGGATGGCTCAGGAAGTTTGCCAGAAAGCCAAGCCGCAACAGCGACATTGCCAGCAGCACAAGCCCTGAAAGAAACGCCAGCGTGATTGCCGCCGTCAGATAGGCTGCACTGCCCGGGGCCGCCACCTGCCCCACCGCGGCCGCCGTCATCAGCGACACCACCGCCACCGGCCCCACCGCCAGCGCACGGCTGGTGCCCATGACTGCATAAACCACCAGCGGCAGGATCGAGGCATAAAGGCCCACCTGCGGCGGCAATCCGGCCAGCATGGCATAGGCAAGGCTTTGCGGCACCAGCATGATCGTCACGATCAGCGCCGCAACAAGGTCGCTTTGCGCATCGGCACGCGAATAGCCGGGGGCCCAGTTCAGGAGCGGCATAAAGGCAGACAGGGGTTTCACAGGCATCGCCTTTTGGCAAAAGGAACGGAAAGCCGCCGCGCGGCAACGGGTATGGCAGCATCACGCAGATGGTCTGGCCTTGGGCCGTCAAAGCCCGTTGATCGGCACTTTCAGAAAGCGTTTGCCGCTGTCGTCGGGTTCGGGCAGGTCACCGCCGCGCATGTTGATCTGCAACGACGGGATAATCAGTTTCGGCATGCCAAGGGTTTTGTCGCGCGCCTCGCGCAGTTCCACGAACTGATCTTCGGTGATGCCGTCATGCACATGGATGTTGTGCGCCCGCTGTTCGGCCACCGTGGTTTCCCAGCGAATCTCGCGCCCGTTGGGGCCATAATCGTGGCACATGAACAG
>JAIYDR010000211.1 GCA_027487395.1 Rhodobacter sp. | reverse complement strand
TCGCGCATCGCGACCCTGACCGAGCATTTCAAGGGCCACAAGAAGGACAACCACAGCCGTCGTGGCCTTCTGATGATGGTCGCCCAGCGCCGCAAGCTGCTGGACTACCTCAAGGCCAAGGACGAAGGCCGTTACGCCTCGCTGATCGCCCGTTTGGGCCTGCGTCGCTGATCCGATCCTTCGAGAACGTCCGAACGCCCGTGCCGAAAGGTGCGGGCGTTTCGCATTTCGGGGTTGCTCTAGGATGTGTATGTTATAAGATAACAAATATGTTTTTGGGGGCATTCATGACCGATAACAGACTTCCCGTAACCGTGCTTTCCGGCTTCCTTGGTGCTGGAAAGACCACCCTAATGAATCACGTCCTGAGCAATCGCCAAGGTCGGCGCGTGGCGGTGATCGTCAATGACATGTCCGAGGTAAACATTGACGCTGACCTGATCCGTGAAGGCGCCACCCTGAATCGCGCCGAAGAAAAACTGGTCGAAATGACCAACGGCTGCATCTGCTGCACGTTGCGCGACGACCTGCTGACTGAGGTGCGCCGCTTGGCTGATGAGGGACGGTTTGACTACCTGCTGATCGAATCCACCGGCATCGCAGAACCGCTGCCCGTCGCGGCAACCTTTGACTTCCGGAATGAAGATGGAGAAAGCCTGTCCGATGTGGCGCGGCTGGATACCATGGTGACTGTGGTGGATGCGGTGAACTTGCTGCGTGATTTCTCAAGCCATGACTTCCTGTCCGACCGTGGAGAAAGTCTGGGTGAGGGCGATGACCGTAGCCTGGTCAACCTGTTGACGGAACAAATCGAATTTGCCGATGTCGTGGTACTGAACAAGGTTTCGGACGCCACCCCGGCGCAGGTAGATTCTGCGCGCAAGATCATCCGCGCCCTGAATGCTGACGCTCGGTTGATCGAGACGGATCGTTCGCGCGTGGACCCGGACCAGATTTTCGACACTGGCCTCTTTGACTTTGACACCGCCCACACCCATCCGCATTGGGCGCAAGAATTGTACGGCTTTGCCGATCATACCCCCGAGACTGAGGAATATGGTATCGGCTCATTCGTCTACCGTGCGCGGGCTCCGTTTGATCCGATGCTTCTACATCGGGTGCTGAATGGACCATTGCCGGGGGTGATCCGGGCCAAGGGGCACTTTTGGTTGGCCACTCGTCCCGATTGGGCTGCAGAGTTCAGTTTGGCCGGGGCACTGTCATCTATCGCTCCGCTCGGGCGCTGGTGGGCCAGCCTGCCCGCTGATCGGCTGCCGACCCATCCCGAAACTCGGTCCGAGATTGCGGGTAACTGGGCCGAACCTTGGGGTGATCGGCGGCAGGAGTTGGTGTTTATCGGCGCAGACTTGGACCAGGCCGCGATCACGGCCGCTTTGGATGCCGCACTGGTTCCGGCGCAGGACTTCACACCAGATGAGTGGCAGGGAATGCCTGACCCGTTCCCACTCTGGGGGCAGCGTCAGGCGGCTTGACGCTAGCTAGGGCTAGCATAGCAGGGAGACCGTGTTAGGCTGCGTCCATGCGACAGCAGGTTCTTCTTTTGGGTGCTTCGGGCACCATTGGCCGGGCCACGGCGCGGGCGTTGGCGGCGGCGGGGCATAACGTGACCGTGCTGCTGCGACCGGCGGCGCAGGCACCCGAGGGCTGCACTGTGATCCGGGGCGCGGTGACGGATCCCGCCGCGCTGGGACAGGCGATGCAGACGCGCCCCGACGCGGTCGTGTCTTGCATCGCCAGCCGTTCAGGCTCCCCCGCCGATGCCCGTGCTGTGGACCGGGACGCCAACTCTGCCGTCTTGCGGGCTGCCATGGCGGCGGGTGTCACGCGCTTTGTCCTTCTGTCCGCAATCTGCGTGCAAAAGCCGCTCTTGCCCTTCCAGCGTGCGAAGCTGGAGTTTGAGGCCGAGTTGCAAGCCGCCCCCCTGCGCTGGACAATCATCCGGCCCACGGCGTTTTTCAAATCCCTATCGGGTCAAGTGGCGCGGGTGGCAGAGGGGCGGGCCTTTCTGGTTTTCGGCGATGGCCGGCTTACCGCATGCAAGCCGATCTCTGACGCCGATCTGGGCCGCTTTATCGCGCAATGCCTGACTGATCCCGCCGCAGAAAACCGCATCCTGCCCATCGGCGGACCGGGGCCTGCGATCACGCCCTTGGATCAAGCGGCGATGCTAGAGCGGCTGACGGGTAAGCCGGTGCGGATCAAGCGGGTTCCCGTGTCGCTGATGGATAGGATCATCGCGGTGCTGTCCACCTTGGGCCGTCTATTCCCGCGCCTCGCCGACAAGGCCGAATTCGCCCGCATCGGCCGCTATTACGCGACCGAGTCGATGCTGGTTTGGACCGGCAGCCGCTATGACGCCGACGCCACACCCGAATTCGGGTCAGACCGCCTAGAGGATCACTACGCCGCCATCCTGCGCGGCGAAGTCACCGACGACCGCGGCGCGCATGCAGTGTTTTGAGGGCAGGTTCAGTCGTTCAAAAGCCCCTGCCAATTTGACCGGGCATGAACGATGCGGATCACGTCCAAGGTTATGTCATCATGGCGAAAGATCACCAGATGTGACCGAAAAGGATGCAGGTTAATCGGGGTCGTAAACTCGGCCCGAAGGCGTGCGATTTCGGGATGATCGGCCAAAAGCCGAAGGATGCGATCCAAAGACTGAAGGTAGTTTCGCGCCTGATCCTTGCCCCAACGCTCTGAGGAGTGTCGGTAAATCGCTTCAAGATCAGCGATGGCCGCTGGGGTTAGAATGAGTTCGCGCGTCAACGCCCCTCACGCTTAGCAAGAAACGTCTGCATGTCGAAGGGTTGCGAGGGCCCCGACGCAAGCCCTTCGTCAATCAGCGCTTGGATTTCGACGATGGCCTGACGCCGATCTTGATCGCGCCGGATCAAGTCGCGCATG
>JAIYDR010000213.1 GCA_027487395.1 Rhodobacter sp. | reverse complement strand
GCCGGATCCGCACCGTGATCATCCGCCCGAGCAAGAGCGAAAGCGCAAGCGTCAGGGGCAGGGCAAGGGCCAGCACGCCCAAGGTTGCCTCGCGGCCGATGAGGGTCAGCCGTTCATAGCTTTCCATCAATGTACCGGTCAGCAAATGCTCGCCCCCCGGCAGAGGGGTGGTGGCCACGCCCATCAGTTCGGCATCAGCGCTGCCGATGGGGGTCTGGCTGGTGATCCGCCAATCGGTCGCCTTGGGAATTTCGGCTGGCCAGGCGGCAAGATTGCCGGCAAGTGGCCGCCCGCTGGCATCGGTCAGCAGGATGACGGCCTCGGCGGAGGGGCTTTTCTCCAGCCGCTCGGTGAGGATGTGGATCAGGTCGGGCCGCCCGCCCTGATCATAGGCGGCGGCAAGGTCGCCGCGCAGCCCCAGGACGATGGCCTGCTGTTCGGCTAACAGCGCCTGTTCGCTGGACCGTTGCACAATAAACAGCACTGACAGGGCAAGGCCCATCTGCGCCAGAAAGAACAACAGAAAGAACCGTGCAACAGTAGACCGGAAAAGCGCGCGCCAGCGGGCCAACATTCAGGCCGCCGGACCCAGGCGATAGCCGGCACCCCGGACCGTGTGCAGCAGGGGCGAGGCAAAGTCATCGTCAAGCTTGCGGCGCAGGCGGCTGATATGGACGTCGATCACATTGGTGCCGGGGTCAAAGTGATAGTCCCACACACCTTCCAGCAGCATGGTCCTTGTCACGACCTGATCGGAATGGCGCAGCAAGTATTCCAGCAACCGGAATTCGCGCGGCTGCAGATCGATGGCCGATCCGCCGCGCCTGACCTTGCGCGACAGCAAGTCCATCTCAAGATCCTCGCAGACAAGACGAGTTTGGGGCGCAGAGCCCGCCCCGCCTTTGCGCAACAGCAGGCGGATGCGAGCCAGCAGTTCGGCAAAGGCAAATGGCTTGACCAGATAGTCATCCGATCCCGCATTCAGCCCCTCGACCCGGTCATCCGCCGTGCCAAGCGCCGAAAGAATGATGACCGGGGTCGCAATCTTGGCCGCGCGCAGGGCGCTGAGCACGGCCATGCCATCCATTCCGGGCAGGTTCCGGTCCAGGATAACGGCGTCATAGGTGCCATCGCTGGCATGAAACAGCCCGTCACGGCCATTTTCGGCCAGATCGACCGTGAAACCCTCTTGCGTCATGCCTTTTACGATATATGCGGCGATGCCTGGATCGTCTTCGATCAGCAGCAGCTTTTGTCCCATGATCATCCCCTGTCGCCCCGGCTGTCCGAGGGTGCTGGCGGCATTCTGGGAAAAGGCCACCCTTCGTCAACCGCGCCCGCTGGCGTGATCGGTGTGCCCCGCGCGGGGGCAGGCTGCTTGGTCGCATCTTGTGGCATCGCTGCCCCCTTTCCTGCCCAACCTTTGCCCAAGTCCTGGTCTGGCCCAGTCGGGCCATATCGGCTCAGAACGGGTCGGAATGTCACGTTACAGTTTTGTCATGTTGACCCGGCCCGGCAGGAGGCATCGCCGCCAAAGGCTCTGACCAAACGGACCCCGGACGACAAAGGACGGGCCATTGGCCCGTCCGTGAAAGGTGGTGTTGCCGCAGGGCCCGAAGAGTTCAGGCCGCGGGGTTCACGCCTTGGGTTCAAAGGGCAGCGACGAGTGCTGCAGGAACAGTACCAGATGGCCGTCGCCGGAGGCGCGCTTGAAGCCCATCGTGAAATCCACCTTCACATCCTTGCCGGTCTTGGCATCGGTGAAAAAGTAGTTGCCCATCGCGATGGCGCTGTCCTGGTCGATGACCATCCCCTTGTTGTCAAAGGTGACCTTCGACCACGGGGTCAGGGCAAAGCCGTGATCCTCGGGCTCGATCCCCTTCACGAAATAGGACAGGGCCTGGTCCTTGTCCTCGCGGAATTCATCGACCGCCGCCTTGGTGGGCTTGAACAGCACCGTGCCATCCTTGAAGGCATAGTGTGTGTCAATGAATTTCGACGCAGCCGCCGTATAGTCGCCGCCCTTGGTGTAGATGTCGCCGATTTCAACAAGGCCTGTGCCCCAAGAGGCCTCGGCGGCGAGGACCTCGGCCTCGGTGATCGGGGCCTGTGCGTCTTGGGCATAGGCGGGGGCGACAGAGCCCGCAACCGTGGCCATCAGCGCCATGGCCATCAAGCTACGGGCCAGTTTTGTCTGTGTATTCAGTTTCATGGTGATATCCTTTGCGCAGTTACCAGAGGGTCTGTTCATGACCGTTTGGCCATGGCGCTGCTTTTAAACCCTTTCATTTTCAGGGACGTTTCCCCTGCATTACAAATTGTTCACCCGGTACTCGCAAATGTTGCAACATGGCTCGCGCGCTCACTCCAGAGGCGAAGACCTGGATATGCCGCTCTTCCTGAATGCAGAATCATTCGCAAACGCGGTCTGGACAGCGTGATTTCACAAATCGGTCAGGTCTTGGCGGGAAGACCGGTTTCACCCCAGCTGCGCGCGGGGCCAAGGTCAATGTGCATGAAGCCCGAACGGGGGTAGGTGCCGAAGCCGAGGAAACCGACGGCACGGGCGGCCTGGGCGAAAGCCACTGGATCGTGGTTCGACATGGCAATGTCGAAGGCAGTGCCCTGCATGTGCTTCGAAGCCGGGGCCCCACCGACGGCGCGGTTGTGGCTGGGGCTCCGATAGGCTGAGCGAACGATCAGAGGCTTGCCGAGCCGGTTGCGCAAGGACTGCAGCTTGTCCATCGCCTCGGTGTTGATCTTGATCGCCCCGGTTCCGCGGCAGGCAATCTCGGCCGGGGG
>JAIYDR010000275.1 GCA_027487395.1 Rhodobacter sp. | reverse complement strand
GCCGTGCCGCGCACAGCGCCCGCGTCATCGGGATCACCCTCGGTTGTCAGGGTCACCGGCCCTGCGCCGCGCAGGTCCAGCACATCGGCGTCGCTTGCCCCGGTGCCACCGCGCACGGTATCGCCGCCGCCCTCCACTGCCGGTTGTTCGATGTCGGTAAAGGGGTTGGCGAAGGTGATGGTATCGTTCCCAGCCCCGCCCTCGATCAGGTCAGCCCCAGCGCCGCCGATCAGCAGATCATCGCCATCGCCACCCAAGACCGTGTCATTGCCATCGCCGCCCGAGCCGGAATCGTTGCCCGCCCCGCCATCAAGCGAGTCAGTCCCGCCCTGACCGCCGACATAATCATCGCCCGCGTCGCCGCTGACCGTGTCATTCCCGGCCTCACCCATCAGGTCGTCGTTGCCTGCGCCGCCTGCGACCAGATCGTTGCCATCCCCACCGCGCAACGCATCGATATCATCGCCGCCCGACAGGCTGTCATTGCCTGCCCCGGCTGAGAGGAAGTCATTGCCCGCGCCGCCGTCGATGCTGTCGTTGCCCGCGCCGTCGCCGCCAAGGATGTAGTCGTCTCCGGCATTGCCTTCGATGGTGTCATCGCCGGTGCCACCGTCGATGTAATCATTGCCCAAACCGCCAAAGATCGCGTCATTCGCGCCGTCAGCCCCGTCGATCACATCGCCTTGCGCATCGACGTAGCCCACGCCCATGGTATCGTCGGCTGCTGTGCCCACGATCCGGCTGTCGGGTGACATGAGGACGCTTTCGATCTGGCTGAACTGGATGCTGACGGTCTGGCCTGCGGTGTTGAGGTAACTCGCCGTACCGGACTCTGAGGTGCTGCCGTTCCATGTCGGGTCGGTGGTGCTGTAGCTGATCGTGACACCCACCAATCCGCGCAGGTCGAGCACGTCACCGATGCGGCCTGAGGGGTTGTTGGTGGCATCAAGGCTGGCTTCCTCGGCCCCTTCGCCGCCGGTCAGAGTGATGGTGGCATTGCCCGCCAAGGTGCGGTCAAAGGTGAATTCGTCATCCCCATCGCCGCCCGAGGCGCTGTCGCCCGCGCCAAGGATCAGGTCGTCGTCCTGACTGCCCGCGTCCAGACTGTCATTGCCCGCGCCGCCCACCAGCGTATCGGCCCCGGCCTCGCCGCTCAGCGTGTCGTTGCCCGCGCCCCCAAGGACCGAGTCATTGCCGCCTTCTGCGCCGATCAGGTCTTCATTGTCGCCGCCGTCCAGCGTGTCACCGACGGCAGAGCCATAGATCGTGTCATTCCCGCCCTCGCCAAAGACAAGGTTCGCGTCAGAGGTGGAGTTGTAGCCCCCCGCATCGTCAATGAAGTCATTGCCCGCGCCGCCATAGATGGTGTCGCGCCCGGTGCCGTCATTGATCGTGTCGTCGCCATCGCCGCCTTGCAGCAGGTCGTTGCCTGCGCCGCCCAGCAGGCTGTCATTGCCCGCGCCGCCGTCCAGCGTGTCGTTGCCATCCTCGCCCAGCAGCGTATCCGCGCCCAGACCGCCCGCGACCGAGTCATTGCCCGCCCCGCCCAAAAGCGAGTCATTGCCTGCGCCGCCGTCCACGGTGTCCGATCCGGTATCGACCCTGACCGTGTCGTCGCCGTCATTGCCGAGGAGCGAGTCATTGCCCGCGCCGCCCGACAGGCTGTCATTGCCTGCGCCGCCGTCCAGCGTGTCATTGCCCTCGTCGCTCAACAGCGTATCCGCGCCGAGCCCGCCGAGGATAGAGTCATTGCCCGCCCCGCCGAGGAGGGAGTCATTGCCCGATCCGCCATCCAGCGTATCCGCGCCGACATCGCCAAAGATCGTGTCATCGCCCGCGCCGCCGGTCAGGCTGTCGGCCCCATCGACGCCGTCGCCCAAGCGCGCCTCATAGTTCGAGGTGGCGCCCCAATAGGCGATGGTGTTGGCGCCATTGGTCACCGTGGTCAGCGTCAGCGCGCCAGAGCCGCCGGAAACCGGCGTTGCCGGAATGGTCACTTGGAACAGGTTGGTCCCGGAGGCGGCGTAGATCTCGCCATTCGGACCCAACGCCAGACCGTAGGATTCGGCGGGGAGGGTGCCTAAAGTCTCGGCCGCGGTGACGTTATTGGAGGCGTCGAGTGACAGGCGCAGCAGTTGCGTCGTGCCGCCGGGTGTCACCCAAGACACGAACATCCGGTCGCCGACGGTCAGGAAATCCCCCGCCGCATTGCCACCGCCGGGGTTGGTCCAGACCGTGGTCGTGGTGCCCGGCACATCCGCGTTAAAGCGGATGATGCTGGCCCCGGCCGAGGTGTAGAGCAACCCGTCTGGCCCGAAGGACAGCGCGATGCCGCTGGCCCCGCCGCCCACTGTGCCCACGAGTGTGGTTCCCGCCGTGGTGGTGTCGATGCGATAGAGCGAAGACCCCGAGATGCCGAAGAGACGCCCGCTCGCATCCATGGCGATGTCGCCCATGGTCTGGGCTGTGGTGCCCACCTGCGTGCGCGTGGCGACGTTGTCGGTCACCTCGATCCGGAACAGCCGGTTCGCCCCGTCATTGGCCCAGAGCGTATAGCTGGCAGGGGTGGTGTCGCTGCCGCCATAGATCAGGTCATTGCCGTCGCCACCATCGACGGTGTCACCCGTGCCGCCGCCCACCAGCGTGTCGTTGCCTGCGCCGCCCAGCAGGCTGTCGCCGCCGTCGCCGCCGCGAATGGTATCGTTACCATCGCCGCCGAGCAGCGTGTCATTGCCCAATCCGCCGCGCAGGCTGTCATTGCCGCCCGAGCCGTCGATGTAATCCGCCCCAGACGAGCCGGTGGCGGTATCCGCCCCGCTGGTCAGAACCGTGCGTTCCACCTCAGAGAAACTCACGGTCAGGCCGCTGGCAGTGATCGTGCCGCTTTCCGGCGTCGCCAGCGTCAGCGTCACACCCGAGGACAGCCCCGAGGCGTCCAGCGTATCGCCCGAAGTCTCGCCGGTCTCGCCACCAAGGATCGTCTCTGCCCCGGTTGAGGAGGAGAGACGGAACAGATCATCCCCAGCCTCGCCCGACAGGCTGTCATTGCCGACCCCGCCATCCAGCGTGTCATTGCCGATACCGCCCAGCAGGGTGTCATTGCCCGCTTCGCCAAGGATGCTGTCCGCACCACCGCCGCCGATCAGGCTGATGTTGTCCAGAAGCACGCCCAACGAATTGTTCTGTGCCGCTAATTCGCGGAACTCCAACCTGGTACTGGCGCCAGTTCCGGTGACGGTGACGCTGTAACTGGCCCATGTCGCGCCGGGGGTGATGGTGGAAACACGCACCCCGTTCCACCACACCTCAACGCTGTCGGTGGTGCCGCTGCGCTGGCTGGCGCTGAAGGTCAGGGTGTAGCTTTGCCCTGCGGTGGTCTGGACGTCCTGAAACAGAGTATCCAGCCCGCTTTCGACATCCAGCTCGACGAAGTTGCTGCCCTCTGCCGCCGTGATGCCGGATTGGCCGCTGCCCCAGACCTCAACCCCGCCACCGCTGCTGTTGCCCCAGTCGGCCACGTTGGTTTGCAGGTTGGCGTTGTTCGCAACACCGTATTCCAAACCGCCGTTGCGCAGCAGGTTGCCGTCCCCGGTGACAAGGTCATTGCCATCGCCGCCGGTCAGGGTGTCGGCCCCTTCGCCGCCCGCCAGAGTGTCATTGCCCGCGCCACCCGACAGGCTGTCATTGCCCGCGCCGCCCGCCACGCTGTCATTGCCACCGCCTGCGGCCACATTGACTCCGCTCGTGGTGACTGAGGCATCGACTGTATCCTGGCCGCCGCCCAGCGTGATCCGCTCAATCTGGGAAAAGCTTGAGGTGGTCTGGGTGCCTGTGCCCTCGATGATCGGGGCATCAATGGCGGCGCCAAGCCGGACATCGTTGCTATAGGGCGAGAGGCTGGAGTTGGCGACGACGTTCGATGCACCCGACCACGGATAGCCGCTGGCGTTGATCAGGGTGAATTGCGTGCCGGGGGCGGGGGGCCCGACCCAGGATTGCGAGGCCGGATCCCAGCCCGAGGTGATGACCGAGCCGTCATAGCTGCCGGCGTTGCCGCCAATGTCGATTTTGCCGATGAAATACTGGTAGCCCCGCGCATCCTGCACGACAAAGCCGTAATCCATCTCGACGGTCGCGTTGCTGGCAAAGCTTGTGCCGTTCAACGTGACGCCCTGCGCGAGGCGCGCAAAGGCCGCGTCATCGACATAGCCGATGTCCAGTCCGGCCTTGACCCCACTGTAGCTGTTCAGCGTCAGCGTTGATCCTGTGGCACCCGCCCCGCTGCTGGTCGAATCCCGCAAGAGTGCGGCAGAATCCGTCCATGCGGACCGATCCAGCACGAACATCTCCATCCGGGCATTCGCGACGGTGGTCACGCCATCGCTGACCATGCCGCCGCCGCTTTCAGAGACGGTGCCGCTTTCATTGCCGGTAAAGCTTACCCGCAGATTGGCGGTCATGGCCGAGGCGTCCAGCATATCGCCCAGCGTTTCACCGCTTTCGCCGCCGATCAGGACATCGCCGCTTGCGATCGCAAAGTCATTGGCGTCGACGGGGCCAGAGGTTTGCACCCCCGTGCCGCTGCCATCATCCGACCCGACCCATGAGATGACGAATTTGCCTGCGCCCGTCGACGTGACGGACAGACTCTCCCAGTCAAAGCTGTCCACGTTGGACAGGCCCGCGCCATCGGCGGTAGTGACTGCCACTTCGCCTGACAAGGGGTTGCCGCTGTTGTCGAAAATGCGGAACTTGATGGCGTTGCTGCTGCTGATGCCATCGCCCCAGACGGCGACAAAGCGCCCGGTGCCATCGTCCAGCGCCTCGATCACCGGGGGGCCGACCCAGGTGGATGCGGGTTCGGTCGGGATATTGATCGTCGTGCCGCTGACCAGTGTAAAGCCCGGCGTGCCCGGCGTGGCAGTGGTGTCCAGAAGCGAGAACACCGGATATTCCGTGCTGGCATTCGTTGCGCCGCTTTCGACATAGCCCACAACGACGCGGCCGTTGCCGATGTTTTCGATCACCAGATTGTCGGTGTCGTAACTGTCCCCGCCATCAATCGGCATGGTGCCGACCTGGAACTCGCCGCTTGCGGCGGTGCCGTTGGCGTTGAAGATGCGCCCCTGCACCGTCATGGTGGCGAGGTTGTCGCTGGCCCCATCCTTGAACCAAACCGCAAGGAAGCGCCCGTCATCCAGTGCGGTGACAACGGGCGGGCTTTCATGGGTGGTGGTGTCGCTGCCCTGCATCTCGACGTCAGAGGCGACGGCGAAGCCTGCGGTGCCGGGTGCGACGTTCGGGTTCAGGATGCTGAACACCGGCTCGTCATTGTCGATTTCGGCGGTGCTGCGGACATAGGCCACGACGACATTGCCGCCCGCGAGTTCGGTGACCGTGAGGCTTGGCGTGTCGTAGCCGTTGTGTCCGTCAACATCCCAAGAACCGACGGTGAATTCATTGGTGGCGGCTGTGCCGTCGGCGTTGAAGATGCGTCCCTGCACGTCCATTCCGGCAATGTCATCGGACGCGCCGTTTCGGCCCCAGACTGCAAAGATGCGCCCGTCAGACAGAACCGCGACAACCGGCGGGCCTTCATGGGTGGTGACATCGGTTTGCTGAAACTCGACGTTTTGGGCGACATAGAAGCCTGAGTTGTTGGGCGTGATGGTCGGGTTGATGATCGAAAAAACCGGTTCTTCGTGCCCGGCGAAACCACTGACCACGCCATTGCGCACATAGCTGATCAGGACGTTGCCATTGTTCAGCAGGTCCACGTTCAGCGCATCGGTGTCATACTGATCGGACCCATCGACCGGCCAACTTGTCAATGTGAACTGATCCGTTGCAGGCAGACCCTCGGCGGTGAAGATCCGGCCTTGGATCGTCATCGAGGCGAGGCCATCGCTCGCCGCGTCATTTGTCCAGACGTACAGGACGCGGCCATCGGCCAATTCCACCACTTTGGGCGGCGACTGATGGCCTGTGGTGGCGGTGTTGACCTGCAAGGGATCGTTGGCGATCCGGTCGGGCAGGTCGGCCCAGTTCCCCGGATCGGAGCTGCCCGACAGGATCAACCGATCATCGCCCGCGCCGCCGTCCAGCGTGTCGCGCCCCGCGCCGCCGTCCAGCGTGTCATTGCCGCCAGCGCCCGCGATGCTGTCATTCAGCCCATCCGCGCCATTGACGCTGTCGCCCCCCGCATCGGCCCATGTGCCGGTGATGCTGTCGGCCCCGGCGGTGCCATCCACCGTGCCCGACGCGACCTGCCCGTCGATTGTGATCGCCCCGGTGCTGAAAGCCCCGGTGCCGCTGCCATCGGATGAGCCGACCCAGTTGATCACAAAGCGGGTGCTGTCGAGGGGGACAATCTGCAAGCTGTCCCAGTCGAAGCTATCGACGTTGGAAATCCCGGTCCCATCGGACTGCGCGGCGATAAACTCTGGCGACAGGGCCGTGCCGTTGCCGCTATAGATTTGGTATTTCAGGACATTGGACGCGGCATTTCCATCGACCCAAGCCACGACGAAATTGCCGCCGCTGCCGGGCAGGGCGGCGATGACGGGCGGCCCCACCTCATTCGCCAATGAGGTGGACAGCGCATTCACCTGTACATCGCCAGTGACGGCAAAGCCCGTCGCGCCGGGGGCCAGCGACGGGTTGATGATGTTGAAGAAGGGGCTTTCCTTGCTGCCCGTCAGCCCGGTATCGACATAGCCCACCACGACATTGCCGTTCGCAAGTTGGGTGATGGTGACGTTGTCGGTGTCATAAGCGTCATTGCCATCGACGGTGGTACTGCCGATGCGGAACTCATTCGTCGACGCCGTGCCATTGGCATTGAAGATGCGGCCTTGCAAGGTCATGGACGAAGTGTCGCTGAGACCGTCCTTGACCCAGACCGCCATCCAACGCCCATCGCTTAGCGCGGTGATGACGGGCGGGGATTCCCATGTCGTGGTATCGGTCTGCTGCATCTCGGCGTCGCTGATGACGGCAAACCCGGCCGTCCCTGGCGTGACCGAGGGGTTGATGATGCTGTAGACAGGCTCGTCCCCGCCGGCGCTTTGGTTGTTGCGCTGAAGGCCGATGACGACATTTCCGCCAGAAAGCTGCGTGACGGTCATGGAGTCGGTGTCGTACCCGTCCGATCCGTCAACTGCCACGCTGCCGACCTGGAATTCGTTGGTCGACGCCGTGCCATCGGCGGCGTAGATGCGGCCCCAGACGGTCATGCTGGGCGTGTCATCCGACAAGCCGCCCTTGGACCAGACAAAGAGCACGCGCCCATCCGCCAGAACCGTGGTCACTGGCGGGCTTTCGGTGGTGCCGACGGAGTCGGTTTGCTGGATTTCGACATCCTGCCGAACCACAAAGCCCGCCGTCCCCGGCGTCACACTTGGATTGAGGATGGAAAACACCGGCTCGCTGCCATCGCCCTGCGCGCCAGAGCGGACATAGCTGACCATGACATTGCCGTTGCCCAAGAGGTCCAGCGACATGTTGTCGACGTCAAAGGCGTCGGATCCGTCCACCGCCCAACCGCCAACCGCGAATTGGCTGGTCAGGGGCGTGCCATCCGCCGAGAAGATGCGGCCCTGCAAGGTGGTGGCCGTGGTGTCGCCCGTAGCGTTGTCGGTCCAGACATAGAACAGCCGGCCGTCGGGCAGCGTCACCATCTGGGGCGGGGATTGGTCGCCTGTGGTCGTCTGGTTCAATCGGATCGGATCTACTGGGGTGGTCACGCGCAACTTCCTTTGGAAAAAGGCTTATCCGCGTATGAAACGACCGTCGCCCCTGCCATGAGAGCGGCGCTGGACCTTTGGCGCGACCTGCCAGACCAAAGGACAGGCCCAACCCAACGGCCACCGACCGATGCGGGCAGGGCGGGGCGATGTTGACCCGCGGCGATGTGCCTAATTTGGCGCGTCGGCAGTCTGCCGCCCTTGACCGTTACAGGTCGCAATGCCATGTCGGACGTCAACCGCCCCCGAAGGGGGCAAACCGTCATCGCCCCCAAGAAGGGGCGGCGACCGCCCGGAGGATAAGATGCCCGTTTACCGCTCACGTACGACCACGCATGGCCGCAACATGGCCGGTGCCCGCGGCCTTTGGCGCGCGACGGGCATGAAGGACGGCGATTTCGGCAAGCCGATCATCGCCATCGTCAACAGCTTTACCCAATTTGTGCCCGGTCACGTCCATCTGAAAGACCTTGGCCAGATGGTCGCGCGCGAGGTTGAGGCGGCAGGCGGTGTTGCCAAGGAGTTTGGCACGATTGCGGTCGATGACGGGATCGCAATGGGTCATGACGGGATGCTCTATTCGTTGCCTTCCCGCGAAGTCATCGCCGATGCCGTTGAATACATGGTGAACGCGCATTGTGCCGATGCGATGGTTTGTATTTCAAATTGCGACAAAATCACGCCCGGCATGCTCATGGCCGCAATGCGCCTGAACATCCCTGCGGTGTTCGTCTCGGGCGGGCCGATGGAGGCCGGGAAGGCGATCGTAAAGGGCAAGGAAATCGCGCTCGATCTGGTCGATGCGATGGTCGTGGCGGCGGATGACAGCTATACCGACGAAGAGGTTGAGGCGATCGAGAAAGAGGCTTGCCCCACTTGCGGCTCCTGCTCGGGCATGTTCACCGCCAATTCGATGAACTGCCTGACCGAGGCGCTGGGCCTGTCGTTGCCGGGCAATGGGTCGACGCTGGCCACCCATTCCGACCGCAAGCGCCTGTTCATTGAGCCCGGGCATCTGATTGTCGACATCACCAAGCGCTATTACGAACAAAACGACGAGTCTGTGCTGCCGCGCAATGTGGCCAACAAGAAGGCGTTTGAAAACGCCATGGCGCTGGACATTGCGATGGGCGGATCAACCAACACCATCCTGCACATTCTTGCCGCAGCGCATGAAGGCGGGATCGAATTCACCCAAGACGACATCGACGTGGTAGCGCGGAAGGTGCCATGCCTGTGCAAAGTGGCCCCGGCCAAGCAGGATGTGCATATGGAGGATGTCCACCGCGCGGGCGGGATTATGGCGATCCTTGGGCAGTTGGACAATGCAGGGCTCTTGCACCGTGACGTGCCGACCGTGCATTCCACCAGCATCGGCGCGGCCTTAGACCATTGGGACATCAGCCGCACCAACCACGAAAACGTCCGCCAGTTCTTCAAGGCGGCTCCGGGCAACGTGCGCTCTGCCACCGCGTTTTCGCAGTCCAAGCGCTATGTCGAGTTGGACCTTGACCGCGAGCATGGCGTCATTCGCTCGGCCGAGCATGCCTTTACCAAAGAGGGCGGTTTGGCCGTGCTGAAGGGCAATATCGCGCTGGACGGCTGCATCGTGAAAACGGCGGGCGTGGACGAGTCGATCTTCGTGTTTTCCGGCCCCGCCAAGGTCTTTGAATCGCAAAACGACGCCGTCGCTGCAATCCTGAACAATGAGGTCGTGGCGGGCGACGTTGTGGTGATCCGCTACGAAGGGCCGAAGGGCGGGCCGGGGATGCAGGAAATGCTCTATCCGACCAGCTATCTGAAATCGAAAGGTCTGGGCAAGGTTTGCGCGCTGCTGACGGATGGCCGCTTCTCGGGCGGCACCTCGGGCCTGTCGATTGGCCATGCTTCTCCCGAAGCTGCATCCGGTGGGGCCATCGGTCTGGTGCGCGAAGGCGACATGATCGACATCGACATTCCCAACCGCACGATCAATCTGCGGATTTCCGATGCTGACCTCGCCGCGCGCCGCGCCGAACAGGACCAACTGGGCTGGAAACCGGTCAAGGTGCGCCCGCGCAAGGTGTCCACTGCGTTGAAGGCCTATGCGCTGCTGGCCTCTTCCGCCGATAAGGGTGCCGTGCGCGTGCTGCCCGAAGGGCTGTAATCCGCATCACATTCCCGCGAAGGGCGCCGCTTATGGCGCCCTTTTGTCTTTCTGGGTGGCGATTTCCAGCCAAAAGCCTGAACCGTTCGGACAATCCCGTGTTAGCATTGCGTTCAGTTGTCCGGGAGGATGCGATGCGCCTTGTTCCCCTCTATCTCGCTTTCTTGGTGCCCTTGCCGGCCTTGGCCGCACCGGTGGATTACCACCTGCAACCCGAAGCCTCGCAAGTGGGCTTTGCCGTGGATTTCGGGCCGGATCAGATCACAGGGCAGATGCCGGTGACTTTGGCCGATCTGACCATAGACTTTGACAGCCTCGCCAACTGCCGCTTTGATGTGGCGCTGGATGTAACCGGGACCAAGGCCAGCTTTCCCTTTGCCGAACAGGCGCTGAAAGGCCCCAAGGTGCTGGATGCCGCCAGTTTTCCGGAGATCACCTTCCGCTCTACCGCTGTGCGGGCCGAAGGGGATGGGGCTTTGGTCGATGGCATTATCACCATTCGCGGCGTGGAAAAGCCGATCACCCTGACCGCGACGATTTATCGCCAGCAAGGCACGGTTGAGGGCGACCGCTCGCTTCTGTCGGTGCATTTGATCGGCGCGGTCAATCGGTCCGACTTCGGCGCGACGGGCTGGTCGGATATGGTGGGAGATGAGGTCCGGCTGGACATCGTCGCCCGCATCGCAAGGGTCGGCGGATGATGTGGCGCAACGGGCCAGATGGTTTTGGGCTGGTGTCGCGCGCCCTGCATTGGGGGATGGCGGTGCTGATCGTGGTGCTGTTCTCGCTGGGCTTGCGGATCAGTTCGATGCAGCCCGACCTGTCGACCTTATGGCTGTTTGGCCTGCACAAGACCTTGGGCCTCACGTTGCTTGTGCTGGTGCTCTTACGGTTGGTCTGGCACCGCATCTCGCCACCGCCGCGCCCCATGGCGTCGGGCTGGCAGGTCAAGGCCGCCAAAGCGGGCCATCTGGGGCTGTACCTCTTGATGCTGGTCATTCCGCTGTCAGGTTGGGTCGCCAGTTCCGCCACCGGGATTGACACGCTGTTTGCCGACCGCTGGGTGGTGCTCCCCATCGCGCCAGTCTCGGCAAGCCTTGAGGCGACGGCCTTTGCTGTCCACGGTATCGCCACCAAGCTGTTGATGGCGCTGCTCACCCTCCACGTCCTTGCCGCATTGCAGCACGAAATGGCAGGGCAGGGCACCTTGACCCGGATGCTGCGCGGGCGGCGGTAAACGCCCTATTTGCGCAGGGTCACGGAACCGCCACACCGCTTGCGCCCTTTTGTCTGAGCATCCAGACAGGAGAATGCCATGGATATCACCTTCACCGGGAAAACCGCCCTGATCACCGGGGCCGGATCGGGCATTGGCGAGGCAATCGCCAAGGGCCTTGCCGCCAGCGGCGCGCGCGTCGTGGTGCAAGACCTGCACGCACAAGCCGCCGACCGCGTGGCGGCAGAGATCATGGCGGCAGGTTGCCATGCTCATGCCGCCGTCGGCGATGTGTCCGACCCCGCCGTGGTGGAACGGCTGGTGGCCGAGGCGGTTGCCGCAGGCGGGGCGCTGCACCTGCTGGGGAATAACGCGGGCATCGGTGGACCCATGGCCCCGTTGGGCGAGTATCCGTTGGACGGATGGCGCAAGGTGATGGACGTCAACCTTGACGGCGTGTTCTACGGGCTGCGCTACGCCATCCCCGAGATCCTGAAAGCGGGCGGTGGGTCCATCGTCAACATCGCCTCGATCCTTGGCGATGTCGGCTATGCCCAATCAGGGGCCTATGTCGCGGCCAAACATGCGCTTTTGGGCCTGACCCAGACGGCGGCGCTGGAATACTCGGCCAAAGGCATCCGCATCAACGCCATCGGCCCCGGCTTTATCGATACGCCCCTGCTGGCGGCACTTCCCCCCGGCGCGAAAGAGGCGCTGGTCGCCGCCCATCCCATCGGGCGCTTGGGGCGGGCGGAAGAGGTTGCCGATCTTGCGCAATACCTCCTCTCGGATAAGGCCAGCTTCATTACTGGTTCTTTCCATCTGGTCGATGGCGGCTATTGCGCGCAATAGCACATGTCCTTGCCTCTGGTCCTTCCTTGGCCCGCGCGGTAAACAGCGCGCGGACCGGGACAAAAGGCGCGCAACATGGCACGGATTCTGATCACTTCCGCCATCCCTTACATCAACGGGATCAAGCATTTGGGCAATCTCGTGGGCAGCCAACTGCCTGCGGACCTGTTCGCCCGCTACATGCGCGCCCGTGGGCATGAGGTGATGTTCATCTGCGCCACCGATGAACATGGCACCCCCGCCGAGCTGGCCGCCGCCAAGGCGGGCAAACCGGTTGAGGAATACTGCGCCGAAATGCATGAGGTTCAAAAAGACCTCGCCGCCGGGTTCCGCCTGTCGTTTGACCATTTCGGGCGGTCCTCCAGCCAGCGCAACCACCGCCTGACCCAGCATTTTGCGGGGAAGCTGGCCGAGAATGGCTTGATTCAGGAAGTGTCGGAAAAGCAGGTGTTTTCCATCGACGACAACCGCTTTCTTCCCGACCGCTATATCACCGGCACCTGCCCAAATTGCGGCAATACCTCTGCGCGCGGCGACCAGTGCGAGGAATGCACCAAGCAATTGGATCCGACCGACCTGATCAACCCGCGCTCGTCCATCTCTGGCTCTACGAACCTTGAGGTGCGCGAGACCAAGCACCTCTACCTGCGCCAGCGCGCCCTGCGCGACAAGCTTGAGGCGTGGATCGACAGCAAGACCGATTGGCCGATCCTGACCACCTCTATCGCCAAGAAATGGCTGAACGATGGCGATGGCTTGCAAGATCGCGGTATCACGCGCGACCTGTACTGGGGCATCCCGGTGAAAAAGGGCGATGACCCTTGGCCGGGGATGGAAGGCAAGGTGTTCTACGTCTGGTTCGACGCCCCCATCGAGTACATCGCAGGCACCGCCGAATGGGCCGATGCCAATGGTCTGGACGATGCCGCCTGGGAACGCTGGTGGCGCACTGACAAGGGGGCGTCTGACGTCACCTATTACCAATTCATGGGCAAGGACAACGTGCCCTTCCATACGCTCAGCTTCCCCGCCACGATCCTTGGCTCGGGCGAGCCGTGGAAGCTGGTCGATTACCTGAAGTCTTTCAACTATCTGAACTATGACGGCGGCCAATTCTCGACCTCGCAGGGCCGTGGCGTGTTCATGGATCAGGCGCTGTCGATCCTGCCCGCCGACTATTGGCGCTGGTGGCTCTTGTCGCATGCCCCCGAAAACTCGGACAGCGAGTTTACATGGGAAAACTTCCAAGCCAGCGTCAACAAAGACCTCGCCGATGTCTTGGGCAATTTCGTCAGCCGCGTGACTAAGTTTGCCAAGTCGAAACTCGGTGAGGCCATCCCTAACGGCGGCGATTTCACCCCGGCAGAAACCGCCCTCATCGCCGACCTTGGCGCGCGCATCCGCGACTATGAGGCCCTGATGGCGCAGATGGAGGTCCGCAAAGCGGCGGCTGAGTTGCGCGCCATCTGGGTGATCGGCAACGAATACCTGCAAGCCGCCGCGCCTTGGTCGGCGGTCAAGACGGACCCCGAGCGCGCGTCTGCCATCGTGCGCCTGTCGCTGAACCTGATCCGGGTCTATGCCATCCTGTCGCGCCCCTTCATTCCGGATGCCGCCGCCACGATGATGGCTGCGATGGGATCGGACGACTGGACATGGCCCGAAGATGTCCCCGCCGCTTTGCGCGCGCTGGCCCCCGGCGATGCCTTCTTTGTGCCGGAAAACCTGTTCCGCAAGATCACCGACGAAGAACGCGCCGACTGGCAGCAGAAGTTTTCCGGCATCCGCACCTGACCTTGCCGCTTCCCTCTTTGCCCTCACACCAATCCAATCGCATGAGGCTGCCATGACCTTGACCACCCACCCCTTTGGCCGCAGCGGCCGCGATGTGACCCGGATCGGCTTTGGCGCTTGGGCCATCGGCGGCAGTTGGGGCGATGTGTCCGAGGCGGATGCAAAGGCCACGCTGTCGGCGGCGCTGGATGCGGGCATGACCTTCATCGACACGGCGGATGTGTACGGCGATGGGCGGTCCGAACGCATCATCCGCGACGTGCTGAAGGCCCGCAGCGACAAACCCTTTGTCGCCACCAAGGCAGGCCGTCGCCTGAACCCGCATGTCACCGATGGCTACACCCCTGCCAATATCGAGGCCTTCATCGACCGCAGCCTGACCAACCTTGGCGTCGATTGCCTTGACCTTGTGCAACTGCACTGCCCGCCGACGCAGGTGCTTTACACGCCGTCGCTGTTTGATGGGCTTGAGGCGCTGAAGGCCAAAGGCAAGATCGCGGCTTGGGGTGTCTCGATCGAAAAGGTCGAAGAGGGGTTGAAGGCCATCGAGTATCCCGGCTGCGCCTCGGTCCAGATCATCTACAACATCTTCCGCCAACGGCCTGCGGCGCTGTTTTTTCATCAGGCGAAAGCGCGGGGGGTGGCAGTGATTGCGCGGGTGCCGCTGGCTTCGGGCATGCTTACGGGCAAGATGAGCAAGGACAGCGCCTTTGCTGCCGACGATCACCGCGCCTTTAACCGCCATGGTGAGGCGTTTGATATGGGTGAGACCTTTTCGGGCGTGCCCTATGACGTGGCGCTGCAAGCGGTGGAAGAGTTGCGCCCGCTGGTGCCTGAGGGTGCGACGATGGCGCAATTCGCCCTGCGCTGGATTTTGATGTCCGAAGCGGTCACCGTCGTTATCCCCGGCGCGCGGACGCCCTTGCAATCGGTGGCCAATGCGGGGGCGGATGCGCTGGCGCCTTTGCCGGCATCGGTGATGGCGGCCTGCCGTGAGGTCTATGACCGCCTGATCGCGCCGCATGTGCATCAGCGCTGGTGAGGGCGCTTTGCGCTGAGATGTCAGTCGCGCGGGGCAAGTGACCCGCGCG
>JAIYDR010000327.1 GCA_027487395.1 Rhodobacter sp. | reverse complement strand
TCCTCGCCGTCGAAAAGCTGTTGAAGAAACCGATCCCGGTTGTTGGCGGTGCGCCTTGGGCCGCCGATGTCGTGGCCGCCGCGCCAAAGCCCAACCAGAATCGCGGTGGCGGTCGTCCGGGCGGACAAAAGCCGCAAGGCGCAAAGCCTGCCCGCCCGCAGGGCGAAGGTCGTCAGGGCGAAGGCCGTCCCCAATCCGCCAAACCGATGGGCGCGAAACCCGCAGGCGCACGCCCGCAATCGGCCAAACCGGCTGGCGGCGGCCAATCCCCGCGCCGCAGCGAAGGCGGGGCCGCAGGTGGCCAGCGCCGCCCGCAATCAGGTGGCCAACGCCGGGGCTGATCCGCGCCCCCTTCCCCGTTGCTCAAATATCCTCGGGAGGGTCCGGGAGGGTGGAAAACCCTCCCGGTCTTTTCCACCCGCGCCCCGGCCTGTCGCTCTTTCCCATCCCGAAGCGATGCGCTAATCCCTGCCTATGGCAAAGCTCTACTTTCACTTCTCGACCATGAACGCAGGGAAATCGACCCTGCTGTTGCAAGCCGCGCATAACTACCGCGAAGGCGGTATGGCAACCTATCTGATCACCGCGCAATTCGACAATCGCGCCGGGGAAGGCCGGATCGCCAGCCGGATCGGTATTGGCGAACCTGCCGACACCTTCGCCCCCGGCGAGGATTTGTTCGCAAAGCTGCAAGCCCGCCTCTCCCAAGGCCCCGTGGCCTGCGTCTTTATCGACGAGGCGCAGTTCCTGTCCAAAGAACAGGTCTGGCAACTTGCCCGCGCGGTGGATGACCTGAAGGTGCCGGTGATGTGCTACGGGCTGCGGGTGGACTTTCAGGGCAACCTTTTCCCCGGTTCCGCCGCCCTGCTCGCTTGGGCCGATGAAATGCGCGAGGTCCGCACCATCTGCCATTGCGGCAAGAAGGCCACCATGGTCATCCGCCGTGGCCCCGATGGCCGCGCGCTGACGGCGGGCGAGCAAGTGGTGATCGGCGGCAATGAAACCTATGTCAGCCTCTGCCGCATCCATTGGCGCGAGGCTGTGGGCGACTGAGTCAGATTCCTTTGAAGGAATTTGCAAAAATCTTCGAAGATTTTTGCGCCTATCCTTCGGTCTGCCGTGCCCGCAGCGCAATCATCGTCCCCGCCGCCACGATCAGCGCCATGCCGACCACGGCCAGCGGCTCCAAACCCGTCCCCCACAACGCCCAAGTCCAAAAGGCCGAGGCGGGAAGGATGATGTATTCCAGCACGCTCGCCTTGCTGGCATCAGTTATCTGATAGGCGCGGATCATCATCCCCACGCCCAAGAGCGACCCCGCCGCCTGGACGAAGGTCCAGAAATAGAATGTGGCGGATGGCCAGACCGGCCCACGCTGCAAGAATCCCTCTGCCCCGACCGGCACGGCAATCGGGACCAGCCACAGCGCCAGCATTCCCACCGCACCGATGACCCCCAGCATGCCGAAGAACCCCGCCAAGAGCGTTTCGGCGCTTTCCTGTTCGCACCATTCGCGGGTGGCGATATTGCCCATCGCATACATGGCCCCTGCGATCACCGGCAGCAGCGCGGGAAGGGACGCCCCGCTCATTGCCTCGGGGCCGAGGACAAGGATCACCCCGACAAAGCCGATGACGACCGCAGCCACCCGCACCGGCCCGATGGCATGGCCATAGACAAAGCGCGAGATCAGCAAGACCCAGATCGGCGCGGTGAACAGTCCCGCCGCCACCAGCGCCACATCCAGAAAGGCCAGCGCCCCGAAATAGATCACCATCGCGCAGCCGTGGATCGCCGAGCGCGCCACCACGGCCCGCAACCGCACCGGGCGCAGGCGCAATCCCATCGGCACGGCGGCCAGACCCAACAGCGCCATTGCCATCAGCGTCCGGGTGAAATGGAACTGCCACAGACCCGCCTCTGAGGCGATGACGCGCACATAATTGTCGGTAAAGCCGATCACCATCGCATAGACGCTGATCAACCCGGCGGCAGCCAATGTGCGGTCTTTGGTCATTGTGCCCTGCCTCTTGTGCCACTCCACTTTCCCAAGAACCCTGCTAACTTGTGCCGAGCGCGTCCGAAAGCGACATAAGGGCGGCGAATGAACCGGGGGGATAAGAATGGGTTGGTTGGCGGATGAATCGGGTCTGGAAAAATGTGCGGCGAATTACGCGCCTCTGACGCCGCTGTCTTTTCTGAAACGCGCCGCAGATATCCATGCCAACCGTCTGGCCGTGGTCTGGAAGGACACACGATGGCGCTATGCGACCTATGCCGAACAGGTCAGCCGCCTCGCCTCGGGTCTTGCCCGCAAAGGGATCGTTCCCGGCGATGTGGTGGCGACGATCCTGCCCAATATCCCGCAACAGGCAGTGGCGCATTTCGGGGTGCCCGCAGCCGGGGCGATTCTGAACACGATCAACACCCGGCTGGATGCCGATACGGTGGCCTATATCTTCGGCCATGCGGGGGCGAAGATCGTGCTCTGCGACAGCGCCTTTTTGCCCTTGGCATCCGAGGCGATCCGCCGGATGGACGGCCCTGCCCCCCAGGTCATCGAGGTGGTGGATCATGGCTTCACCCCCTCGGGTCTTTTCCAGACTTGGGATGACCTGCTCAACACAGGCGACAGCCAAGCATCCTGGATCATGCCCGAGGACGAATGGGAATCGATCTCCATCAACTACACCTCTGGCACCACTGGGCGGCCCAAGGGCGTGGTCTGCCATCATCGCGGGGCCTATCTGTCAGCCACGGCCAATGTCATTTCATGGCGGATGGTGCTGCATCCGGTCTACCTGACCATCGTGCCGCTGTTCCATTGCAACGGCTGGACCCATACATGGATGCTGCCTGCCGTGGCGGGCACGCTGGTCTGTTGCCGCGACATCACCGCCAAGGCAATTTACGATGCCATCGCGGATGAAGGTGTGACCCATTTCGGCGGGGCCCCTATCGTCTTGAACACCATGATCAATTGCAAGTCTGAGGACCGCCGCGCCTTTTCGCATACGGTCGAGGTGTTCACCGCAGGTGCTCCGCCCCCTGCCGCCAC
>JAIYDR010000146.1 GCA_027487395.1 Rhodobacter sp. | reverse complement strand
TTCACCGGCGCAAAGAGCAGCCACAGGTCGGGCGGCATCGCCTGCGGACGGGCGGGGTCCAGACAGACCAGCCGCCCAGTGCGCTTTCCGCCTTCAGCCACCGTTGCCAACCATTCGCCATCGCGCCCGTTGAACACCAGAACGCCCGCGCCCAAGGGCAAGCGCATCACGGCGAAAAGGTAATTGGCCTGCCCTTCGGAAAGGGCCACGCCTTGCCCCGCGCCAAGCGGGCAGTCTACATAGAGCCTGATCTTCGCATCCGTCATACAGGCACCCTATGACCCAAACCCCGCAATTTCCAGAGCCCGAACGCGCGGGTGTGGTGGCCGATGCGCCGCGCGGCAATTGGGTCGATACGATTGCCCCGGGATGGAGCCGCCCCTACCTGCGCCTGTCGCGCGCCGACCGTCCCATTGGCACTTGGCTGCTGTGGTTGCCGTGCCTTTGGGCCGTGGCCTTGGCGGCGGCATCACAGGGCGGGTTCACTTGGCATGACCTGTGGTTGGTGATCTCTTCCGGCATCGGGGCCTTTCTGATGCGCGGGGCGGGTTGTACATGGAATGACTTCACCGACCGCGCGTTTGACGCTGCCGTGGCGCGCACGAAAAGCCGCCCCCTGCCGTCCGGTCAGGTGACACCCCGTCAGGCGCTGGTCTGGATGGCAGTACAGGCTGCCCTCGCTGCGCTGATCCTGTTCAGCTACACTTGGCTGGCGATTGGGCTTGGTATGGCCTCACTGGCCTTGGTCGCGGTCTATCCCTTTGCCAAGCGCTTTACGTGGTGGCCGCAGGTGTTTCTGGGTCTTGCCTTCAATTGGGGCGCCTTGCTGATGTGGGCGGCGCAAGACGGCACCATCCCGCCCGCCGCACTGGCCCTTTATGCGGCGGGGATCGTCTGGACGCTGTTCTACGACACCATTTATGCCCATCAAGACACCGAGGATGACGCGCTGATCGGCGTGAAATCCACCGCGAGGTTGTTTGCCGATCAATCGCCACGCTGGTTGGCGGGGTTCCTAGTGGGCGCGGTGGCGCTTCTGGTGCTGGCGGTGACCTTCGCTTTGCTGGACCGCCCGTCGCCCTTTCCATTGATTGTGGCCCTCTTGGGGGTGATGGCCTTTGGCTGGCATCTTTTTGGGCAGTTGCGCCAGTTGGACATCACCGATCCCGACAACTGTCTGCGGCTGTTTCGGTCAAACCGGGACGCCGGACTGCGCGTTGCGCTGTTTCTTGCCGCCTCGACCACCCTTTGATTGATCCCTGCGCCCTTGCCGCCTAAAGCAGAAGGGGATGTACTCGTTTTGGCCACTCGGATGGCTGCGCTGCCTTGACGTTTAGAACGAAAGCCGAAAGCCCCTTGATGCGCCCTTTCCAGCCGCGCCTATCCCCTTCGACAATGGCCGCACGCCAGCCCGCTTGGCTCTGGGCGGTGCTTGCTTTCTTGGTGGCGGCGCTGTTGTCCTTGCTGGTCGCTTGGGGATCCACCGCGCTGATCGAGACGCGCTCTGTTCGCGCTGTCAAGGATCGTTACCTCGAGCAGCAGATCGAAGGCATTACCGTCGCCTCTGACGGCTTGCGGGTGATCCTCACCGGCATGGCCGCGTCCGAGGCCGCGCGTTTTCGCGCTGTCAATCAGGCGGGCCGGGTGGTCGACAGTGGCCGAATCGCTGATGAGATCCAGGTGGCCCCCTCCAAGGTGATCGAAGCGCCGCGCTACTCGGTCGAGATGCTGCGCAATGATGACGGCATCCAGTTGATCGGGCTCTTGCCGGATGACGAATCAGAAACTATCCTGACGACAGCTGCGGCGGCGCTGGGGCAGGCCAAAGTGTCGGCCATGCTGGAAACGGCCAGTTTTGATCCGCCCGTCGCCTGGCAACCCGCTTTTGACTTTGGCCTTGCCGCGCTGAAGATGCTGCCGCGCAGCAAGATTTCGGTTGCGGCGGATGGGGTGTCCGTCACGGCGATGGCCGCCTCCGAAGCTGAAAAACGCCAGATTGAGGCCGACCTTGCTGGCATCACCCCTAAGGCACCGCCGGTCACCGTCACCATTTCTGCGCCACGTCCGGTGCTTACGCCCTTTACGCTGCGCTTCGTGATCGACGCGGCTGGCCCGCATTTCGATTCCTGTTCTGCTGATACGGAAAGCGCGCGCGACCGCATCCTTGCCGCTGCCTATGCAACTGGGATGGATGGGGCGGCCAATTGTGTGATCGGGCTTGGCGTGCCAACCCCGCGTTGGGCCGAAGCCGCCGAGGCTGGGATCAAGGCGCTGGCCATTTTGGGTGGTGGGACCATAACCTTTGCCGATGCGGATGTGACGCTTCTGGCGGCAGAAGCCACCAATCAGGCCACCTTTGACCGGGTCGTGGGCGAATTGCAGACGGCCTTGCCGCCGGTGTTCTCTCTGGATGCCACGTTGCCGAAAAAACCTGACGCCCCCATTGCGGGGCCTGCAGAATTCACCGCCAGTCTGGCTGAGACGGGCCGGGTGGAACTGCGCGGTCGGTTGGTCGATGCGGCAGAGCGCGACATCGTCGATGCCTTCGCCAAGGCGCAATTTGGCGTCAAGAATGTCTATGTCGCCACCCGACTTGATCCGGACCTGCCATATGGCTGGCCCGTCCGTGTGCTTGCGGGGCTTGAGGCGTTGGGCGAGGTTGCGCATGGCACGCTGCTGGTGCGCGCGGACACGGTCGAGGTGACAGGCGTCACGGGATCGCAAAAGGCACGCGCGCGGATCAGCCAGATTCTGTCGGGCAAACTCGGGCAGGGTCAGACCTTCAAGGTCGCCGTCACTTATGACAAGTCGCTCGACCCGCAGGCTGCCTTGCCGACACCCGCGCAATGTCTGGCCGATGTGCAGCAGCTTTTGAAATTCAAGAAGATCAGCTTCACCCCCGGATCGGCGGAAATCGAAGCCGCCGCTGTTGGGCTGGTGTCTTCGATCGCCGATGTCTTGTCGCAATGCCCGCCAATGGAATTGGAAATCGCCGGTCACACGGATGCGCAAGGCAGCGAAGAGGGCAACCGAGCCCTGTCCCAAGCTCGGGCCGAGGCCGTGTTGGTGGCATTGCAAGGCCGCCGGGTGGATGTGTCCAAAATGCGCGCCGTCGGCTATGGCGAGACTTACCCCATCGCCGAAAACCAAACCGATCTGGGGCGAGAGGCGAATCGTCGAATCGAATTCACCCCCTTTGGCGCCGCAGCCAAGGCAGCGACCGCGACGGATGCACCTGCCAAGGGCAACAGCACGGTAATCGCCGCCAAACCGCTACCGGCCAACGCGCAAGCCTGTGTAAAGAACGCGCAAGAGGTGTTGGCCAAACAGAAGATCACTTTTGCCCCCGGCTCTGCGCGCATCGACTCCGCTGCCGACGGTGTGATGGTCGCCTTGATGACGGTTCTGAAGCAGTGCCCCGGCCTGCCGGTGGAAATCTCTGGCCATACGGACTCGCAAGGCACAGAGCGGAACAACAAGCGCCTTAGCCAGCAGCGGGCCGAGGCTGTGGTGGCAGCGTTGAAAGAGGCGGGCGTGGACGTTAGCCAGATGTCAGCCATGGGCTATGGTGAAGAAAAGCCGATTGCTGAAAACAGCAATGAGGTCGGGCGCGAAACCAACCGCCGCATCGAAATCGCGCTGACAGGCGGGGCTCCGATCCCTGCACCCTTGCCGCGTCAGGCCGATGGCAGCCCGGATTTCACCTCTGATACCTCACCTTCGGTCGCGCCTGCGGAAAACACCTTGCGCCCCAAGGCCCGCCCCGCGGATAACGAGTGACAAAGATAGAAGCGGAAGCGCCATGAACCGGACCGAATTCATCATCGTCACCGCCATTATCCTTCTGGCGGCCTTCGCCCTCGGCTGGTTCGCGCATTGGCTGCTGCACCGCTTCACGCGCATCGCGGGCGGCGATATGGCCGAGATGGACAACCTCGCGCAATCCCTGCACGAAGCCGAAGAGGCCCGTGATCAG
The DNA here is from genome assembly GCA_027487395.1 of Rhodobacter sp. Taxonomy (GTDB): domain Bacteria; phylum Pseudomonadota; class Alphaproteobacteria; order Rhodobacterales; family Rhodobacteraceae; genus Paragemmobacter. The sequence continues at coordinate 2,239 of JAIYDR010000146.1, read as the reverse complement.
GCGCTTTACTACCTTGAACAGCGCGAGGCCGAACTGATCAACCAGATTGCCCAGGCCGAAGCCGAATTGCGCGCCGCGATGGAAGGTCTGCGCGACGCCCGCCATGAGGCGCAGGAAATGCGCGACTATATCGAACGCATGCATAAAGCGGTCTGAGCGCCCTGCGTGCGCCTGTCGCTGCCCTAGCTTACCCGTTGGACAAGTTATCCACGGGGGGTGCGGCGGGGAGGAATCCTCCGCAGCTTTCGGCAAAAGTTGCAAAACCTTGTCGGGACGATCAGCCCAAACCGTTCAGGCATGCCTGCATCAGGGGCGATTGCGCCTCTTCCAACCCGTCGATGACATCGAAATGATGCCGCCCCGGATCGACGGTCCAAGCGCAGCCCCAGCGTTCTGACAACAGCCGCGCCTGCCACAAGAATAATGGCCGTTCTTGCCCGCCGACCCAGACATGCGCGGCAAGGCCCGCGCGCAGGGGCAGGCGGGCGGGGCTCTCGGCCGCCACCTCGTCTGCATCCAGCAGCAGATCGTCTTGCATCGCGGTCTCAAGCAGCGGTTCCAGATCGGCCACCGGCGCAATCGGCACAACCCGCGCCAGATGGTCCAAGTCAATGTCGGCGCATCCCATCCGCGCCGATAGATGCCCACCCGCCGAATGTCCTGCAACGACCACTGGCCCGGGCACCATGGCACTTGCGGTGCGAATGGCTCGCACGATTTCAACGGTCATCGCGGCGATGCGCGCTTGTGGTGCAAGGCTGTAGGACGGCATCGCGCAGGCCCAACCCCGCGCCAGCGCCCCGGCTGCAAGGTGGGACCAGCCTTTGCGGTCGGATTCGATCCAGTAGCCGCCATGAACAAAGACCAGCAGGCCTTTGGCCGCACCCTCTGGCACGAACAGGTCGAACCGCTGACGTTCTGCGTCGCCATAAGGCAGGTCAAGCCGTGCGCGCGGCCCCATCGCCGCGCGAAACGCCGCCGCCTTGGTCTGCCAGCGTGGCAGGAAGGTGTCACCCCCCGCGATAAACGCGCCATTTGCATGGGCGATGTCCGCCTCTTCCCGTGTCAGAAACCGCATCGTCCCGCCCTTTTGATCAAAATTCAGCCGTCGCCCCCGGTTTCCACCCTGCCGGAACTGGACAAGTCACATCGCGGGGTGCAATCCATCCTTAACCCGGATCATGGGAGGCCCACATGCTCGATTCCGCCACCAACCTTTCGTCTTTGCTGAAAGACCCGTCGCTTCTTTGCACCAAGGCCTATGTGGCGGGTGCTTGGGTCGATGCGGCGGATGGCAAGACCTTTCCCGTCAAGAACCCTGCGCGCGGCGATGTGATTTGCCACGTTCCCGACCTGTCCCGCGCCGAAGTGGCCCATGCCATCGACGCCGCGCAGGCCGCGATGAAGGATTGGGCCAGCCGCACCGGCAAGGAACGCGCTGCCATCCTGCGCAAATGGTATGAATTGATGATGGCCAATCAGGATGACCTTGGCAAAATCCTGACCGCCGAAATGGGCAAACCGCTGGCCGAGGCGAAGGGCGAGATCGCCTATGGTGCCTCCTTCATCGAATGGTTCGGCGAAGAGGCCAAGCGCGTCTATGGCGAGACGATCCCCGGCCACCAGCGCGACAAGCGCATCACGGTGATCAAGCAGCCCATCGGGGTTGTGGGTTCCATCACGCCGTGGAACTTCCCCAACGCGATGATCGCGCGCAAGGTTGGCCCGGCGCTGGCGGCAGGCTGCGGCTTTGTCGCGCGTCCGGCATCGGAAACCCCGCTGTCAGCCTTGGCAATGGCGCTGCTGGCGGAGCGCGCTGGACTGCCGGGGGGCATCTTCTCGGTCGTGACCTCTTTGCGCGCGTCTGAGGTCGGCAAGGAATTCTGCGAAAACCATGCGGTGAAAAAGATCACCTTCACCGGATCGACCGAAGTCGGCCGCATCCTGCTGCGGCAGGCGGCAGAGCAGGTGATGAAATGCAGCATGGAGTTGGGCGGCAATGCGCCCTTCATCGTGTTTGATGATGCCGATCTGGATGCTGCTGTCGCAGGGGCGATGATCTCGAAGTTCCGCAACAATGGTCAGACATGCGTTTGCGCCAACCGCATCTATGTGCAGGCCGGAGTCTATGACGCCTTCTCCAAGAAATTGGCTGAGGCTGTTGCCAAGACAAAAGTGGGCGACGGTTTGTCCGAGGACGTCAACTTCGGTCCGCTGATCAGCGTTGATGCCGTTGAGA
>JAIYDR010000100.1 GCA_027487395.1 Rhodobacter sp. | reverse complement strand
CAGATGGGATCGTAAGGGGGCATCATGATTACGCTTGATCCGAAAACCGGCGCTCTGACGAACGCGACCACTGGCCCCACATACAGCAAGCCTGCCGCAGGACCGGAATTGGGCCAGAACGATTTCCTGACCTTGATGCTTGCGCAACTTCAGGCGCAAGATCCTCTCAACCCGATGGACAACGCCGATTTCGTGGCGCAGCTGGCGCAGTTTTCGCAGGTCAGCGGGCTGGAAAAGATCAACAAAACGGTCGAAACGCTTGGCTCCGGCATGGGCGATTTCCGCGTCGCCTCCGCGGCCAACATGCTGGGCCGTCAGGTTCTCGTTCCTGGAAATGTGGCCCGTGCCGATGCTGATGGTGGGGTGCACGGTGTTGTGGATCTGTCGGAAAATGCATCTTCGGTCGTCGTGACTTACAGCCATGGCGTGACGGGTGAGTTGCTGAAATCAATGCCGATGGGCAGACAATCCAGAGGCGATATGGCTTTTGACTGGACCGATGTTCCGGCCGATCTGGTGGCCAAGCGCACGCCGATCCGTATCTCGGTTTCTGCCACCGGAGCAGAAGGATCAAAAACGCTCGGACCGCAGGTCTATGCACGAGTGTTGTCCGCCACATCGGGCGGCAAGGGCCAAGACCTAACGCTACAAATCGAAGATTACGGCGCGCTGAACGCGCTGGAAGTGAACTCAATCCGCTGATTCCTGCGGAGACACAACAAGGGGACTGAACAGATGTCGATGAGCACCGCCCTGTCGGGCCTGATGGCCGCACAGACCGATATTTCGACCACCGCACACAATATCTCGAACGTCGGCACGATGGGCTTTCGCAGCAGTCGGGTCGAGTTTGCGGACGTGTTTTCCACCTCTCCCTTTACCGTGATGCGCACGGCGGTGGGGATGGGGGCGCAGGTCCAACGCGTGGTGCAAGACTTCACCCAAGGTAACGTGTTGACCACCGGCAACATGCTGGATTTGGCCATCGAAGGTCAGGGCTTTTTTGCGCTGCGCCAACTCGCCACGGTCAATTCAACAGACAACGAACCGCTCTTTTCCCGCGCCGGTGCGTTCGCAATGAACCAAGACGGGATCGTGACCGACAGCAGCAACCGCGCGCTTCTGACGTTTCCGGTCGCGTTGGATGGGACCCCACTGACCGAAGACATGAGCCGCGCCCAACCGCTGCATATTCCAACACAACGCGGGGAACCTAACGCGACCAGCCGCATCTCGCTTGAAACGGTGCTGCCGTCGAGCGCGGCCATGCTCGGCCAGCAAGACGCTGTGCCGCCAACCAAGGCCCTTGATGTCGAAGACCCGACGACCTTTGCCCATCACACTGTCGTTCCGGCGTATGATGCCGATGGCAAATCAATGGAGGCAGATGTCTATTTCATCCGCACCGCGTCACCCTCTGCGACCTCGGCCAATACAACCTATCAGATTCGGCTTTTCGTTAATGGCTTCGAACGCGTCGCTCCGACCCCCACTACAGTGACTTTTGGGGACAAGGGTGAGATTACGTCAGGAGCGATCTCTAGCTTCGCCACTGGCACTGACGAAGAGTTGGAAGTGGACCTGACCGGGTCCATCGTCGACGACGTCCCTTTCGCCGTGCGATCCGCGGGGCATGACGGCAAAGCCCGCGAGAAGTTGACAAATCTGGACATCGACACCATGGGCGGGGTCTGGGCGACATTTGGCGCCGGCGAACGGATTGCGCTGGGCCAAGTGATCCTTGCCAACTTCCCGAACCCGCAGGCGCTGCGGCCGCTGGGCAAAGCCACCTTCGCGGCCACCGGCGAAAGCGGTGGGGTCCAGACCGGCATTCCGGGCGGCGCGGGCTTCGGTTCAGTGCGGGCGGGTGCGTTGGAACGGTCGAACGTCGAACTGACCGAAGAGTTGGTGAACCTGATTTCTGCCCAGCGCAACTATCAAGCCAGCGCCAAGGCGATGGAAACCGCGACCTCGCTCATGCAGACCATTATGAACATCCGCGCCTGATAAGCGGAAGGGGGCCGCGCGATGGACCGTTTCATCCACACCGCCTTGCATGCGATGGGCAATCTGCGTGGCGTGAACAGCGTCAACGCGCAGAACCTTGCCAATATGAACGTGCCGGGTTTCCGGCGCGATTTCATCGCCGAAGGGGCCAGTTTCACGCTGGAGGATGCGGCTGGCAACATCAGCGCGCGCGCCTTTCAATTGGACCGCGAAGAGGCCGGGTTTTCGGATCTGCCCGGCTTCATGGACAAGACCGGCGAAGCTCTGGACATCGCCATTCCCGACAAGGGATTTTTCTTCATCCAGCCCGAGACTGGTGGCGCGCCCGCCCTGACACGGCGCGGCGATTTGCGGGTCGGGCTGGATGGCACCCTGGTCACCGGGGCGGGGGATGCCGTGCTGTCGCAAGGGATGGCCCCCATCGTCTTGCCGCCCTTTCGCAACATCGTCATCGACGACCTCGGCCGGATCACCATCGAACCGCTGGACGGCGCCCCCGGCGAAAGGCTGGAGGTGGCGACCATCGGCACCACCGATGGCGCCGGTCTGAAACTGTCCAAGGATGAGGACGGCCAGATTCGCCCCGTCAACGGCCCCATGCCCCGCCCTGACCAGACCGCAAAGGTCGTGCAAGGCGTTCTGGAAGGATCAAACGTGAACGCAACTGAAGAATTGATCGCCTCGATCGACCTGCAACGCAGTTTCGAATTGAACATGCGCATGATCAGCACCGCCAAGGAAATCGACGAGGCCGGATCACGCCTGATGCGGATGCCGGAATAAGGCCTAGGTCAAAGTCACCGTTGCAGGCGGCAAGTCCCCAACCGTGACGGTGCAGGATTGCCCGCGCAACAGGGGGCCAACCCCTGCCGGTGTTCCGGTGAAGATCAGATCACCGGGGCAGAGCGCGACATAGCCCGACAGGTGGGCAATGATCTCTGGCACGGTCCAGATCATGTCTGACAAACGCGCGCTTTGCATGATCCGCCCGTCCACCGTGCAGGTGATCGGCGCATCCGCCAGCGGCCCCGGCACCAGCGTACCCAGAACGGCAGAGTTGTCGAAGCCCTTTGCCATATCCCAAGGGCGGCGCGCGGCCTTGGCCTCGGTTTGCAAGTCGCGGCGGGTCAGGTCATTTCCGGCGGCATGGCCCCAGATCAGCGACGGTGCGTCCTCCAGACTGACATCAATCCCGCCCTGCCCCAATGCCACGACCAGTTCCGCCTCATAGTGCAGATCATCGGTCTTGGACGGAAAGGGGATGACAGTTCCGCTTTCCACCACGGCATCGGCGGGCTTGGTGAAAAAGAAAGGGGCTTCACGGGTCGGATCGCCACCCATTTCGCGGCTGTGTTCGGCATAATTGCGCCCGACACAAAAGATACGGCGCACTGGGAAACGCAGATCGCTGCCCGCGATGGGCAGCGTCACTGGACCGCGCGCCGGAAACACCGTAGCCATCAGCTTTCTGGACCCATGGTGGTGCATTCCATCCCGCGCGCCATCAGTCGGCGGCACGCCAGATCGGCCTGTTGCTGCGTCAGTCCGGCAAAGGTTGCATCATAGCCACCCTTTTGCGAAACGACCTTTCGTAGCGACTGGTTCAAGGTGGCGCTTTCGGTCAACTGGGTTTTCAGCAGCATCTTTTCCGCCTCAAAGCTGGACGGATAGCGCCCAACACTGATGCCCCAATGCCGATCACCCGAGGTGGACATCGACACCACTACCCCTTCAGCCTCGGCTTGCCCCTGGGCCGAAGTGACCTGCACATCGTCATAGATCGGGGCGCTGCGCTTTTTCTTGACCACGCCCAGCGTACCATCCAATGCCGCCGCCTGCGCCTGCAAGGTTCCCTGCGGTGGGGCGATGACGGACATATCCTCGAGCAGCGTCATGTTTGGCTGGGTCGGGTCCATCAGCGTGGGATCAGCCGAGGCCATCTCAATCGACGTGTCGTTTGGTACAGTCGCGGCAAGCCCTTCGACTGCGTCGGCGATCCCGACCTCTGCCACTTGCGTGCCAGGCAGGGCCTCGGTGCCAGTGGCTTCGGCCAGCGCACCAAGAATGCTGTCTTGCATCCCGTCCACCGCCTGCGCTGCGGCCAGCGCAGTGTCATCTGCCGCAAGAGGCGCAACTTCGGCCACGACAACTTCCGGGGCGCTAGGTCGGGCCCTTGGACGCAGGGATTTGGTCGGGGCGACAACTGCGGTGATGGTCTTTGCGCCCGGCGCTTGCGTTGCTTCGGCGATCAAAGCCGCATCCGCGCCTTGGTAATCGGCAGGTGGCGGCGGGTTGACGGGTGCGTTTCGCGGCGCTGCGGCAAAGCCTTTGTCCAAGAGCTTCATCATGCGTCGGTTGCGGTCATCGGTGGATGTGCCACCCATTACCGTTGCAATCAGGCGCTTGCCGTCGCGTTCCGCGCTGGCGGTCAGGTTGAAGCCTGCGGGCACGGTGTAGCCGGTCTTGATGCCGTCCGCGCCTTCATACTTGTCCAGAAAGCGGCGGTTGGTGTTGTTCACCGTGGCAAGACCCGCATCGGTAGAGCGGCGCGAGAACAAGTTGTAGAACTGCGGGAAATCATAGAACAGCCGCCGCCCAAGAATCGTGAGGTCATGCGCGGTGGACAGATGGCCCTTGGCAGTCAAACCGTTGGCGTTCTTGAAAGTGGTGCTGTCCATCCCGATGGCGCGGGCCGTCCGGGTCATCCGCTCTGCAAATGCAGGCTCTGATCCGCCGCCGATAAACTCCCCGATGGCTGTCGCCGCGTCATTTGCCGATTTGATCGCCGCCGCGCGAACCAAATAGCGCAACTGGATTTTCTGCCCTGCGCGCAAGCCGAGGCGTGAGGGCGGCTGCGCTGCGGCATGTTTGGAAATCGTCACCATCGAATCGAGAGAGATATTCCCGCGGCTGATCTCTTCAAACGCGATATACAGCGTCATCATCTTGGTGAGTGAGGCTGGGTGCAGCCGCGTCTGCGCATTTTCCTCGTACAAAACCTCACCTGAGCGGGCGTCGATCAAGTAGGCAGCATAGGGGGCGGCAGACACCCCCGTTGCGGTCAGCACAAAGGCCAACGCTAGGGCCACGAACAGCCCAATATCGCGGAAAACCCGCCCGAAGTGCGAAGCCACGTCGCGGTTCCTTGTCACTATCCAGTCGAAGACTGGTCTCTGCCTCAGCTTCGGACCCGTTCAAGCGGAACCGACTTTTTGATTTATCGAAACGCTAGCACAGGGGTCCGCATCCGAAAAGCCCCTGTTTTTTCAACGCTTTTTTCGGCGCAGCCGATGTGGCGGCAGCGCAACGCGGGCCACAAGACTGGGGCAAAAGCGCTATAGGTTGTGGTTAACCTCTATTAACGCCACCAGATCGGCCAAGCCCGCCAAGCTGTCCAAGCTGTGATATCGCGGGTGATCCTTTGGCGGGTCGGCGGCTTCCAATGCCCAAGTCAGGCCATGCGGCACATAAACGCCCCAAGCACCTGCCTGAAGGGCGGGCAATACATCCGATTTCATGCTATTGCCCACCATCAAGGCGCGGTCCGCGCCGTCGCCATGGCGTGTGAAAATGCCTGTATAGACCGGTACGGTCTTGTTTGACACAATCTCGACCGCGTGGAACAGATCGCCCAAGCCGGATTGCGCCAGCTTGCGCTCCTGATCCAAGAGATCGCCCTTGGTCACCAAAAGCACGCGGTGACTGTCGGCCAACGCCTCAACGGCCGCGCGGGCATGGGGCAAAAGCTCAATCGGGTGCTCAAGCATCTCGCGCCCCGCCGCCATGATTTCGGCGATGACACGGGCCGGCACGCGGCCTTCGGTGACATCAATCGCGGTTTCAATCATCGACAGGATGAATCCCTTCACCCCGAACCCATAATGGCCCAGATTGCGCCGCTCTGCCGCCAACAGCCGCTCATTCAGGTGGTCGGCCTCGGCGTGATCGGCCAAAAGCGCGGTGAATCGGTCCTGGGTCAGGCGAAAGAACGCCTCGTTCTGCCAAAGCGTGTCATCGGCATCAAAGCCGATGGTGGTGATGCGACGGGTCAAGGATGGCGTTCCTGCGCTGTTTTGCTGTGCGAACAGTCGCCCGCCTGCCCCTCGTGAAGCAAGGTGCAAAGATCACAAAGGCTGAACCCCTTTTCGTGTCACAGAAATGAGTTATATTAAGACAACTGACCGAAACCCCGAATCCTATCCGCAGCGGAGCATGCCCCCCGTGACCCTTGGCCCTTT
>JAIYDR010000365.1 GCA_027487395.1 Rhodobacter sp. | reverse complement strand
TGCATCTTGACCAGGAGTCCCAACGATCCGCGGGCCTTGCGGTGAAGGATCTGCAGGCCCAACGACGATCAGGCGGGTCAACGCATGGGGCGCGAGGGTCACAGTGATCGAACCATTCTGCATCGTCTCGACGGAAGACGTGACCACAGGTTTAGGTTCGGCACTGGAATTTGTGGTTTCTGGCTTAACGGTGATCAAGGAGACCTGAGCCTCTGTCGAAGCCCACTGAGCCAAATCCACCTGAATTTCCTGATCGGTATCTTTGTGAGATGCCAAATAGACGATGTATTCTGAGTTCTTCTGAAACAAATAGAGACCACTGTCGGAGTTTACGCGGCGTCCTAGCAGCGTCGCATCAGTCAGAACCTCACTCATGAGGCGAAAGGCTTCACCCCCGAGTGTCAGTGAATCTGACCCTTCACGTCCAGCGAGATCATTTTTTGTGTTTTGCTGAATGGGCCAGACAAAGGCACCATCTACGCCTTCATACACCATTTCGGTAAACATCGCGATTAGGGATGCCGGTTGCCGCACACCAAGTTGTGAGCTATTGGGGGAGGCAACGTTCCATTCTGTCACCAAGAGATTGAGATTCCCGAAAGCTGGATTGGCCTCCCACGCTTTCATGCGATTGAACCGGTTGTCGTTTTTAAGGAATTCAGTTGGATGAACATCTGTGTAATAATGGGCGACCACCGCATCAACTGCCGCAGCTTCTGCGGCATTGAACTCAGCCATGACAATTCTGTTCAACTCGTTGCCATTTAAGGTTTCACTTTGGCCTCGCTGGCCGATTTGGACAGCGATCTGAGGTTCGTCAAACCTCACCGTCGAAGGAAGCAGCGCTTTGTGAGCATCAATCGCGCGTTGAATTGTTAGTGAGAATTCGCTCGCCACCATACCATATTCGCGAGAGCTCATTTGGCCGGAGCCCCAGTATTCATTCCCTACCTCGAATGCTTCGATGTCGGCAAAGCCATATTTCCCCTTCAGCACGTCACTTACGAATCCGAAAAGGTCGTCTAGATAACTTCTGTCGATGTTTCTTTGGCCGTATGAGCCGGCCGTCAAGGCGTAGCGAGTCGGGACGACCAAGACGACAGGTGTGCCTTGATTGTTTGCGTAACTGATAAAGTCGCTGAGTGGCATCAACTCAGTCACCCGATTGGAACTTGATGTTGCAAGTGCAGAGTCTGGGTTTCTGATGTCAAAGAAGTCTTCGGTCAGTGAACCGCCCGGATAACGCAGTGCTGTGATGCCAAGCGCCTTTACCTTTTCGTCAAAGGTTCCATCACCAACACGATCGGCAGTCGAAAGAATATTGCCGCCAAAAAGCGAAGCTCTAACCTTTAGATTGGCTGATTCAAATCCATCGCCTTGCATGAACACACCTCCTTGGGATGGGACCGATTTTGCAGCGCTGCAGGCGGTTCTTCCACTTTTCAGGAGATTGGTTTTGGTTTAAATGTGCGGTACTAACCACTCATGCTGCCATGATTTGGCCTTCTTCGATCGGTTTCCTTTCTGAGAACATTGACGATCTTCATAGATTGTGTTTTTCGGCGCAAAGCGCCTGTCCTGCTTCAAAACGCTGCCTTCGTTCGGTCACAGATATTAAAACAAGCTTTTTTATCTAAGCCACGTGTGCAGGTCAGACGGAAGGAAGATTTCAGTGCGCGTTGCCCATCCTTTTGGCCCCGCCCTGATCGGCCTCAGATGTATTGCCCTGTAAGGGCGTTCTTGGGCGGGGCGGTGCCGCGCACCAAAACGGAACACCGGATGAAGATGCCGCCCGAAAGGAAAATCGAGGAGAGGGATGCAGGCCCACCAATGTGGCGGTGGATTTGGCCGATTGACGGCAATTCTGGCAGTGCTGAATCTCAACCCTTGCTCCGCACGAAGGGCTGGGTAGGCTGATCTGGGATTTATCGATCGCCGCTCTGACCCAGATTTTCGCGCCGAATCCGCTCGTCGTCAGGCGCAAGACTGCAATCCGTAATCGACAAACAAGCTGCATTGCTGTGCATCAGTTTCTTTTGTTCAAGGTTGGCAGTCCAGGCCCCGGACCGCATGCCAGCCGAATGCAGAAAGGCCTGCCGCTCGGCGCGATCCGAACCGCACTGCTGTGACGTCTTTCCCTATGGGCTGTGCTCCCTTCGGATCCGTCTAGTCGCTCATCATCACACACGCAAAGCTGCGCCACCAGGCCGCCCCTGCTGCAGTGCCGTCCCGGAAAGCTCGAATCTTTCGGTCAGGGTAGGATAGGTGACACCCTCATTCCGTATGCTTTCCAAGGGCCCTATCGTTCGAAAGCCAACACCGTCCTTGCAGCACGGATCGGCTAACGCGCCTCGCAAACTGCTAAGAGTTCGACAAGCCGGAATTTGGCACTAAGGTCACGAAGGGGGGGCACAGTCGTGACTCAAGACGTGATCGCGTATTCGCACAATCCGGCATTCGTGCTCGCCTCGCTGGCTATCGTGATGATGGCGGGGTTTACCGGCCTGTCTCTGACGCGGGGGGCGTCGAAGCTGCCCACAGTCCAGCGCAAACTGGTGGTCAGCATGTCGGCGGTCGCGATGGGTGCGGGCATCTGGTCGATGCATTTCGTCGCGATGCTGGGCCTGCAGATGCCGGTGCAGTTTTACTACGACGGGCTGGTCACCCTGATTTCGGCGCTGGTGGCGATCTTGATCACAGGATCGGCCTTTCTGGTGCTGCATTTCCTGCCCCGAACGTCGCGCAGCATCACGCTGGCGGGGGGAATTATCGGTTTGGGCATTCCGACGATGCATTTCATCGGCATGTCGGGGATTGAGCTTTGCGCGCCGGTCTATTCCCTCGCCGGCGTGGTCTTGTCCTTTGCGGCCTCCGTGGCGCTGTCCGTGGTGGCGATGCGCGTCGCCTATTCCGAACGGGGGCGGCGCAATATCCTGCTCGGCACCGCCGTCTTCGGCATCGCAGTCTTTGCGGTGCATTTTCTGGCGATGAGTGGGACGGAATTCGAGCTTTTGCCCGACCGCACCACAGCCGGACCCGCCATCAACAACCAGACTCTGGGTATCATCGTGACACTCAGCGCCTTTGTCATCTCGGGCGCGTTCTTGCTGACGGGGATCACCTTTCTTCCGGGTGAGGCAGAGGTGCCCTTGGTCGAGGCAATCACACCTTCGCCGCGGGTGACAGAGATTGCAACCGCGCCCGCGCCAGTCGCAGATGTCGCGCAGCC
>JAIYDR010000298.1 GCA_027487395.1 Rhodobacter sp. | reverse complement strand
GCGCGGCGAGGTGGAGGCCGATGGGCAAACCGTCCTTGCACCAGCCGAGGGGGAGGGAGGCCGCAGGCTGCCCGCTGGCATTGAAGACCGCGCAGAAGGGGGAGTAGTCGAAGACCATGCCCGGGGCGATGCGGTAATTCACATAATCCTCGGTTGCGTGGGAAAAGCGGCCCACTTTGGCGGGTGGTTCGGACAGGGTGGCCGACAGCAGGATATCGAAACGCCCGTCAAACCACCGCGCCATCTGGCGGCCAAAGGCGTGGATTTCCCCCACCGCCTCGAGATACCGCCACGGTGGCAGGGTTTTGGCATGGGCGATGGTGCCGCGCCCGACGCCCTCGACCAGATCGTCCAAGGTCCGGCCTTTCGCGGCGGATGTTATCGATAACGCCGTGCCGATGGCGACGATATCGGTCCAGGCCCGCATCATCATCGGCACATCGGCATCCGGGCAGGCGGGTTCGACATGGTGGCCAAGGTCCGCCAGCATCGCCCCCGCGCGATGCACCGCAGCCTGTACCTGCGGGTCAATCGCTTTTCCGGTAAAGGTCGTGTCACACAGCGCCACCCGCAACCGGCGCGGCGGGCGGCTGATGGCATCGGCGTGGGACCGCCCGAGCGGCGGCGCGACATAGGGCGCACCAAGGTCTGACCCCATGCAGTCATCCAGCATCACCGCCGTGTCGCGCACAGACCGCGTCAAGAACCCGTCAATCGCCATGCCCGCCCAGCCTTCACCGGAATAAGGCCCATCCGGTAGGCGCGCGCGGCTGGGTTTAAAACCGAAGAGGCCGCAGTTGCTGGCAGGAATACGCACCGATCCGCCACCATCGGACCCGTGGGCAAAGGCCACGATCCCTGCCGCGACGGCTGCCCCTGCACCGCCCGACGATCCGCCGGGCGTGTGGTCAAGGTTCCAAGGGTTGCGGGTGGGACAGCCATAGACTACCGACTCGGTCGCCGCGCCAATCCCGCCCTCAGGGCTGGTAGTGCGGCCAAAGGTGACGACGCCCGTGGCGCGGATGCGGTCAAAGATCGCGCTGTTGCCGGGGTAGCGGGTGTTGGCAAACAGGCGCGAGCCGTTGTGGGACGGGTAATCCACCGCCTCACACCCCAAATCCTTGAGCAAGAACGGCACGCCTTTGAACGGCCCCTCGGGCAACCCATCCGCAATCGCGCGGCGGGCGGCATCCTCTTGCACCAAGACCACGGCGTTGATCGCGGGATTGCGCGCTGCAACCGCTGCAAGGGCGGCGTCCAGAAGTTCGGTCGCACTGACCTCGCGCCGTGCCACCAGATCGGCCAGCGCCGTCGCGTCCCATGCCCCCAGATCGCCGATCATCCGATTCCCCCCGCCTTGTCTGCCGTGATGTTCCCGCCCCACCGGCCCCCCGGCCTGCCCATCCGCGCCGCTTTGCGCGTCGTTTTCGTGTGTCGCTTTGGCAACGCCCCCTATGGCTTTGGCCACAGATCACCACAGGCGACGCCCTGACCGGATTTCCCGACATGCCCTGCCGCTGGTCTGCCTTGACAGCCCAGCCCACAGGACTATGCAGGACGTGCCTTCGGTTTCGGGTTTGCGCCCGGATGAAAAGGGAACGCGGTGCAAATCCGCGGCTGCCCCCGCAACTGTAAGCGGCGAGTGACGGTGGACGATGCCACTGGGGAAACCCGGGAAGGCCCACCCGAACGACGACCCGCAAGCCAGGAGACCTGCCAAGGTGATCACCCTTTCCGGGGCGCGGGGCGCGCCCAGGAGGCGGCTTTCCGCCAGAGGTGACAACTCACCGTCGGCGGAAGGGCATGCCCTTTCCCAAGACACATTGGTTTGACACAGGGATCTTTACCTGTGTTTTGAAAGGGTTGTAGGCCATGAACCGGCTTCAGACGTCATTGATCACACTTCTTGCCCTCTTGCCCGCGCAGTCGATGGCGCAAACCACTGTCACCGATCTGGAGGACATCGTCGTGACGGCGAACCGCGCACCGTCGCAGCTTGCCCGCACCGGCGTTTCGGTCGCTGCACTTTCGGCGCAAGACCTGAAAGCCTCGGCCACAGTGGCAGAAAGCCTGTCGCGCCTTCCGGGTGTGTCCATCGCGGCGCAAGGATCGTTCGGAAATCCGGCAAACCTGCGCGTGCGCGGGGCGGATGGGCGTTACCTTGCGGTCTATGTCGATGGCATCCGTGTCGATGATCCCACCGGGACGGAGGTGAAGTTTGATTTCGGCAGCCTGATGACCAGCGACGTGGGCCGGATCGAACTGCTGCGCGGCTCACAATCCGCGCTGTGGGGTGGATCCGCCGTCGGCGGCGTGATCAACATCACCACCCGGAGCGCGATGGAAGAAGGCTTTCACCAAGCCGCCGAGGCCGAAGTGGGCAGCTATGCCACCGCACGACTGGGCTATGGCTTGACGTTCAAGGATGATCGGATCGAGCTGGCACTGAACGCCAGCCACCTGCGGACCGATGGTTTTTCCGCCGCTGCCGATGGGACCGAGGCGGATGGGGCCAATGCGTCGCGCCTGTCGTTTTCGGCGCGCTACAAGCTGAGCGATGTGGTCACATTGGGCGCATCGGCCTTCACGCAGAAAACCCATCAAGAGTATGACGGCTACAACGCCAGCTTTACCCTTGGCGACCTTCCAAACATCCGCAACCAGACTGAAGCTGGTGGCCGCGTCTTTGCTGAGGTGGAAACCGGCACGACCAAGCACACGCTGGGCCTGACCAGCTTTCACAGCGACCGCCGCCCCAGCGATGAAAACGGCACCAGCCGTTTTGACGGCAAGCGCCTCGCGCTGTCCTATCAGGGGGAGTCTGAGATATCCTCGGCCTTCAGCCTGATCTACGGCGCGGATTGGACGCGTGAGACCGCGAGTTACACCAACCTGCCCGGCGGCAAGGCCAATACCGAGATTTCGGGGGCCTTCGCGCAGGCGCTTTGGGCACCGACTGACCAGATCGACGTTTCCGCCACCCTTCGCGGTGACAACAATTCGATCTTTGGCACCTTCACCACCGGGCGTCTGGCGGTGGCTTGGCGTCCATCTGACGGAACGACCATACGCGCCGCCTTGGCCAATGGCTTCCGCGCGCCGTCTTTGGATGAACGCTTTGGCAATTATCCGTCGCAAGGCTTTGTCGGCAATCCGGCGCTGAAGCCCGAAGAAAGCCGCAGCTACGAATTGGGCGTGGCGCAGGAATTTGCAGGCGGGGCGACGCTTTCGGTCACGGCCTTCCGGTTGGAGGTGGCCAATCTCATCGCCGCCACCAAGAATTTTGACACGCTGGAAAACACCTCCGGCGTCTCGACCCGCCAAGGGGTTGAGATTGCGGCCTCCGTCCCTGTCGCAGAGGCGACCACCCTTGGCCTCAGCTACACTTACACCGATGCGATGCGTCCGGGCAGTACGCCCGGCAGCGCGGCGCGTCGTCTGACCCAAGTGCCGCGTCAGGATATTGCCGTGACATTGGACACCGATGTGTCTGATCGCCTGTCTGCCGGGGTAGAGCTGCGCCATCTGGCGGATCGGATGGACAATGACGCCAACACCTTCAGCTTGGTGGAAATGCCTGACGTCACTCTGCTGAATGCCTCCTTTGGCTATGACCTGACGGACAGCGCCGAGGCCTATCTGCGGCTCGAAAACCTGACCGATGCCGATTACGAGCTTGCCGATGGCTATGGCACGCCGGGCCGGTCAATCTATGTCGGTCTTCGTGCCAAGTTCTGACCTGATCCGTGCCGCTGTCCTTGCCCTCGTTTGGGCCGGGGCAGCGATGGCGGAAGGCCCTGCGTCGGATGTTCCGGCGCAGGCACCACCGTTGCGGGTGGTGTCGATCAACCTATGCACCGACCAGTTGGCCATGCTTTTGGCCGGACCGGGGCAGCTGATCTCGGTCAGTCATCTTGCGTCGGACCCGCTGTCGTCGTCGATGGTGGAGCAGGCAGCGGGCTATGTGCAGAACCGGGGCGGGGCGGAGCAGGTGTATCTGATGCACCCCGATCTGGTGTTGGCGGGCACCTATACCGCCACCGCAACGGTCGAATTGCTGACCGGTCTTGGCGTCAAAGTCGTGCAGGTTCCGCCTGCTGACACTTTGGCGCAGGTGGTGGATCAGATGCGCGTCGTGGGGGCCGCGCTGGGCCGCGCCGATGCAGCCGAGGCGATGGTCGCGCGCTTTCAATCCGAACTTGCCGCGCTGGCGGTGCCGGGGGACAAGGCCCCGGCGGCGATGTATTACCCCAATGGCTATACCGCAGGGGCGGGGACGCTGTCGGATGAGATCCTCACCTTGACCGGATTTCACAACGTGGCCGGAGAGGCGGGTTTGACAGGCGGCGGCATCCTGCCTTTGGAACGCTTGGTAATGGCCGCGCCGAAGATGATCGTGACCTCAACCCCCTATCCCGGCCAATCGCGGTCCGAGGAAATCCTGACTCACCCCGCCCTGCGCGCCGTTCGTGACAAGGCGGCACGGGCGCGGATGTCTGACGCCGATTGGGTCTGTGGCACGCCT
>JAIYDR010000427.1 GCA_027487395.1 Rhodobacter sp. | reverse complement strand
TCCTCGTCGCTGCGGGCCAAGTCCAGTCGCCCGCCGTGGCCGCGCACCAGTTCGGCCGCAATGGCCAAGCCAAGCCCGGTGCCACCCTTGCGCGCGCCGCCCTGAAAGGCTGAAAACAGATGCTCGCGCGCTTTGGGGGGCAGGCCGGGGCCAGTGTCACCCACGCGGATCCACCAATCCTGCTCATCCTCGCCGCCCGCGAGTTCGATGGTGCCGGGCTGACCTGTTGCTTCGATCGCCTGGCGGGCATTGCGCACCAGGTTGGTCAGCACACGATAAAGCTGCTCCCCATCGGCGCGGATCACCAGACTTGCGGGCACATCGATCAGGCCGGTCACCGTGGACTCGCCCATCAGGCCCTCGGCCTCGGCCACCTCATCGACCAACGCGCGCAGGGGCAGGCGTTTGAGCTGCGGCGGCGGTTCTTCGGCCTTGCCGAACACAAGTGTGGCTTCGCACAGGCTGACCGCGCGCGAGATCGAGCTGATCAGTTTGGGCGCCGCGCGGGCGGTGATCGGGTCGGCGCTTTGTTCCAAGCGGTCCGCGACAAGTTGGGCCGTGGTCAGGATGTTGCGCAGATCGTGACTGATTTTGGCCACTGCCCCGCCCAGTTGCGCCAGCCGTTCCTTTTGCCGCAGCGCGCCCGTCAGCTGCACCTGCATCGATTCCAGCGCCTCTTCGGCCACCCGCAGCTCCACCACCCCTGCCGAGGGCGCAATGACAAGGCGAGCATCTTCGGGCGCTTCGGCATAGGCCTGCATGTGGCGCACCACGCGTCGGATCGGCCCGACCAGAAGGCGCTGCACCGCAAGGAACAAAAGAAAAGCGGTCACCACCGAGATCAGCGCCGAAAGAAACAAGATCCGCAGACCGTAATCGACCATCGCCTTGCGCAAGGGCGCGGTTTCCACAGTGATTTCGATCAAAAGCCCCGCATCCTGCACCGGGTTGCCAATCACCCGGATCACGCGGTTCTGCGGATCGGCCAGCACTGCCATTGCATCGCGGATCAATTCCCAAGGTCCCGCCAACCGAAGATCGAAGGTGCCATGGATCGGCGCGGGAATGGGCGAGGACAGCACCAATTGCCGCACCTCGTCGCGGCGCAGAACGACGTTGAACACCTCGGCGTTGTGCAAGAGTTCGGTTTCAAGGTCGGCGCTGATCGTTTGATCCGACGCGAGCAGCGCCAAGGACGCGATCTGCGCCTTTTCCAGCTTCAACAACAGGTAATCCGCCCGGAACCGCGCGATGGAGGGAACGAAGATCAGCACCTCCGCCAGCATGACAAAGGCGGCGGTCAGCAGCAAAAACCGACCCGAAAGGGTGTTGAAGAAGCCGCCCCGCGCCCGTTTCAAACGCCTGCCCCCTTTTCCCCACCGCTCCTGCGCGGGTCAGGGCAACATGCGCTGAACCAGCCGCACCCAACCCTTCAGCGCAGGGTTATCAAACAGTCGCGGAGAAAAATAGGCACCCGCCGCACGTTTTCCCAGTTCCGACAGGGTGGGATAGGGCAAAACCACTCCGGCCAGCGCAGAAAGTTTCAATCGCGCAGAGACTGCAAGCGTCAAAGGGGCAATCACCTCGCCAGCTTGCGCGCCGATGACCGTTGCGCCGATGATGCGGCCTTTGTGCGCGAAGACTTTGACAAAGCCGCTGGTCGCACCTTCGGCGATGGCGCGATCATTTCCCGCATAGTCAGCGCGCAGGACGGTCATTGCATCGCCGTATAGGCGCTTGGCCTCGGCCTCGGTCGGGCCGACCTGTGCGAGTTCGGGATCGGTGAAGGTGACGCGGGGGATGTGGTCGGCGCGCAATTTGGCGGGCAGGCCAAGGACGGCGCGGCGGATCACCAAACCGGCATGATGGGCGGCAAGGTGGGTAAACTGCCCCTGCCCTGCCGCATCGCCAATCACCATGACGCGGCGATTGGTGGTGGAGGTCAGGTCATCCCCCACTGTCACGCCCTGCGCCGTGAAAGCCACCCGCGCGGCTGGCAGGTCCAACCGTTCCAGCGCTGGCGCGCGACCGGCGGCGACCAGAAGATGGCTGCCGCTGACGGTGCTGCCATCGGTCAGATGCAGCGTCACGCCACCTTGGGCAGTGACCCGTGCAACAGCCTGACCCTCAAGAATCGTCACGCCCTCGGTTCGCAGGCGGGCAACGACCAGCGCTGCCGCTGCGGGGTCTTCGCGCATGAGGCAACGCGCGGCCTCAATCACCGTGACCTCGGCCCCCAGACGGCGATGCGCTTGCGCCATCTCCAGCCCGATGGGCCCACCGCCCAGAATCAGCAGATGGGGCGGGCAGTCGCGCAGGGCAAAGATCGTCTCATTGGTCAGGGCCGTGACACTGTCGATGCCGGGAATCGGTGGGATCACCGCATGCGACCCGGTGGCGATCACAAAACGGCGGGCGCGGATGGTGGTGGTGCCAGCCATCACCGCGGTCGGGCTGACGAAGCGCGCCCAGTCGCGGATCATGCGCACGCCCAGACCTTCGAACCGCTCTTGGCTGTCATGCGGGGCGATGGCGGCGATGGCGGCGGCGACATGGTCCTTGGCGGCGGCAAAATTCACCGTCGCTTGCCCCGTCACGCCAAAGCGCCCCGCGCGTGCGGCAGACGCGGCCTTGGCGGCAGCGAGCAACGCCTTGGACGGCACGCAGCCCGTGTTCAGGCAGTCGCCCCCCATTTCATGCCCTTCGATCAGCACCACCCGAGCGCCCATTTGCACCGCGCCCGCCGCGAGCGAAAGCCCGCCCGAGCCTGCACCGATGACACAAAGGTCCGTCTTAATCTGCTCCATCGTCACAGCTCCTTTTTTCGCAGGCTGCGGATAATGATCGGCAGCAGCCCCAG
>JAIYDR010000098.1 GCA_027487395.1 Rhodobacter sp. | reverse complement strand
GGGCTTGGCGCCCCCGTCGCCCAAAATGGGCGACTCCCCGCCGGATATTTGAGACAGAGAAGACCAAAGCGAGGCTTTTTCTTCCGCCTGTCTTCTCGGTCCAAATATCCCTGGAGTCCGGGGGCTGGCCCCCGGCCTTTGGGCAGGACAAGGGCGTCTTGGCTTATGCTGCGCGCTTACGCCTCGGGGATCAGAATCTCACGCTTGCCGACGTGGTTCGCGGGGGTGACGACGCTGTTTTCTTCCATCTGTTCGACCAGACGCGCGGCCTTGTTGTAGCCGATGCCCAGTTTGCGCTGGATATAGCTGGTCGAGCATTTGCGGTCCTTGGCCACAATGGCCACGGCCTGGTCGTATAGCGCATCCTCGCCATCGGTGTTGCCGCCCAGATTGAGGCCGAGGACGGCGTCGATATCATCGGCGCGGTCGTCCTCGACGCCTTCGACAACGCCAGACATGTAGGAGGGCGGCCCGAAGCTTTTGAGGTGGGTGACGACTTCCTCGACCTCTTCATCGCTGACGAAGGGGCCGTGGATACGGGTGATCTTGGCCCCGCCCGCCATGTAGAGCATGTCCCCCATGCCGAGGAGTTGTTCCGCCCCCTGCTCGCCCAAGATGGTGCGGCTGTCGATCTTGGACGTGACTTGGAAAGAAATCCGGGTCGGGAAGTTGGCTTTGATCGTGCCGGTGATGACGTCAACTGACGGACGCTGCGTGGCCATGATCAGGTGGATGCCTGAGGCCCGCGCCATCTGGGCCAGACGCTGGATGCAGGCCTCGATCTCTTTGCCTGCGACCATCATCAGATCAGCCATTTCGTCCACGATCACCACAATATAGGGCAAGGAGACGGGAGCGAATTCTTCGGTCTCGAACACCGGCTCTCCGGTATCCTCGTCAAAGCCGGTCTGGATCGTGCGCTTGAACATCTCACCTTTTTCAAGCGCCTCGCGGACGCGGCCGTTGAAGCCTTCAATGTTGCGCACGCCCATCTTGGACATCTTGCGGTAGCGTTCCTCCATCTCGCCCACCACCCATTTCAGGGCGACCACGGCCTTTTTCGGGTCCGTCACAACGGGGGAGAGCAGATGCGGGATGCCGTCATAGACGGAAAGTTCCAGCATCTTGGGGTCGATCATGATCAGGCGGCATTCCTCGGGCGTCAGCTTGTACAAGAGCGACAGAATCATGGTGTTGATTGCCACCGACTTGCCCGAACCCGTGGTCCCGGCAATCAGCAAGTGAGGCATCTTGGCAAGGTTCGCCACGACAGGTTCGCCGCCGATATCCTTGCCCAAGGCCAAGGGCAGGCGCATCTGACTGTCGCCAAAGTCGCGGGCCGACAGGATTTCGCGCAGCACGACCTTTTCACGAGTGGCGTTGGGCAGTTCGATCCCGATCACCGTGCGCCCTGGCACAGTGGAGACGCGCGCCGACAGCGCCGACATGGAGCGCGCGATGTCATCGGCCAGACCGATCACGCGGCTAGCTTTCAATCCGGGCGCGGGTTCCAGTTCGTACATGGTCACGACAGGGCCGGGACGAACCGAAACGATCTCGCCCTTCACGCCGTAATCATCCAGCACCGATTCCAGCATCCGCGCGTTTTCTTCCAGCGCCTCATCCGACAAGGTAAAGCGCTGCACGGTCGAGGGCGCCGCCAAAAGGCCCAGCGGCGGCAATTCGTAGTCAGTCTGAGTCTGTTCATCAAAGCGAAGGCGCGGTTGCGTTTCCGCAATGGCTTGGCGTGACGGCGCAACAGGCTTTTTCACCGGATGCTGCACCACGGCGCGGCGATCAACGGTTGGCACTACCGGGGGCGCACCGACAGACGGCATCGCTCCGCGCGCTGAGCCAAGGCGCGGCGCGGCAGAAACCGGGGTCGGGTCATAATCTGGCTCAAGATCGGCATCCGTGGCCCAATCCTGATCATAGCCGTCATGCCAAGGCTCGGGCGCAGCAACCGCAGCATCGTCTTCGTCCTGCCATTGCTCTGGCTGGCCCGCGCTTGCGGGGGTGAAGATGTTCGGCGTTGTGGTGATCAGCGATTCTGGCGGTTGGAAAGCCGTCGCATCAGAAACCGCGCGGCGGCTGGTGTCGGCGATCAGCGTCACCGGGCGGTTCGGGCGGTGCAGTGTCGGTTCGCGGCGCATGACGGCTGCAGTCACAGCGCTGGCCGGTCCTTGGGGCGCGCGACTGCGCGAGCGGATCACATCGCTGATGCGGGCCTTGATCCGGTCGGGGTCATATTCCGGCTGACCCTCGCCGTCTTCGGCATAGGGACCTTCGGTATCGACCCATTCCGGCTCTGGTGTGCGGCGCAACAGAGACGGCATCCGCGACAGAAGGCCCAGTTTTTCACGCGACGGTGCATAATGCGGTGCTTCGGCAAGCGGTTCGGCATAGCGCGGATCGGCCCGCAGGGCGGTTGGACGACCAAAGCCCGAGGCGGAAGGCGTGTCAGAAAAATCCTCGACCACCGCGTTGCGGTCGGCGGCCAGACGGTCGGCCACAGCGCGGCGCACCACGGCATTTTGCCCGCGCGACGGTGGCAGCGCCTCATCCATTCCCTGTCCCGGCTGCATTTCGGCATGGCGGATGGCGGCGCTGCGCTGGCTGGCGGCCATTTCGCGCCGGTTGCGCTGACGGTCCTGCAACGCCTGCGCGGCGCGACCGGCCCCGCTGCCCGCCACATTCACCACGGCACTGTAGGACATCACCGATCCCAGCATCAGCATCCGCCCGATCTGGCGCAGTTCGGGCATGTCAAAGCCAGTGACAAACAGCACCATCACAAGTGACCCAACCCCCACGAGAATCGATGCGAGGCGAAGCCCGAAACCGGGGCTTCCCGGCACGACTCCAACGATGGTGCCAAGCACGGTATCACCGAACAGACCACCCCAACCGGGTTCGGCCCCAGAGGCCGTGGCAGGCGTCAACGTGGCAAAGAACACCGACAGCATCGCAATGGCGATGACGGCAAAGACCATGCGCGACAACACCCGCTCTGCGCCGCGATGGCTGACATAGCGCAAGCCCCAGACGGCCAGCACCAGCGGAACTCCCCAAGTCCCGGCCCCGGCGATGATGAACAGCGTCGAGGACACCGCCGCGCCGAACCGGCCCAAGGCATTGCGGGCGGGTTCTTCGGTCGCCACCATCCAGCCCGGATCATCCGGCGAATAGGTCCACAGCATCGCGACAAAGGCGAGCGCGAAGCCGATCAACACCAAACCGACGAGTTCTCGTCCCCGCCGCTCTAGGATGGCCTGCGTATTCTGATCCAGAAGGGGGTCTCGCTGCCGTGCCTGATAGGATGCCATGCTTTTGCCTCACTGATAGAGACAGTCGCGGAGCTTGGTCAGCCCGCGCTGCATTTCTTCTTTGGGCGCGACAAGCGCGACCCGGATGTAACCTTTGCCGGGATTGTCGCCCCCGGCATCGCGCGACAGATAGGCACCCGGCAGCACCCGTACCCCTGTCTCGCGCCACAGTTTCAACGCCGCCGCTTCTCCATCTTCGACCGGCAGCCACAGGAAGAAGCCGCCTTCGGGGTTCTGGAACCCCTGCACGCCGGAAAAGACATCGGCCGCGATGCGGAACTTTTCCTGATAGAGCGCAAGGTTTTCCTGCACATGCGCCTCATCGGCCCAAGCCCGTTCACTGACGCGCTGAATGGGCAGAGGCAGGGGTGCCCCGGCGAAAGAGCGCAGTTTACGGATTTGGGCGATGGACTGGACGCCCCCCGCCACAAAGCCCGACCGCAGGCCCGGAAGGTTTGAGCGTTTGGACAGCGAATGAAAGACACACAGCCGCTCTGGGTCCAGCCCGATGGTCTGGGCCACCTCCATCGCGCCGGGTGGTGGGGCATTGCGCCAAATCTCGGAATAGCATTCATCGGCGAAGATGCGGAAATCATGCCGTTCCGCCAGCTGCATCAATCCGGCCCAGTAATCGCGCGACGCGATGGACCCCTGCGGATTGGCGGGTGAGCAGAGGTAGGCGATCACCGCACGGTTCAGCACATCGGCGGGCAGGCTTTCGTAATCGGGCAGGAAATTCGTTTGCGCCGTGGCTGGCACATAGACCGGTTCCGCCCCCATCGCCAAGGCGGCGACGGCATAGACCTGATAGAATGGGTTCGGCATCAGGATCACGGGCTTCTGGCCTGCTTTCACCTCAGGACACAGGGCAACGGCGGCGTTGAACAGCCCCTCACGCGTGCCGTTCAGCACCATGATCCGGTCTTGCACCACATCGACGCCATAACGGCGGTTCAGCCAGCCCGAAATGGCTGACAGCAGCTCTGGCGTACCATCATTGGCGGGATAGACCGCGAAACCGTTGATAGTCTGCGCCATCACCTCGGCCACGAAAGACGGCATGGGGTGGCGCGGTTCACCGATGGTCATGGCAATAGGCTCACCACCGGGCGCATGCGCGTCCAAGAGCTTCCGCAGACGCGGAAACGCATAATCAGGCAGGTTCGAAAACCGCTCTGGGAACTGCATTCATGCCTCATACCGGGGTCTATATCGCCCCGTTTGGATGGACGATAACCAAGGATGGCGGCGGGGTCCAGAAAAAGCCTGCCCGTCCGGTAGGTTGCGGTGGTCACCTGTGGCCTTTTCGCCCTAGCGGTTGTGCAGGGGCCTTGGTCCTGACGCGAAACGGGCGCTTATTGCCCCCGACGTATGGCCGCGGCCATCTTTTCCCCGATCATGATGGTGGGCGCATTGGTGTTGCCGCCAATCAGACGCGGCATGATTGAGGCATCAATCACCCGCAATCCGTCCAGGCCGCGCACCCGGCATTGCGGATCAACCACCGCATCCGCATCGCTGCCCATCCGGCAGGTGCCCACAGGGTGATAGATCGTGTCGGCCCGCGCCCGGATATCCGCCGCAATCCCGGCATCGCTGCCGTCATGGGGATAAAGCCGCTTGCCGCGCCATGGGGCCAACGGCGGGGCAGCCACAAGTGCCTCCATCTGGCGGACACCAGCGGTCAGGGTGTCCAGATCACGCGGATCGGACAGGAAGTTCGGGTCAATCCGGGGTGGGCTGGCGGGGTTGGCATCGTAAAGCCCAACCGAGCCCCGGCTTTCGGGACGCAGCACACAGACATGCAGCGACCAGCCATCCGCTAGGTGCATGTGGCGCATGTGGTTGTCGACAATCGCCACCACGAAATGCGCCTGCAAATCCGGTCGCGACAATCCGGGACGCGAGGCGAAGAAGGCGCATCCCTCAGCCCCCGGCGTGGTCAAAAGGCCGGTGCCATTGGCGCGATAGGGCTTCCACGCCTTGACCAGTCGCATCAGGCCTGCGGGGTTGAACCCCACCACATCAGGACGCGGCGAGGTGTAAAGGATCGTATGGTCCAGGTGGTCTTGCAGGTTGCGCCCCACCCCCTCCAGCGCATGGGTGACCGGGATGCCATGCGCGCGAAGCTCATCCTCTGGTCCGATGCCCGACAGCATCAGCAGTTGGGGTGAACCAAAGGCCCCGGCGGACAGGATCACCTCACGCTTGGCCATCACCGTCACGCGGCGACGACCTTGGCGCAAGATCACACCCTTGGCGCGGCCTTGTTCCAGAACGATGCGTTCGGCCAAGGCTCCGGTCAGCACCGTCAGGTTGGGCCGCGCCATCATCGGGTGCAGATAGGCCGCCGCCGCCGAACAACGCTGCCCGTGCAGGGGGCCAGAGTGAAACTGCGTGACGTCGAATAGCCCCGCACCGATCTGAGTTGGCCCGTTGAAATCCGCGTTTTCCGGAATTTGCACCAGACCCGCCGCTTGAACAAAGGCGCGGGTGGCGGGTTGGGGCGAGGGTTGGTGGCGCACCTGCAACGGCCCTGCCCCGCCGTGATGATCCGATGCACCGCCCTCGTGGTTTTCCGCATTCATAAACCATGGACGGACCGACGCCCAATCCCAGCCATCCGCCCCCAGATTGGCCCATTCGTCATAATCGCCGGGATGGCCACGCACATAGAGCATGGCGTTGATCGCCGATGATCCGCCAAGCGCCCGCCCGCGCGGTTGATAGCAGCGGCGGTTGTTCAGGTGCTTTTGCGGCTCGGTGCGAAAGGCCCAGTTGTGGATTTTCGGCCGACCCGAGACGATGGCCGCCACCATGGCGGGCGTGCGGATCAGAAAGGACCGCCCTGCCCCACCGGATTCGATCAGGCAGACGGTGGTGCCGGGATCTTCGGACAGCCGCGCCGCCAAAACGGACCCGGCAGAGCCACCGCCCACGATGACGTAATCGAATTGCATGATCGTCCCCCCACGCAGCGCAGGCTATGCCGGGTGGCGCAATGCGCAACACCTGACGTTGCGTAGCAAGACGCCAATCAGCTGCGCAGGGTGCCGCCGGTGGCCTTGGTGACCTTTTCGACGATCTTGGCCGAAACCGCCTCGATCTCCTTGTCGGTCAGGGTCTTGTCGGTGGGCTGTAGGCGCACGGTCAGGGCGATGGATTTCTTACCCGGTCCCATCTGCGCCTCGGCCTTTTCGCCGGTGAACTGGTCGAACACACGCACCGACTCGATCAGTGCCTTGTCAGCGCCTTGGGCGGCGTTGACGGCGACCAGCGCCTCAATCCCCTTGTCCACGACAAACGCGAAGTCACGATCCACCGCCTGCAGGTCACTGATCACCAGCGCGGGGCGGATCGCGGTCTTGACCTTGGGCAGCGGCACGTTGGCGGGCAGGATGGTGAAGGCGACCGCCGGCCCCTTGACCCCCAGCGCCGCCAGCACGCGGGGATGCACCTCTCCGAAGGTTGCCAACATATTCGGCCCCAGACCGATCACGCCAGACCGCCCCGGATGCCACCATGCTGCAACCTTGCGGGTCACTTGCACACGGGCGGGCGCGCCAAGAGCGGCCAGAACCGCCTCAGCATCCGCCTTGGCGTCAAACACATCCACCGGACGGCGCGAGGCAAAGGGATCACGCGGCGCGGTATGGCCGATCAACAGACCAGCGGCTTGCAAATGCTGCTCCCCCGGTTCGCCACCTTGGAAAGCCGGGCCGATTTCGCAGAGCGCAAGGTCCGCAAACCCCCGCGCCTGATTGCGGGCGGCGGCGCGCAAAAGACCGGGAAGCAGGTCAGGCCGCAGATGCGTCATCTCGGACGAGATCGGATTGTCCACTCGTACCGCATCGGCACCGCCGCCGAACAACGCCGCCGCCTCATGGTCGATGAAGCTGTAGGTGACGCATTCGTTGTAGCCCAAGGCCGCCAGCGTGCGGCGGGCGGATTTCTCACGTTGTTGTGCGGGCGTCAGGATCGGGCGCGGCACGCCATCCTGCGTGCGGCGCAGGGGCTTGCCTTCCAGCTTGGTCAGCGAGGCGATCCGGGCGACTTCCTCGACCAAATCCGCCTCACCCAGCACATCGGGGCGCCAGGTCGGCGGTATGGCCATGTCGCCATTCAGCGTGAATCCAAGCGCGTCCAGCGTGCGGCGCTGCTCGGCTTCGGGGATGTCCATGCCCACAAGGCTGATGACGCGGGCGGGGTCCAGCCGATAGGCGCGCGAGACATCCGGCACCGCGCCATCAACGGCCAGATCAGACGCCTCACCGCCACACAGATCAAGGATCATCGCCGTGGCAAGGTCCAACCCCAGCAGAGTAAAGGCGGGGTCCACGCCACGCTCAAAGCGATAGCGCGCATCGGTGTTGATCTTCATCGCGCGGCCGGTGCTGGCGATGGTAATCGGGTCCCAATAGGCCGACTCAAGGAACACATTGACGGTGGCGTCTGAACAGCCCGAAACTTCGCCGCCCATGATCCCGGCCAAGGATTCCACCCCGGCGTCGTCCGAGATGGCCATCATCCCCGGCTTCAGCGTGTAGGACTTGCCGTCCAGCCCAAGGAACGCCTCCCCACCCGACGCGGGATGAATCCGCAAGACACCGCCAGCCACTTTGTCGGCGTCAAAGACGTGCAGCGGGCGGTTCAGCGCAAAGGTGAAGTAGTTGGTGATATCCACCAAGACAGAAATCGGGCGCAGGCCAATGGCGATCAGGCGCGCCTGCATCCAAGCGGGTGACGCCCCGTTCTTGACGCCACGAATCACGCGCCCGGCGAAAAGGGGGCAGCCCTTGGCCTTCAACTCTGCCGCAATCTCAACCCGCACCGGGCTGGCGAAACCGCCCTTGATCGACGGCACAGCCATGGGTTTCAGCGTGCCAAGCCCCCGCGCGGCCAAATCCCGCGCGATGCCGCGCACGCCCAGCGCATCGGGGCGGTTGGGGGTGATCTTGATGTGGATCATCGGATCCACAACCTCGGGCCGGTTCACGGCCAGCCAGTCGGAAAAGCGCTGACCCACCTCACCCGACGGCAGTTCGATGATTCCGTTGTGTTCATCGGACAGGTCCAATTCACGCTCGGACGCCATCATGCCATGGCTTTCGACACCCCTGATCTTGCCAATGGAAATGGTCACATCAATCCCCGGCACATAGGTGCCCGGCTTGCACAGCACCACGGTGATTCCCGCCCGCGCATTGGGCGCACCACAAACGATCTGACGTTCGCCTTCGTCCGTCAGCACGCGACAGACGCGCAGTTTATCGGCGTCGGGGTGTTGCTGCGCCTCAAGAATCTTGGCGATGCTGAAGGATGCCAGCTTTGCACCACGATCCACGACCTCTTCGACCTCAAGGCCAAGGTCGGTCAGTGCGTACAGGATGTCATCAAGGCTCGCCTCGGTCTCAAGGTGATCCTTCAACCAGGACAGGGTGAACTTCATGATGCGGCCCCCAAAAAAGCGTCGCTTCGGGGATTAGCGCAAGCGGACAAGAAGGGAAAGGCGGCAGGTGTCGGTTTCCGTTTGCGAAACGGGCTGTTCAGGGATTGGCAGGCGTTTTGCCACAATTCGGCGGCGCTTGGCGGGTAAAACCTGTGTCATGGACCCGATATTTGACATCCCGCGTAATCGCAAACGTTCGGCACCTTGGCGGCTCTGCCTGCTGCTTGGGCTGACGATCCTGCTGTTTATCCTGCTCTCAAGCGAGTTCGGGTAGGCGGCTGGCCGCCATCGCCTGTACTTGTACCTGTTCGCGTGCTTACGCGCAGTCGGTGCACCGGCAGCAACAAAAGCAAAAGGCCCCGACCATGCGGTCAGGGCCTGTGCCTCAGACGCGGCGAAAGATGATCAGCGATCATCTTCGTCGCTGGACGTGTCATCCGAGGTATCGTCCGACGTGTCGTCGGACGTGTCGTCATTGGGCAGGTTGAAGAAGCTTTCCGCATCGGAAAAGTCGGCGGGCGAGGACTTCTTGCCAACATCCTGCATCCCGAAGGCTTCCAGACCCGAGGGCATCTTCGGGTCCGTTGTCATGCCCAGCGATTGTTCGGTGGACACGAGCTTGCGGCGTTCGTCATCGCTCATGATTGTGCCTTCGGCGGCCTTGCGGCGCGCGGCCTGCTGCACCGCGGTGTCAAGTTCGGTCTGCTTGCACAGGCCCAGCGCCACCGGGTCAATCGGGGTGATGTTGCCGATATTCCAATGGCTGCGGCTGCGGATCGCCTGAATCGTGGGCTTGGTGGTGCCGACCAGTTTGCCGATGGCCCCATCCGACAGTTCGGGATGGAACTTCACCAGCCACAGAATGGCAGCAGGCCGGTCCTGACGCTTGGACAGCGGGGTATAGCGCGGACCGCGACGCTTTTCTTCGCCCACGGCAGCAGCGTTATACTTGAGCTTCATGCGGTATAGGACGTCTTTTTGCGCCTTTTCAATCTCGATCTGGTCAAGCTGATTGTTGCCCACGGGATCAAAGCCCTTCACGCCGGTCGCCACGTCGCCATCGGCGATGCCCTGCACTTCAAGCTCGTGCATGCCGCAGAAATCCGCGATCTGCGCGAAAGACAGGGTGGTGTTGTCCACCAGCCAAACAGCAGTGGCCTTGGACATGAGCGGCTTCGACATGATGGCTCCTTGCAATATCTCTCTCGGGCCGGGAAAACGGCTGCGGCCGGGCCGCTTTCCGAGTTTTCGGGGAAGTTGCACGGGGATATAGTCGGATTTCCGAACAGAGGAAAGCAAAAATGCGTGTGGGTGCTTGGTTGGGTGCGGCCTGTTTCGCCGCAGGGTTGGCGATGGGGTCCGCCGCGCGGGCCGAGGGTGAGCGGGCCGGGGATTTTGACCTTTATGTGATGGCGCTGTCTTGGTCGGCGAATTGGTGCGCCTTGGAGGGCGACGGGCGCAACGATCCGCAATGCGACGCCGGGCGGGGCCTGAGTTTTGTGCTGCATGGGCTTTGGCCGCAGTATGAAAGCGACGGCTGGCCCAGCTATTGCCGCACCGGGGAGACCGATCCTTCGCGCGGATTGACGGCGGCGCAGGCGGATGTGTTCGGCGGGGCAGGACTGGCGTTTTACCAGTGGAAAAAGCACGGGCGCTGTTCTGGCCTGTCTGCGGCGGGATATTACGACGCGGCGCGGGCGGCGTTCCGGTCAGTGACGATCCCCGAGGTGTTCCGCAAATTGCGGCGCGAGGTGGAACTGCCCGCCGATGTGGTGGAAGCGGCGTTTCTTGAGGCCAATCCCCTTTTGTCACCGCAACAGGTGTTCGTCACCTGCGACGAAGGAATGATTCAAGAAGTGCGGATTTGTCTGGCGACAGACTTGTCGCCCACGGATTGCCCGCGCGATACGCTGCGGGCGTGCAGGCTGACCGATGCGGTGATGGAGCCAGTGAGATGACGGATTTCTGGTCATAGAGTGCGAGGCGTTTTGAAAGGCTCCGGGGGAGCGTTTCAAAGCGCCGCCGTTAGGTACGTGCGCGCACCGCCGGGGTGGGCGCTCCATGCGCCCGCCCCGAGGGGGCGGTGCGGGCGCGGACCGTGGCTTTGGGCCACGGTCCAACCCCAGCCGTTGCGCAAAGTATTACTCCGTCGCCGTCACACCCTCAGGCTGACCCGCCACCACAAAGCGCAAATCGCCTTCGCGGAACAGCTTTGCGGCCACGCGTTGGACGTCGGCCATCGTCACTGCCTCAACCCGTTCGTTGCGGGTCTTGGGATAATCCGGTGTCAGGCCAAGCGACTGCATGCCCACCATGATCGACGACAGCGCCTCATTCCCGTCAAAGCGCAGAGGATAGGCGCCAGTCATATAGGTCTTGGTGTCTTGCAACTCTTGTTCGGTGATGCCCTCTTTGGCGACACGCATCCATTCTGCACGGATCACCTCCATCGCCTGCGCAACATTGTCATTGGCCACCGCCGCCGAACCCATGATCATCTCGGCATGGTCATAGACCGCGTTCGATGTGCCGATTCCGTAAGTCAGCCCGCGCTTTTCGCGCACTTCAGTCATCAGGCGGGACGAGAATCCGCCGCCGCCCAACACCTCATTCACGATCATCGCTGCAAAGTAATCGGGGTCGGATTGCCGGATGCCGCCTTGGGCAAACAGGACCGAGGATTGCGGGCCGGGGAAATCAATCACCGTCACCCCCGGTTTCAGGGCGGACACGGCGGTCTCCGGCAGCGGCGCGCCGGTTGCGGGCAAAGCGCCAAGCAGCGTATCAACCAACCGCCCCAAATCCGCGGGCGTGATGTCCCCCGCAGCCCCCACCAACACCCGGTCGCGCGCCAAAGCGCCTTTATACGCGGCAAGGATGTCATCGCGCGTCAGAGCGGAGACACTTTCCTCGGTTCCGTCGCCGCTGCTGCCATAGGGGTGGTCAGGATAGGCCATCGCCCACAGCGCCTTGGAGGCCAGACTGTCCGGGTCTTTCGCATTGGCACGGATGTTGGACAGCATCTGTCCCTTCACCCGATCCAGCGCGGCTTGGTCAAACCGCGGTTCTTGCAACGCCTTGCGCAGCAACTCTACTGCCTGATCGCGGTTTTCTGTCAGGAACTGCGCCTGAATATCCACGCCATCGGCATCGACGCTGAAAGAGAACGACGCGGCCAATCCTTCACGCGCAGTGGCAAAGGCTTGCGAATCCATGTCCGCAGCGCCTTCTTCCAGCGTGTAGGTCATCAGACTGACCGCGCCGCGCTTGTCCGGTGCATCCAAACTGGAGCCACCCTGAAAGCGGATGTGCAAGGAGGTGAAGGGGATGTCGTGGCTTTCCACCAACCACGCCTTGGCCCCGGCGGGGGATGTCACGTCCTGAATCTCCACAGCCGCCAGCGCGGGAGAGGCCAAGGTCAGCCCAAGAACAAGGCCCAGATTGCGCAACAGCTTCATTGGCCAGCCTCCTGCCCTGCGTCCTTCATCAGCCAACCGGTAACCGACCGATTGGCATCCAGCACCTCTGCCGCCGCCGCCTTGACGTCTTCGGGTGTGACAGCGGCCAGAATGCCGGGCCAATCCTGAACATCCTTAAGCGTGAGGCTTGTCGCCAAAGCCTCGCCATAGCGGTTGGCCAGACCTTCGGCATTATCGCGCGAATAGATGTCTGCCGCGCGGATTTGGGTTCTCACCCGCTCAAAGGCCGCAGGATCGGGGCCGGTGTTCAGGAAATCGGCCAGCACCTGATCCAACTTCGCCTCTGCCTTCTCCAGCGTCACGCCGGGCAGGGGCACCACGACCAAAGAAAACGTCGTGTCATCGAGCGAGGTGCCATCGTACCCCGCCGCCGTGTAGACCGCTGTCTGGCTGTCAAACTGCATCGCGCGGGCAAGGACAGAGGTGGTGCCGTTCCCGCCCAAGAGCTCCGCCAGATAGACCAAGGCTGCCGCCTTCTTCTGGTCGCCGGGGTCACGTTCGGGGGCCAAGTAGATGCGCGAGATATAGGGTTCCGACACCCGCTCATCCGTCAGGGTCATGCGGCGCGGCGCGATCTGCGGCGGTTCTGACGGCCGGATGCGGGGTTGGATGTTTCCGGCAGGCGGGATCGGGCCATAATGGGTTTCTGCCAGTGCCTTGACCTGATCGGGCTCCACATCCCCGGCCACCACCAGAATCGCGTTATCGGGCGCGTAATGGGCGGCATAGAAGGCTTCGGCGTCGGCTTGGGTCAGCCCTTCCATCTCATGCTTCCAGCCGATGATCGGGGTGCCGTAGGGGTGGTTCAGATACAGCGCCGCACGCATCTGTTCGCCCAGCAATGCGCCCGGAGAGGAATCGGTCCGCTGGTTGCGTTCCTCGATGATCACCGACCGTTCCGGGTCCACCTCAGATGCCGGAAGCTTCAGGTTGTGCATCCGATCGGCTTCCATCGTCATCATCAGGTCAAGACGATCCGCCGCCACACGCTGGAAATAGGCGGTGTAATCCCAACTGGTGAAGGCATTGTCGGATCCACCCTGTTTGGCCACCACCTTGGACAACTCGCCGGGGGCGAGCGTGTCAGTCCCTTTGAACATCAGGTGTTCCAGAAAATGCGCGATGCCGGATTTTCCCGGCGCTTCATCCGCCGCACCGGTGCGATACCACACCATATGCACCACAACGGGCGCGCGGTGGTCTTCGATCACCACCACTTGCAGGCCGTTCTTCAACGCAAAGGTCGAAACATCCTCGGCCAGCGCAGGGCTGGTCAGGGACATCATCGCCATCAGCGGCAATCCGAGTGGGAAACGCATGTCACCTCCGCTTTGGTCCGGTGGACCTTGTGGCGTGAACCTGCGCCGGGAATGGCAGGGGTTCAACCCCGGCCTACGCGCTTGTTACTTTTCGCCATCTTGCGGGGGCGGGGCCGATGGGGTGCGTGCACCCGCGTTGCGCCAGCGCCACAATTCGGCCTGCTGGTCCAGCGCCATATCGGCATAGGCGGCGTAATAGACATTCACGTTGAACAGGCGTTCCAACAGACGCCCATTGTTGTCGCGCCGCCAGTCCAGATCTTCGGTTGCCAGCGTGTCCCGAATGCCACCCGTCACGCCAAACCGCCCAGCCGAGGCGACAAGCGCCCCATCCGCCGCAGGCACGCCACCCGCGTCGCGCAGATTACCGCCAAGGGCGGCAACCGCATCGGCTTGCGGGTTATGATCGGTCAAGTTCGCCCCACCCGGTGTGGGTTCGGGCAAAGCGGCAAGGTCTGCGGGCATCTCAAGCGCCTTGGGCGGCAGGATGGCAAATTCATCCGGCGTCCCGTCCGAGCGGATGTTCATCAACTGCGGCGTGCGTTCCGTGCGGGCACAGGCTGACAAGGCCAGCATCGCCGCACCCGCCAGTGCGAGGACCATCTGTGCTGACCGCATAACCGCCTCCGTCCCAAGTTCCGCATTCGTCTTAGCGCAAGCCGCCCCGCCCGTCACGGGTCTTTCCGTCACTTTCCCTTGGCACCCTTGTCCTGAGCCTTGCCGCTGAAAAGGATCAGCCCGAACGCCCCGGCAAAGATCGTCACATCCGCGACGTTGAACGCATAGGGGTTTTCGATCCCGCAGCAGGACATGTTCAGGAAATCCGCCACCGCCCCATAAAGAGCGCGGTCGACCACATTGCCCAAAGCCCCACCGATCAACAACCCGGTCGAGATCAGATGCCAACGCGCCGCATCGCCCTTACCCGCCGTTTCGCGCGCCGTCCAGACCCAGACCCAGCCGGAAATCGCCAGCGAGACCGCAATCAGCACCCAAGGCATGAAGTCGGCATCATTGGCAAAAAGGCCAAAGTTCACCCCTTGGTTCCATGCCATGCGAAAGGTCAGGAAGGGGGCGACCACATCAATCTCGCCCCGGTTCATCAGATCAAGCCAGCGCACCACGAAGAATTTGGTGATCTGGTCCAGAAGGAAGGTCGCCGCCGCGACTTTGGCTACCAAACGCATGGGATCAGTGCCGGAAATGACGCTGGCCGGTAAAGACCATCGCCAGACCTGCGGCATCTGCGGCGGCG
>JAIYDR010000218.1 GCA_027487395.1 Rhodobacter sp. | reverse complement strand
TCCGGGCGCACCCCTTGCCCTCTGCCCGTACCCGTCGCATCTTCGCGTCCGAACAATCAACCGGATGCCCCCCATGCCCGCCCCTGAAAACGCCCTCAAACGTCGCCTTCTGGCAGGCGAAACCCTGCATGGCATCTGGTTGGGCATGGCCGATCCCTATGCGGCCGAAATGGCCACGACGGCGGGGTTTGACTGGCTGCTGATTGATGGCGAGCATGCGCCCAATGACCTGCGTTCGATCTCGGCGCAACTGGCAGTGATCGCGTCCTCAGCCTCCGCACCGGTGGTCCGGCTGCCTGTCGGCGATGCGGTCTTGATTAAACAAGCACTCGACATCGGCGCGCAGACCCTTTTGATCCCGATGGTCGACAGCGCTGAACAGGCCGCCCATCTGGTGCGCGCCACCCGTTACCCGCCACAGGGTTTTCGCGGTGTCGGATCCAGCCTTGCGCGTGCCGCCCGTTTTTCGGCCATCCCCGATTACCTGACCACGGCGAATGATCAGATTTGCCTGATGGTGCAGGTGGAAAGCCGGGCTGGCCTTGCCGCATTGGATGACATTCTGGCGGTCGAGGGCGTGGACGGCATCTTCCTCGGGCCCTCGGATCTGGCGGCCGATATGGGCCATCTGGGCAACACTGCCCTTCCCGCCCTGCGGGATGCGGTCACTGACGCGCTCGGCCGCATCCGCGCGGCGGGCAAGATTGCAGGGGTCTTGGCAACCGAGCCTGACTTCATTGACGCCTGCAAGGCGGCAGGGGCAAATTTCGTCGGTGTCGGAATCGACGTGCTGGCCTTTACGGCGGCCCTGCGCGGGCTTGCTGCGCGCTGGCGCTGACCGTCAGAATGCGCCTGCCATAGCCAGAAACGGCAAAAGCAACGCCAGCCCCATCGCCATGCCAGCCTCGCCAAAGGCGCTGTCACCTATCTGGAGGTCGTCTTGATCCTCGGGAAGCGCGTCCTCGTCTAGCGGTTGGAAATCCACCATCGGCAGATCGCCATAGGCGTCCGCCCGCATCGGCATGGCTTCCACCCCCGACAGGTCGACGAAAGCACCATGGGCAAAACCGGCAATCTCTTCAGCCCCGGCTGCGGTCTTGGCAAAGCTCAGACGGATGACTTCGTGCGGGTCGTCCAGATTGACCATCAATTGGCCATCTTCGATCGTGGGCATCACGACTTGACGCACTCCCAAAGCGAAGCTGCGGCTTTCCGGGGTTTCATCCACGGCCGGATTGTCGGGGATACCAAAGCGCGTCATCCAGTCGGCTGGCACTTCGGCGGTCAGACTATCGCCCCAAACCGCGTGATAGGTGCTGCCCAGCCCGCGGATATCCAGCGCCATCTTGCCCGGTGCCTTGGCCGAGGCGGACAGAAACACCACCAACTTGTCGTCATTCTCATAGCCGTAGACCCAGATATCGTCGCGCCGATCATTGGTCAGGCTGATTTGCAGCAGGTTTGTGCCACGAATGCTTTCGGACATCATGTCCTGCATGTCTTGCCCGACGAATTTGACCGGCGCGCCGCTGACATCGGTGTAGGTCAACCGCGCGGCGTGTTGCATGTCGGTGCCATAGGTGCCTGCCGCTCCCATGCCCTCAGCACCATATTCGGCCATCATCTCAAGCAACACCCGCGGATGTTCGGCCCCGTAATCATATCGCTCAAGACGGTGCTGATAGAACGTCTCAAAATCCGTATCCGTGCGCCCTGCCAGATCGACGGCGGGATCATATGTGACATGGCTTTGGGCTTCCAAAGACTTGAGATAATCGCCCATCGCCTCGCCGCGGGTATAGGAGGCGACATTATAGGTGCCCAAGAACAGTTCCGGCCGCACGCCGCCGGCCGCTTCGCTGTCACGTTCCCATGCATCAAGGATATCGCCGACCTGGTCGGCGGATTTGTCAACGCCCGTCGCCATCACGGCAAAGCGGTGGTGGATCACCATATCCACACTGCGAAATGTCTCATCGCTGAGTTCGCCGCGCAGGATCTCGTCTTCCGACAGGCTGCGCCCACCTTGGATAGCGATACCAAGGTCCGTCCCCAAAGCGTTGATTGTCGGATCATCCAGACAGGCCTGAATCTCGCGGATCATTGTATCAGCGATGCCGCCGTAAAGACTTGCCGGTTCCGGCATACCGCGGAAGGTCGAGTAAAACTCGCTGCCGACCTCAAGGATCATGCGCTCGGGCAAGGGACCGTAGGCCCCGCCCAAAAGATCGGTCATGAACGACCGCACATCGGCCTGCATGTCGCCCGGCCGATCGATGTAGCGCAGCGTTGGCAGAACCACCGCCAAGCTCGCCCCCCTCTCATGGGCAAAGGCCATCAGTTCCGGCAGGTTGCCCGCCGCAGCCGGACCGTTCCACAGCCCGTCATATTCCAGCCCGAACCTGTCCGGGGCGTTCTCGGCCAGGGACCCACCTGGCCAGGTGATCATCCCGACGTTCGACCCATCAAGTTGATTTTCAAACCGAGAAAATGCCCGGAATCCAGTATAGTTATAACCGAAGTGATCGGCATCAAAGCGGGCGGCCTTGAGGGCATAAGATGTGCTGCCAGTCGCAATCGAAATCATGGTCACACCTCTGCTGTTTCAGGTTGCGACGACCCGGGCATACCCGGCACGGCAGTGCGGCCCAGACAGAGAGATGCCCATGTCCGGACATGGTTGGATAAAACCCAGACTTTTGATTGTATCCCCACCCCGAAAGGGCAGAGCGCAGCGGACGACACAGCAACTGAAAGACAGTAACATGTTGATTTAATGATATTTTCATCAGGAAACGGCAGGCGAAAAGCACTTACGAAAGCATGCAATGTGATGTAAAACTGATAATCCATGACTTGCTATCCGACACACAACCGGCCCAAACAATGCCGTTAACCATGCGTATCGCCGCCTCTGGAAAAACCCAATTCAGCGTCAGGATGCCCATCACGCACCCTTGGACCATGTCATCCCTCTATGGGTCATTCAGATCCAGACTTTCGGTGATATCACCTATTCGACTGGAGCAAGGATCATTTGATCCTGCGCAAACAGAAGAAATAAAACTTTCACATTGATATTATTGTTCGGAGCGAGCCACTGCTTTCGATCCGACTTTAGGATGGAAAGTTCTGCCTGGAGCAGAAACCCGCCTTGACTTGCACGCAAAGCGACCCGCTGATTCCAGACGTCCGAAGGCCTAGACCCTAGACTCTGCGCTACCCGACCGACAAAGGGGGGCCATGCCCGCGCCACCGCGGACGGAGCGAACCAGAAGCGGGACAGAACATGGGGCACGGGCCGCCCGGCATGTGATGGCTCTTTAGCAAGACCTGTGCCACAGCCGCAGTCACGCCTAGGGCGACGGCACAGCTTGACCCTATCCCCGACAATCGGTCATGACCGAAGCGCCGGGCTCAAGGCAGTGCCAAAGGGGGCTGACATGCGGATGGTGAACCGGACCTTTGACGATATCGCGGTGGGCGATCACGCAGAGCTGCGCCGTCTGATCACGGCGGATGACCTTTATGTCTTCGCGGCTTCCTCGGGCAATGCCAACCCGATGCACCTGACTAACAGCGATCTGGACGGCGAAGGCCGCAGCGAACGGGTGGCCCCTGGCATGTTCATCGCCTCGTTGATCTCTGCCGTGCTCGGCACGCAGCTTCCGGGCCCGGGAACCCTCTACCGCCGCCAGACGCTGGACTTTCTCGGTCGCGCCCATGCGGGCGATGAGGTGGTGATCCGCGCCGAGGTGCTGGCCAAGGCCGATGGACTCGTGCGTCTGCGCACGCAGGTGCTCCATGCCGATGGCCGCCTCATCTTGACCGGCGAGGCCGAGGTGGTCGCCCCGGTAGACCATTTTGAGGCCGAGGATGTACATGTGCCCGGCCTGATCGTGCAACGTCATCGGCATTTTGAGGACCTGCTCGCCCGCGCTCTGCCGCTGCCCGCGCTGCCCACCGCCGTGGTCTGCCCCGATGAGGCGAACGCCTTGGGCGGCGCGTTGCTGGCGGCAAAGCAAGGCATCATCACGCCCCTTTTGATTGGCGATGCCGAATCCATCCTGCGCGTGGCCAAGGCCATCGGGGCGGATCTGACGGGGATCGAGGTGATCGATGTCGCAGGCGATCAGGCTGCCGCAGCCCGCGCCTGCGCCTTGGTGCACGAAGGCCGCGTGGCTGCGGTGATGAAGGGCCATCTGCACACAGATGACCTCTTGCGTCCCATGCTGGACAAGGGGACCGGCCTGCGCATCGGTCGCCGCTTCACCCATGTCTTCGTCATGGATATCCCCGGCCAGTCAGAACCGCTTCTGGTCACCGATGCCGCCATCAACATAGCGCCCGACCTCGCCACAAAGATGGATATCTGCCAGAATGCGATCGACCTTGCACGCGCCTTGGGGCTCGATCCGCGCGTGGGCGTCTTGTCAGCCGTCGAAACGGTCAATCCGGCGATCCAGTCCTCGCTCGATGCGGCCTTGCTGTCCAAAATGGCCGATCGCGGCCAGATTCGGGGCGGTCAGGTCGAAGGCCCCTTGGCCATGGACAATGCGGTGGATTTGGCGGCCGCCCGCGCCAAAGGCTTGACCGGGACGGTGGCGGGGCGCGCAAACATCCTTGTCGTGCCGGGGATCGACGCAGGCAACATGATGGTCAAGCAACTGGCCTTTATCAGCCATGCCGAAAGCGCCGGGGTCGTGATGGGGGCCAAGGTCCCGGTGATCCTGAACAGCCGCAGCGACAGCGCCATGTCACGCCTTGCGTCCTGCGCGGTAGCAGCACTTTACGCAGCCGCCAAAGACCCCCGCGCCGAGCCAAAAGGACCGCCCCGCGCAGCCTGAATCCCTGCGCCCGCGACACGGGCAGCGCAGCAGAACAGACTGAAACGATTGGGCATTGCTCTGGAGGCGGGTATCGGAATCGAACCGATCTTCACGGATTTGCAATCCGCTGCGTAACCTCTCCGCCAACCCGCCGAGAGCCAGCATGTACTAGGGGATCGCTGCGGCGGCTGCAAGCCGGAAAAATCCGTTTCCTAAACCCCGCTGCCAGCGTCTCCTTTGCGCAAATATCCTCGGGTGGGGGAATGGCCTGCGCCTTGCGCAGGACAGGGGGAGGGGGCGAGCCCCCTCCTCAACCGGCCGCGCCAAAGCCGAAGGCGTCGGCGGGGCGCGAAAGCCTGCGCGAAAGGCCCTGCCTTTCGCGCGCCGCCAGATCACCGTGCCATCAGGTGCCACAAAAAGTGACGTAGGGACCAAAACCCTGCGGCGCGGGCAGGCTAAAGGGCTCCAACGCCGGATCGTCGGAAAAAGGCTGGCGGATTGCAGCGACAAGCGCCTCGAACGGGGCAAGATCGCCTGCGGTGGCGGCCGTCAGCGCCGCCTCGACCAAATGATTGCGCGGGATGATGCGAGGATTGGCCGCGCGCAGACGGGCAGGCGCATCCGGCGCAAGTCGGGCCTGCCAACGGGGCAACCAAGCTTCCAGCTTGGCCGGGTTGATGAATTGCGCGCGCAAGGCGCCCAGATCACCCTCCGCCGCCTTGGCCAGAGCAAGGAAAGTCTGGGTCCAATCCGCCCCCTGCCCTTCCATCGCCGCCAGCAGATCATCGGCCAGCGCAGCATCGCCAGCGTCTCTTCCCGACAGCGCCAGTTTGGCCGCCATCACCGCAACCCATTCCTCACGATAGCGCGCCGCGATCCCCTCCAACCGCTCATTGGCCAGATCCACGGCCCGGTCCTGATCCGCATCGAACAGCGGCACCAAAGTCTCGGCCAAGCGCGCCAGGTTCCAGCCCAGTATCAACGGCTGATTGGCATAGGCATAGCGACCGCCATGATCGATCGAGGAAAACACCGTCCCCGCCGCATAGGCCTCCATAAAGGCACAAGGACCGAAGTCGATGCTCTCTCCCGACAGCGTCATGTTGTCGGTATTCATCACCCCGTGGATAAAACCCACCCCCATCCATTGCGCGATCAGTCGCGCCTGTGCGCCGATCACCGCCTCAAACAGCGCCAGATAGGGGGCTGGTTCCGCCGCCAGATCAGGATAATGCCGCGCGATGGTGTAATCGGCCAAAGCCTGCACGCGCGCCTGATCCGACCGAGCGGCAAAGAACTGAAAGGTGCCGACGCGAATATGGCTGGCCGCCACCCGCGTCAGGACGGCACCGGGCAACAGAGTGTCGCGCAAGACCGACTCACCAGTCGCGACAACCGCCAATGCGCGCGTCGTTGGAATGCCCAAGGCGTGCAGCGCCTCGCCCACAAGCACTTCGCGCAGCATCGGGCCCAAGGCCGCTTTGCCATCGCCCCCGCGCGAGAACGGCGTGCGTCCCGACCCTTTTAGCTGGATGTCGCGCCGCGCGCCGTCCCGTCCCACCACCTCACCCAGCAGAATGGCACGTCCATCGCCGAGTTGCGGGGAAAAGCCGCCGAACTGGTGTCCGGCATAGGCCTGCGCAATCGGCTCTGCCCCCTCGGGCAGGCGGGCGCCGGAAAACACCTCTGGCACCAAATCGCGCAACTCCTTCGCCATCCCCAAGTCATGCGCCAGTGCATCGTTGAAGAACACCCGTTTTGGCGCGGCCGGGACCGCGGGCTGCGCAGATAAAAAGGTGCCCGGCAGATCGCGGGCATAGCTGTTGTCAAATGGGATCAGGCGGGACATCGGCAGACCTTTCGCAACGCTGTCCCCGCGATATGGGCCCCCGCATCAGGCAGAGCAAGCGCGATGCGGGATCACTCCAGCACTTCCATCCGCTCGATCTGCCAGATCGACCGGGCATAGATCACCTCGGTCTGATACTGCGCATCGCTGTCAAAGGGGTAGATCAGCCAGATCGGACCCTTGTCACGCACGGACAAAGGCTTGCCATTGGCCTCAAAGGCAAGAATGGGCCCGTTTTCGACCGCATCGGCAAAAGGCACATCCACCGTATAGTCATTCAACGCCCAGACCCGCAGAATGCTGCCTTTGGCGCCCAAACGGTCCAGAAAGGTTTTCAAAGGCACGCCGCGAAAACTGACCACGCCATCCGTCCAGATCGTCGTCGTCTCGATCGTCTCGGTGCCCAGCGACTCAAAGCCGGCAAGATCAAACTCGGCCTTACCCTCGCCCGTGGTTTCGGCAATCGCCCCAACAACCGACAGAATCACGCCCGCCTGCGGCTGTGGCAACGGCTCAGCTCTGGCCGAAAGACCCCAGCAGACCGCCAGAACCGGAATGAAAACCGCTGTGATGCGCATGAAAAACATCCTGAACATGGCAGACCCTTTCCTTTACGGCGTAAAGTGATCCGTGCCAGCGGTGCATGTCAACCGCAGCCTATCCTTCGGTACAGGACCAAAACAAAGAAAAATTCGGGCAAATGACCCAAATCTTGCTGTGCTTATCAAAGCAATTGGTCGGGGCGGAGGGATTCGAACTCTCGACCTACGGTACCCAAAACCGTCGCGCTACCAGGCTGCGCTACGCCCCGACTGACGCTGTCCTAACCAAGATCGCGGCGGAAGGAAAGCCGCTACTCGCAGGGCCAAGCAGCCTTTTCTGAAACAATCGCCGGATGGCGCATTTCCGCGCCTTCGGTGATGCCAAGGCGTTTTGCCATGCCGCCGTTGATTTCCAGCACAAACTGAATGCTTGCCCCGCCCGGAATGGCTGTCAGGTCGCCCGGCACGGCATTGGCGTGGACGCGCTGCACACGTCCCGCGGCATCCGCAAAAATCATATCCAGCGGAATCAGGGTGTTCTTCATCCAGAACGCCACGTCTTGCGGCTGGTCATAGACAAACAGCATCCCACCCGCAGACGGCAGGCTCTCGCGAAACATCAAGCCACGATTGCGCTCTGCCAAGGTGTCGGCGATTTCGACATGAAACCGCACGGTGCCACCCGGACCGCGCAAGTCCAAGGTTTCAGGCGCGCAGGCGGCATTCGCCTGCACAGCCCCAAAAGCCGCAAGCCCCACCGCCGCAAGACCTGTCAGCCAGCCTGATGCCGAACCGCCGCTTCCCATGATGCCACCTGCATTGCCATGCGCCCACGCTTGCCTTCGATGATCCGCAAGCACACCGCTTCGCCTGCTTGTAGATCGGCAAAGCCCGACACACGCAACACTTCGATGTGAATGAACACATCCTCAGGACGGCCGAAGACATTGGCAAAGCCGAAGCCCTTGCCCTTGTCGAACCATTTGACCCGCGCAGGCTCCAGCGGCAAGGCGGCGATGTCTTCCGGTGTGGAGGGAGCATTCTCATCCATGAGCGGAAAACTCCCACCAACAGGCGGCTCGATGTCCAACACCTCAACCGCCTGGACCCCACGTTGGGTCATTTGCACCTTCACCGAAATACCGGCACCATCCGCGACCGAGTTCTGGCCATAGTTCCGCAGCACGTTGGCGTGCAACAGAATGTCGGACCCGCCCTCGTCCCCAACGATGAACCCGAATCCCTTGCCGGGATCGAACCACTTTACGCGGCCATGCAATGTGTGCGTGACCTTATCTTCGTCTTCCATGTCGAGAGCCGTTTCCCCAGAGTTAGCCCACTGACCAAGTCATGACGTCAGAAGACGTTCCGTTTCAAGGGGCATTTGTGAACGAAAGCATGTTTCCACCACTCGCGCTTCGTCAAATTCACGGATTTAGGCGCGAGATACACCAAGCGTCTGCTAAATCTTGGCGCGACCAACGAAAGCGGTCATGCAACCGGAACGGTCCATCCGCCCAGAATTCGATCTCCAAGGGCAGAATGCGGATACCGCCCCAGAACGGGGGACGCTT
This sequence comes from Rhodobacter sp., assembly GCA_027487395.1. GTDB lineage: Bacteria > Pseudomonadota > Alphaproteobacteria > Rhodobacterales > Rhodobacteraceae > Paragemmobacter. Next base: position 4,839 of record JAIYDR010000218.1, on the reverse strand, counting down.
CGGGTTGGGACCGTGCAGCGCGGTCATTTTCGCCACTTCTGCGACCAATCCTGTGCGCGACGAAAGTGGCTCGGATTGCTTGGATGCCCAAGCGCCAAGCCTGCTTTTCAAGCTGCGGCTGGCATAATAGGCGTCCGCCTGCGGGCCCTCTTCGCGCTCGGTCAAACCACGCACACGAATTTGCCGACGCAGCGATTTCCAGTGCAGAACAAAAGCGGCCTTGCCCGAGGTGGCGATCTCTTGCCCCTTCTGGCTTCCATAGTTGGTATAAAAGACAAAAGACTGCGCTTCTATATCCTTAAGTAAAACCATCCGCGCATTCGGCATGCCGGTCATATCGACCGTCGCAAGCGCGATGGCATTCGGATCATTGATCTCTTTCGGCTCAGCCTCCGCCAGCCAAGCCCGCGCGATGGCAAAGGGGTCGGCCCCCGCGAAGATGCCCGTCCGGTCGCTTGCGTCATCCATGTTCATTGCATTCCTTGCTTCGCCTTTGAGTGGCGGTCCCGCACTTGATGCAGAGGACCGATTGCCCTACACCACTGCGACACAAAACTGGGCGAGGGACAGGCAATGTCAACCGGACTTATGGCAGGAAAGCGTGGGCTCATCATGGGCCTTGCCAATGACAAATCCATCGCTTGGGGCATTGCAAAGGCCTTGGGCGACCAAGGCGCGGAACTGGCCTTTTCGTATCAGGGCGAAGCGTTGAAGAAACGCGTCGAGCCGCTGGCGGCCTCATTGGGGGTGCCCAAACTGTTTGAATGCGACGTCACGAACGAGCCGTCAATGGATGCGATGTTCGCGGCCTTGCAGGCGGATTGGGGCAGCCTTGATTTCCTCGTCCATGCCATCGGCTTTTCCGACAAGACCGAACTGCGCGGCCGCTATGTCGACACCAGCCGCGCCAACTTCTTGATGACGATGGATATTTCCGTCTACTCCTTCACAGCCGTCTGCCAGCGTGCCGCAGCGATGATGCCCAAGGGCGGCAGCCTTTTGACGCTGACCTATTACGGCGCGGAAAAGGTCATGCCGCATTACAACGTGATGGGTCTGGCCAAGGCAGCACTTGAGGCGTCGGTGAAATATCTGGCCGAAGACCTTGGCAAAGACGGCATTCGCGTCAACGCCATCTCTGCCGGGCCAATCAAGACGCTGGCGGCAAGTGGGATTGGCGACTTTCGCTATATCATGAAGTGGAACGAGTTGAACTCCCCGCTGCGCCGCAATGTCACGCAAGAAGAGGTGGGCAAAGCCTCGCTCTATCTGCTCTCGGACCTCGGCTCGGGCACCACCGGCGAAAACCTGCATGTCGATGCCGGCTATCATGTGGTGGGGATGAAGGCGGTGGATGCCCCCGACATCGACGCGGTCACCGGACGGAACGGCAAGGAATGACCCTTGCCGCTTTCCTTGCGCTGGCTTCGGTGCAGCTGATGGCCGCCATCAGCCCCGGCCCCGCCGTGCTGATGACGGCACGCACCGGTGTCACGCAAGGCTTGCGGATGGGGGTTTGGATGGCGGCAGGCATCGGCTTTGGCGCGGTGTTCTGGGCAGTGGCAGCGCTCTTTGGGCTGGCCCTCTTGTTCAAGATCGCCCCGGCCGCGCTGACAGTGCTGAAAATCGGCGGTGGCGCTTATCTTGTCTGGATCGCCATCCAGATGTGGCGACATGCCAAGGAACCGCTCTCGACTGACAGCGCCGACAGCACCCTGCCCCGCTCCGGCCCCGCTGCGCTGTGGAAGGGGATCACCACGCAACTCGCCAACCCCAAGCCCGTCGTCTTCTTCGGCGCGGTCTTTGCGGGCATGGTGCCCCCAGATACTGCGCTTTGGATCAAGGGGGCGCTTCTTTGCGTCGTCTTCTCCACCGATTTCGTCTGGAACGTCATCGTCGCCCGCCTGTTCTCATTCGACCGCACCCGCGCCGCTTATCTGAACCTGAAAACCCTGATCGACCGTAGCTTCGGCGGCGCCTTGGCCCTGCTCGGCCTCAAAGTCGCCCTGACATGACCGCCTGCATCTTTTGTCCTTGATATCCCGGGGGTGCGGGGGCTGGCCCCCGCCTCTGCACCCTCAGCCGCACCTACAGGAGCACGCCATGAACGACCGCCTGCCGCATGAAAAAGGCTTCCACGTCAGCTGGGACCAAATCCACCGCGACTCGCGCGCGCTGGCCTGGAGGCTGGACGGCAAGGGGCCGGGCGAAGGCGGAGCTTGGAAGGCCGTGGTCGGCATCACGCGCGGTGGGCTGGTCCCGGCGATGATCGTCAGCCGCGAGTTGGATATCCGCGTCGTCGATACGATCAGCGTGAAATCCTATTCCCATCAATCCCAGACCGAGGCCAAGGTCACCAAGGCCCCGCAGGAGGACTTGATGGGCGATGGCACAGGCATTCTGGTGGTCGATGATCTGGTGGACTCTGGCAAGACGCTGGAACTGGTGCGCCAACTGTATCCGAAGGCGCATTTCGCCACGGTCTATGCCAAGCCCAAGGGCAAGCCGATGGTGGACAGCTATATCACTGAGGTGAGCCAGGACACCTGGATCTTCTTTCCTTGGGACATGGCGCTACAATACGTCCAGCCCTTCCGCGGCAACGACTGACCCGCGCCGAAATTCGACCCGGATTTCGGGCCGCTTTCTGACGCAGAAAACGGCATCCCGCCCGAGATCGCCCTTGGTGGAAGGCGGAAACCGCGTCACATTCCGCTCCGTTTTCCGTGTCGGAAAACGGCCGTTCCCAGACCGTGAGGAAACACAGATGACCCTGCCGCTGAACCCCGCCATGGCTGCCACCTTTGCCCCCCCGGTGATGGAGGCGCGGCGGTGGCTGGCCGATGCGGTGTTCCCGGCGGATCGCCCGCTCATCAACGTCAGCCAAGCCGCCCCGGTGGAGCCGCCGCCGTTGGCGCTGCGCCAAGCCATGGCAGAGGCCGCGCTGAACGATCCGGCCGCGCATCTTTATGGGCCCGTCCTCGGTCTGCCCGACCTGCGCACCGAAATCGCCAGCCAATGGTCAGCGGCCTATGGCGGCGCGATCACACCCGACCAAGTGGCGATCACCCAAGGCTGCAATCAGGCCTTCTGCGCCGTGATGTCCACGCTTGCGGGGGCCGGGGATGAGGTGATCTTGCCCACCCCGTGGTATTTCAACCACAAGATGTGGCTGGACATGCAGGGCGTGACCACCGTTCCCCTGCCCGCAGGCGCCGGCCTGATCCCCGATGCGGCTGAGGCGGCAAAGCTGATCTCCCCCAAAACCCGCGCCATCGTTCTGGTCAGCCCGAACAACCCCGGCGGGGCGGAATATCCGGCGGAGACTCTGGCGGCCTTCCGCGATCTGGCGCGCGCCCATAACCTCGCGCTGATCGTAGATGAGACCTACCGCGATTTTGACAGCCGCACCGGTCGTCCGCATGATCTGTTCAGCGATCCCGATTGGGCCGATACCTTCATCCAGCTTTACAGCTTCTCCAAGGCCTATCGGCTGACCGGGCATCGCGTGGGGGCCGTGGTCGCCTCGGCCGCGCGGCTGGCCGAGATTGAGAAATTCCTTGATACCGTCGCCATTTGCCCCAGCCAGTTGGGCCAGATCGGAGCGCTTTGGGGGATGCGGAATCTTGCACAATATGTCGCTGGGGAGCGGGCAGAGATTCTTGCCCGCAAGGCCGCGATGGTCGATGGCTTTGCCGCCCTGCCCGACTGGACGCTGCTTGGCTGTGGGGCCTATTTCGCCTATGTCGCGCACCCGTTCGACCTGCCCTCGGATCAGGTGGCCAAGCGCTTGGTGCATTCCTCGTCGATCTTGATGCTGCCCGGCACCATGTTCCAGCCCAATGGCAGCGCCGATGGCAAATGCCAGATGCGGATCGCTTTCGCAAATATCGACACGGACGGCATTGCCGAGTTGTTCCGGCGTCTGACGTCCGTCCGCTTCTGACATCCGCGCGATCAATTCCGGCCCGCCTGCCCTCGCATCTTGCCCCGATGCGGGCAGTTCACTAGACAGGCGGTCAAAACCTGCATTCCGAAGGCGACAGATCATGGCCAAAGACACCGACGACGACGCCCCGCGCAAGAAACGCAAGACCGGCTCTGTGCTGGTTTGGGTCGTGTTGGCGATGGTCATCACCGGCCTCGGCGGCTATCAGATGACCGACTTTGGCGGGACCCGCAGTGCGATTGGCACGGTGGGTGAACGTGAAATTGACGCAGGCGACTATGCCCGCGCGTTGCGCCAAGAGGTGGACGCGCTTGGCGCACAATTCGGCACGCAGGTGCCCTTGGACACCGCGATTGCGCTTGGTGTTGATCAAAAGGTGATCCAGTCTTTGGTCAATCAGACCGCCATGGACCATGAGGCCGCGCGCATCGGCATCTCGGTTGGGGATCAGGCCGTGGCCCAACAGATCACCACCATGCGCGCCTTTCAGGGCACGGCGGGTCAGTTCGACCGCACCACCTATTCGGCGGTGTTGGAACAGAACAACCTGACCGAAACCGCCTTTGAATCCCGCATCCGTGACGATCTTGCGCGCGGCTTGTTGCAAGGCGCGGTGGTGGGCGGCTATGCCGCACCGCAAGCGCTGACCGTCACGCTGGCCAATTGGGCCGGGGAACGCCGTGGCTTTTCGCTGCTGCGCTTGACCGAAGCCGACCTCACCACCCCGCTTGGCGCGCCCACCGAGGCCGACCTGAAGGCGTTCTACGACGCCAACCCCGACAGCTTCATGAACCCTGAGGCCAAGCGCATCACCTATGCCGCGCTCTTGCCCGCAGCGATCCGTGCCGATCCGCCGGTGGATGAGGCGGCGCTGAGACAAGCCTATCACG
>JAIYDR010000398.1 GCA_027487395.1 Rhodobacter sp. | reverse complement strand
CATCAGCGCCGAGGTGATCAACCTGCGGACCCTGCGCCCCATCGACTATGACACCATCTTGGCCTCGGTCATGAAGACCAACCGCTGTGTGACGGTCGAGGAAGGCTTCCCCGTCGGGTCCATCGGCAACCATCTCTCGGCCACGATCATGCAGCGCGCCTTTGATCATCTGGACGCGCCGGTGATCAACTGCACGGGCAAGGATGTGCCGATGCCCTATGCGGCGAACCTTGAAAAGCTTGCCCTGACGACGACCGCCGAAGTGGTCGCCGCCGTCAAATCCGTCTGCTACCGCTAAGGGGGGTCCAATGGCTACGCAAATCCTGATGCCCGCCCTTTCCCCCACGATGGAAGAGGGCACGCTGGCGAAATGGCTGGTAAAACAAGGCGATACCGTCAAATCCGGCCAGATCATCGCCGAGATTGAGACAGATAAAGCGACGATGGAGTTTGAGGCCGCCGATGATGGCATCGTCGGCAAGCTCTTGATCGCCGAAGGCACGGCAGGGGTGAAGGTCAACACCCCCATCGCCGTGCTGGTGGAAGAGGGCGAATCCGCCGATGCCGCGCCTGTGGTGGCGAAGGCCGTTGCACCCGTTTCAGCACCCGCTGCGGCGATTGCCGCCCCGGCCCCGGCGGCACCTGTAGCGGCTGGTGGGACGCGGGTCTTTGCCTCACCGCTCGCCCGTCGCATCGCGGCGGAAAAGGGCTTGGACCTGACCAAGGTACAAGGCTCCGGCCCACATGGCCGCATCGTGAAAGCAGATGTTGAAGGCGCGAAACCCGTGGCTGCGGCCCCGGTTGCGGCTGTGGCTGCGGCTCCGGCACCTGTTGCTGCGGCGGCTCCGGCGGCATTCCCAACCGGCCCCTCGACCGAGCAAGTGCTGAAGATGTACCAAGGTCGCGCCTTCACCGAGGTGGCCTTGGACGGCATGCGCCGCACCATCGCTGCCCGCCTGACCGAAGCCAAGCAGACCATCCCGCATTTCTACCTGCGGCGTGAGGTGCGGCTAGACAACCTGATGGCCTTCCGCGAGCAGTTGAACAAACAGCTTGAGGCGCGGGGTGTGAAGCTGTCGGTCAATGACTTCATCATCAAGGCCTGCGCTTTGGCGTTACAAGCCGTGCCGGATGCCAATGCGGTTTGGGCCGGGGATCGAATCCTGAAGCTGAAACCGTCAGATGTGGCCGTGGCTGTGGCCATTGAGGGTGGTCTGTTTACCCCTGTGCTGAAGGATGCCGACCAAAAGTCGCTCTCCTCCTTGTCGGCAGAGATGAAGGACTTGGCCACCCGCGCCAAGACCAAGAAACTGGCCCCGCATGAATATCAGGGCGGCAGCTTTGCCATCTCGAACCTTGGGATGATGGGGATCGAAAACTTTGATGCCGTGATCAACCCACCGCATGGGGCCATTCTGGCCGTGGGGGCGGGGATCAAGAAGCCGGTGGTCTTGGCCGACAACAGCATTGGCGTCGCAACCGTGATGTCGATGACCCTGTCGGTCGATCACCGCGTCATCGATGGGGCGTTGGGCGCCCAACTGATGAAGGCCATCGTCGACAACTTGGAAAACCCGATGGCGATGCTGGCCTAAGGCCGAAGCGCAGGCATGAAAAAACGCCCGCAGGAGTGATCCTGCGGGCGTTTTACTATCTGATCATCTCAGGAATCGGCGAAGCGGTGATCCATCGAGACAGAGGGCGTATCGCACCCCGCCTCCCCCACGATGCGCGCCGGAACCCCGGCCACGGTCTTGCAGGGCGGCACATCTTGCAACACCACTGACCCCGCCGCGATGCGGCTGCAATGGCCGATGTGGATATTGCCCAGCACCTTGGCCCCTGCCCCGATCAGCACACCGTCGCCGATCTTGGGATGCCGGTCGCCATCCTCTTTCCCCGTACCGCCCAAGGTGACGGAATGCAGCATCGACACATTGTCACCGACCACAGCCGTTTCACCGATCACGATGGAATGGGCGTGGTCGATCATCAGCCCTTTGCCGACCTTCGCCGCCGGGTGGATATCGACCCCGAATGCCTCAGACACCCGCATCTGCACGAAATAGGCCAGATCGCGCCGCCCCTGCTCCCAAAGCCAATGGCCGATGCGATAGGCCTGCACCGCCTGATAGCCCTTAAAGAACAGAATCGGCTGAAGGTAGCGGTGGCAAGCCGGATCGCGGTCATAGATCGCCATCAAATCCGCCCGCGCCGCCGCCCCGAGACTCGAATCAGCGCTATAGGCCTCATCCGCGATCTCCCGCAAAATCTGTTCGCTCATCTCACCCGAGGCGAGCTTCAGGGAGAACCGATAGGCCAGGGCCCGTTCCAGCGAGGCATGGTGCAAGATGCTGGAATGCACCAAACCGCCAAGCAATGGTTCAGCGCGAATGGTGTCTTGCGCTTCTTCGCGAACGCGGTTCCAGACCGGGTCAACTTGAGAGACCTTGAATTTGGTTTCGAGCATGACATCTCCGCCGATTGCAGACCTGATGTATAGCATATGGCGCGATGACGGGACAGGACCAGACATGCGGCGCACAGCGGCAAAACACAGCCGGCCCAGCGCCTCAAGGATAACGGGGGAGAGAGTGACCGGCATGCCCTGCCCCGCCGACAAGCAACGTGACATCAAACTGCCGTTGCCCCATATCGGATGGGGTGACTCGAAGCGGCGAAAGTAGCGATGCGCCGCGTGGGCTTCGGCCAGAATAGCGTCAGCCCCGGCAGCGGGATGGGCCACCAGATACCCTGCGCCCGCGAGCAAATCCCCAATCTGAAGGCGTCGCATGGCTTATCCGGGCAGATCAATCCGGCGGAACGGCCCCGGCCCGAAGCTTTCAGACAGCTGCGCCACCTCAAGGCTATAAGCCCCCGCCACCCCATCGGCCGCCCGCATCTGTGCCGTGTACTCGAACTCTGCCATCGCGAGATCCACCTGCCGCACCGCCACACCCGCCACCGACACGATCAGCCGATAGGCCTCAACCCCTTCGCCCAAGGGCACCTCCACGTTGCGCCACCCGTCCCCGTCCAGCCGAGTCCGCCGGATCCAGCCAAAGCGGTGCGTGCTCCCCACGTCACTGCGCCGCAGATGCGCCACCCGATACGGCCTGCGCCCGATCGCCCAAAAGGCATCGATCCGCTGCACGGCACGGGTATCGGCGTAACCACGCGCAAGCCGGCCGATCCGGAAGGTGCGCGGCAATCCCACCTCGGACTCGCGCAGGCTGATCTGGCGTACCGCCGGATTGAGCAGCACAAACAGACACCCCGCAGGCCAAACCGGCGGCAAGGCCGCATCCGTCCCACATTGCGCGCGAAGGCAGCCGGAAATCTCCCAGACATCCGGGGCAACGGGGACCGCGTTCAGAAACTGGATCACCTCCCAGTTGCCAACCGCCCCATCCCCGATGGCAGCAAGGTTTTCGCCGTTCAGCAGCGCCTCCATGCTGCACGAGGCCAAACTCCCCGCCCCAAGCCGCACCATAAACCGCGCAGCATGATCAATCAGACCCGACCGCCCCATTCCAAGTGAGCTTTCCATTCTCCCAATCACCGCCGGTGCCGAAAGCAACGTGTTCAAGGCAAAGCCATCGGTTCCCGGTGCCGACCAAACGGCCACCCGCCCGGGCCATGGTTCCGCGGCGACGGCAACATGCGGGGCGTGGGGCACTTCCTCGCCAGTCAGCAAGGGTAGATCGAGAAAGACCGGAAACACCGCACTCTCCGCCACCACAGGGGTTGGCAGACGGCGGCTCAGCCGGGCCCCCTGAAAACTGGCTGTAGCCGCTTCGACACGCACAGCCTCGATCCCGATGGCATCCGCGTATTCCACCCGGTCGATACGCCAGGTCTGGCCCTTCAGGCGCACCACCGCGCCAACCCGCATATCTAGCCCCGAGTAGGGCAGCGCGAATCTGACACTGTCTTGTGCCACATGCGCCGCCGTCAGAGCGCCTTCGGCAATGTCCCGCGCAGCCGAGGGTGTCAAAACCAGCGGCAATTCGCTGGCATTGACATGCGCGGTCGCCTCACCGGCATTGGGCAAAGCCGCAGCGCCGACGGTTACCTGATAGTCCGCCTCTGCCTCAACATGGGTCAGGCGCAATTCGCGCGGCAAATCGGCACCATTGGCGCGCGAGATTTCCAGATCGCCCTCGTTTCTCCGGACAAACTGCTCTGGATCAAGAGTGACAGCCGCATTGATCCGCCGGGTCACAAAATGCAGACGACCCTCGCGTTCATGGCAATCAAAGCCATATGCCATCATCAAGGGCTGCAACGCCGACCTTGCCGTATCTGCAGAAGCGTCCACATAGCCCAGCACGGCCCCATAAAGCCGGGACAGATCGACATCCGTAACCCCAGAGTGCCACAAGATTTCCCGCACCACTTCCGACAAAGGCACCGCACTAGACCGCCCATTCAGCCAATGCCCCCGATCGTAATTCTCGCCATCCGACCAAAGGTCCGGTCGTCCCGGAAAGGCGGGAAACGGACGGGCATCAAAGGCCCAGACATGCGCGCGCGCCATGTCCACCATCGGTCCGCCATAGATCGCCGACACCGGGTTATGTGCGGGATTCATCCAGTATTGCAGGATCGCGCAGAGATATTGCATCTGCATCAGGTCGTCTCGCCGCCCATTGGAGGCACGAGCCAGACCGGACTCCGATGACTTCGGATCAAGGAACAGGTTCGGCTGGTTCGCCGCTTTGTCCAGCGCCGCACAGCCGAATTCTGTAAACCAAAACGGTTTTGACTGCGGCACCCATGCCGTTGCCCCTGACCGAACACCGTTGATCCTGTCGTGATGCGGCAGGCTCCACCAACTGCGGAGGTCTTTGTAACGGTAGATCCAATCCTCACCAAGAGCAGCATCCCGGATCGGCAAACGATGCTGCGAAGCCTCTCCTTCGGCTCCATTGTAATACCAATCGAACCCCTCGCCGCCGCAAATGTTCGACTTCAGATAGTCCAGATCATAGATGGACCCCGCCGCCGCATCCGCATGGTTCTCGCCATCACGCCAGTCAGCAATCGGCATATAGTTATCGATCCCGATCAGGTCGATGTTGGGGTCCGCCCACAGGGCATCCAGATGGAAATAGCGGTTTCCATTCGCCACATACCCCCAATACTCAGACCAATCTGCCGCATAAGTGATTTTGGTGGCAGGACCCAGGATCGCCCGCACATCCGCCGCCAGCGCCCGCAATGCGTCAACCGCCGGAAAGCTGTCCCCTGCGCCGCGAATTTGCGTCACACCCCGCAATTCCGACCCGATGCAAAAGCTGTTCACTCCGCCAGCCAACTGACACAGGCGCGCATAATGCAAGATGAAGCGCCGGTATCCCCAATCCGTCACCCCAAAATGGTGCACCTCACCATCGACCGGCACCACCTGCTCCACCGTCGCCGAACCAAAGAACGCCGCGACCTCCGCCGCTGCAGTCGCAGTCCGATCAGGAGAGCCAACCCGTCCCGGTGCTTTCGACAGCGTGATCCGCCCCCGCCAAGGCAGCACGGCTTGGGTCTGCGCGTCGCTATAGGGATCCGGCAATGCATTGCCCGGCGCCTGTTCCATCAGCACAAAGGGGTAAAACATCACGTCTTGCCCACCCCCGCGCAACGCCTGTATCGCCTGCATGACCGAGGCATCCGACGGCGTCCCGCCATAGACCGGCCGACCGTTGAGCAAGGCCAACACCTCGGCTTCGGCCCGGATCAAGCCACCCGCACGCCAAACTTGCGAGCCCTCTTCCAAAGCGGCCTGCTCCACTTTCGGTCGCACCCGACAGTGACTGCAGCGCAGATCGTCCCCAAACCAAGAAACGACCAAGGAGACAGAGCTCAACTGCGGCATCTCACCCCGCAATTGGCGCAAGGACACCTCGAAATCGGACTTCCGGCCAATGGTGTTGCGGTTGATCTCGTGTTGTCGCCCCGGCCCTTGCGGCACGCGCACCACTTCAGTCGCCAAGGAATACTCGCCGGTTCCGGGGATCAGCGCGACGGCCGACAGAAGGCTGCCAAGCGTCACGCCACCCGGCGCGTTCGCCACTTTGGCCCCGCGCACCACCTCAAAGCTGAACTGCGGCACGCGGTTGCCGAAGGGTGCCAGTGGCAAATCCTCAAACACGACATAGGCTATGCCGCGATAGGCTGGCGCGCGATCTGCCCCTTCGACAGCGGCAATCTTGGGATCAGGCAACTGCGCCTCATCCCCCTTGTAAACGTGCATCGAATAATCGTCGGGATCAATCTCGATCCCGTCCGCCCAGACCCGCCCCACCCGCAGGATCGGGCCTTCGCACAACGCGACGGCAAGGCT
>JAIYDR010000053.1 GCA_027487395.1 Rhodobacter sp. | reverse complement strand
GTGATCACCATTGCCGATGTGCTGCAACGCATGGTGTCCGAGGATATCTCGATCCGTGACATGCGCACGATCCTTGAGGCGCTGGTCGAATGGGGCCAGCGTGAGAAAGACCCGATCCTGCTGACTGAACATGTGCGCTCGGCCCTGAACCGCTACATCACGCATAAATTCTCGGGCGGTCAAAGTGTGCTGTCGGCCTATCTGCTGTCCAAACAGGTCGAGGATGAGATTCGCGGTGCCGTACGTCAGACCAGCGGGGCGTCCTATCTGGCGCTGTCGCCGGAGTCGCATCGCAAACTGATCGCTGCGCTGCGGGCGACGATTGGCGATTTCAGCCGTCATTCGATGAAGCCGGTGGTTCTGGCCCCGATGGATATCCGCCGCTTCTTCCGCAAAATCGTGGAACGCGACTTCCCCGATCTGGCCGTTCTGTCGTTTCAGGAACTGACGGCACAGGTGAATATCCAACCGCTTGAGCGGATTGAACTGCGGTGACAGGCATCGCCGCCATTGTGGTTTCCGGCATGGCGGCGCTGTTTTTTGGGGTGGGCATCGTGCTTTTGCCTGCAGCGCTGCCAGCGGGGGGGATGCTTCGGCCCTTGGCGCTTGTGGCAGCAACAGTGCCTGTGATTTTCCTTTTGGCGCGGTCCGTGCCACCATTGGCCGCCGTCGCGCGGGTGGTGACGGCGCTTTGGCCGCTGCTTGCGGTCACCCTCCTGCTGCCGGGGATGCAGCCTGCGCGGCTGGACTATCTGCGCGCCCTTGGGATTTGGCCTTTTGTTGCGGCGATGTTGGCCGCCGGGTTGTCGCTGTTGCCGACACAGGCCGCGCGGCAGGACCCCGTGCCGACGCTCGCACTCTTTCCCTTTGGGGCGGTGCTGGCGACCTGTGCGGCAGCGCTGTTGGTGATCGGATTTCCAACTCCGCTGCGGCTGGTGCTCTCGACGCCCTATCACGTCGTGATCTTTCTGGCGCTGGCTTGTGTTCTGGTCGCTTTGGCCGATGCGGCGGCGACGCGCTTGCCGCCTGCACGCGAAAAGCTGATTCGCGCGCTGATCGCGATGATGCCGCTGTTGGGGTTCTTGGGCACAATCGCCGGTTTGTTGGAAGCCCTGACCAGCCTACCCGCGCTGTTTTCCCCCACAGGTGCCGACAGTGGCGCGCTGGGCTTGGTGATGCGGGGCTTGGCCACGGCCTTTGAAACCACACTGGTCGGTCTGGTGGGGGCAGCGCTGACCGGCTTTTTGCTGCTGTTGCTGACGGACCGTGAGGCCACCGGACGATGACCGACGCAAGCCTTGGGGACGATGTCGTCGCCTCAGACCTGTTCTTCAGCCTTTCAGCCATCCTGATCGTCGTGCTGTGCCTGATGTCGCAAACGTTGCAGGCGGTGGTGGCCGATCCGCTGCCGGACGAGACGGCCTTGGCAAGGGCGACGACAGAGGCGGGCCAATGGCTGGTGCTTGCGCGCAGCGATGGGGTCACGCTGAGCGCGCCGGATGGGGCCGTGCTGCGGATGGGGCTGGGCGAGATCCTTTCGCCGCTGGTCACAGACTGGGCGCGTGCGGCGCGATCAGAGCTATGGCTGGTGATTGCGGCGGATGCGCGGGACAGTGCCTTTTTGCTGGACACAGCCCTTGCCCGCGCTGGGGTCGCAGAGGTGAGACGCGTGCGTCTGGACCGTCCCTGCCCCGCACCGCGCCTATTGCCGGATGGGTTGACCTGCGATGGCTGAGGGAAACTCCGCCATTGTGGCCGATCTGGGGGCCAATCTGGTTTGTATGCTGCTCATTCTGATGACCGTCGCGGCCGCGCGGCCCCATGCGAAGGATGCGTTCGAGGCCCCGATCCCTTTGCAGCGGGCGATGCCACTGTCCGGCCCCGCGCAGAACGATCTGCTTTATCTGCGGCTGCGACCCGATCCATCCGTGCTGGCGGTGGAACTGACCGATGCAGGGGCTTTTGCCACGGGTCCAAAGGGGCTGTTTCCGCTGACAACGCTGCCTGCACCGCCTCCGGACCGTTTGGTGGCTTTCGTGTTTTCAGCCAAAGCCCATACCGATTTGCGTCGTCTGACCGATGCGGCGGGTGTCCCAGTCGATGAGATCACCGTGCCCGAGGCGCTGCGCCATCCGGAGCCTACACCGGGGCAATCCGCTTTTTCGCCCGCTTTTCTGCACCTGCCCGTTGGGGCTGATGCGGCCTCGATCCGCCCCCTCTTGCGGGATCTGTTGATGCAGGGCGGGTCTGACGCGGCGGAGTCCGAGGCCACGTCCACAGGTGGTTGGCTTGGTGCGGTTTGGCTTTTTCTGAGGCAGGCGGGTAACCTTATGTTGCTTTTGCTGGCGGCAGGGGTTCTGCGTTCGCTTCGCCGCCGTCTGCCGTCATAGCCGCAACCGTTGCCGCCCCCTCTGCGCAGGACGGCCACCGTCATCCCCCTGCACCAAGGCCAGTTCCGCCAGCATCTCGCGCTGATCGGCGGTCAGGTCCAGCGCCATCTGCAATCCCTTTGCCAGCGTGTCCAGCGCCACGCCCAGAAAGGAGAACAGGCCAAGCAGGGCCTCTTTTTCCTCTTTCCGGCATTTGCTCAGCCGCTTTTTCACCGTCAAAAGAAAGCCAAAGGCCGCGGCCATCTTGGTCAGATATTCGGCCGCCTCTTCGGGGGACATCTGCGCCATTTCTGCCCCACCAGCGCGCAGGGCGGCAACAGCTGCGCCGGTTTCATCCAACCGAAACGCCGGGGGCCAAGATGGGATCATCGCCGCGTTGAAGATCACCAAGGACGCGGCAGAGGCCCCCTGACCGGCCGTTGTCAGGGGAAAACCACCCTGCGCCACCGCCTCAGCCAGCGCCGGGGTCAATGCGGCGGACAGGCCCACAGCTGCGGGCAGGGGTGCGGACACCGGTGCCAATGTCACGGTGGTTGCCATCTGCGCGCGGTTTTCAACGGTGGAACCGGGCGAAGGATCGGACGCCATGGCAGGATCACCCGCCACCGTCGTGGGGCTTCGGGTGTCGGCACCGAATGCCACCTGTGGCATTTTGCGCGCCGCAGGCTCTGGCAAAGGCGACACCGCGACATCGGTCTTCGGCGCGGCACTGTGGCCAAGGGTGGTGATGGTGGTGGTGACCTCTGCCTTCCCCGGTCTTGCCAATTCAGGAAATGAAGCGGGGGTCAGGGGGCGTGCCTCCTGATCCTTAGATGCGGCGTTTTCTTGAAAGGGTGCTCCCGTTTCAAGGTCGGGCATGGGCGCCGTTACGGGCGTCGGTTGCTTTGACGGATGCGCCGGGGCAGGGGATAGGGTCGTTTGTCGTGGTTCCGCACCATGCGGAGTTGGAACTGTCAGGGCCAAATGCGCTGTCGTAACGACAGGCGCGCCATACGCGGGCGATCCAGACGGAGGCAGTCCAGACGCAACTTGTCCCGAAACAGGCTGCCCCGGTGCGAGTTCGCCAATCACCACAGGTTTCTGCGTGGCACCCGTCTTGTCGGGCGAAAATGTGGCGTTGGCCTCAGCGGATGGGCGGTGCGATGGCGCAGTCGGATCCGTCGAAGGCCCTGCCAGAATCGCTTCGGCCAAGGCAGCTGGGATTGGTGTCATCGGTGTCTGGGAGGGTCTGGCTTCTGGAGCAGCGCTCGTGTGATCCCGATGCATCCCTTCGGCCATCGTTGGCAGCGAAAATCCTCCTGCCAGACTGGCAAGGACAAACCGAGGGGGAGCAAGGGATGCAAAGGTCAGCCCACCCGCCCCGTCCCGTCCCGGATTTGGTACGGCGGCCAACGCATCGGCACTTGGGAGCGTTTGCGACCATGAGGATGATCCTGCCGCAGCGGCGGCGTTTGGGCGGGTTTGGACATCTGCCCGCGCGGCCTGATCGCCACGGGTCGAGGCTGTCTCTGGGCTGTCCAGGCTGGCAAAGGCCTTGGCGATCTCGGCGGCGGCGGCGCTGCGAAGCAGGGGGAATAGCGCACCCAGACCGTAGGCCGATCCCCCGCTCATCTTGTCAGACCTTCATGGCTTGGCTTGCGCTGATAGCACGGCGATCAGTCGCTGTGCCTCAGACGCCAATCGGGATTTCAGCGCCGTTTCGGGCAGCGCGGTGAAATGACGCATCAAAAGGGCGGCATCCTCGCGTCGCCCCTCTACCAGCGCCAGTTCGGCCAGATGAACATGCACCGCCGGGCAATCGGGCTGCACTTCAAGCGCGGTTGCGAAGGCCAGCCGTGCCCCGGAAAGTGTTCCGGTCAGGCGCAGGCATATTCCCAGTCCTAGCCAGTGATCTTTGACCTTGGGCGACAGCGCCGCCAAAGCCTGAAACAAGGCCAGTGCATCTGTGATCTGACCTACATTCAGCCGTGCATGCGCCTGCGCATAGAGCAGGTCCGCCGTGCCATCCGGCAAGCCAAGCGCCCCTGACAGGTCCTGACCCGACAAAAGCGCGCGAAACACGCCAACCAGATCACTGCGCCCGCCGTCAGAGAGATCGGCAAGCGTTGCCTCTAGCTCGGCCTGCGCGGTGCTGGACAGCCCCTCGACCATCCGCCGGGCGAGGAGCGTTGCGCTCATCGCGCTGCGGCCTTACTCAGCGTACTGTCGACCATGACCCGCAATTTCTGTGCGGCGGCAGTGTACGCAGGCTTGCCAGCCTTGACCGCCCAGCGTTCGGTTTCGGCCAAATCCTCAAGCGCGAGGGCGGGTTCGTCCATCCCGATACAGGCACGGGCCGATAGGAAGTACCCTTCCGGTGCCGTCGGACGGGTGGCCACGACGACCGAGGCACTTTGCAACGCCATGGCGAAATGCCCAAGGTCCAGCGCAACTTCGGCCAGACCCGCGTGAAAATCGGCATTCGTCGGGTCCAGCATGACCAGATGTGCATAGCTTTTGAAGGCCTGTTCCAGATTACCGGACTGTAGCGCAGCATCCGCTGCCTTCGCCGCGCCGTGCAGGTCATTTCTTTGCAATCCCAGCCTTTGGAGCAATGGGGTATCCACCATCAGTTCCTTGACTTGCTGTTGGAATGCGGCCGTCAACTTGCCCTGCATTCAGGTCTCCTTAATCACGTTCACGGTTGGAAGATCAGGAAGGACGAGGTGTCATCCCCGTCGCTGCGTCCTGATGTGGATCGCTCTGTGGTGGGTAGCGGGAAAAGCGCGATCCCGTCCTCAGCGCCCCGTCGGTCGGGTGTCAGATAAGGCAACGCAAGCGTGCGAAGCTGCACCACGTCTTCCAATGCGCGAAAGATATCCTGCCGCACCGGGCTGTTGATCAGCGCCACCGCCTGAAACCGCAAGCTGGGGGCCGTCGCCGTGCCGGCCTGCAAAGCCCGCAAGGCGCGGTCATCGGGCGTTTCGGGCATTACCAGAGCGGCACGGTTCACCATCGCCAGCCCCAAGGACAGCCGCAGCAACTGCCGCAAGCGATCTGCTGCCACATGAGGGTCGCGCGTTAGCGTACCGATATCTAAGGTGAGCTTCACTTCAGTCCCGCTGGGCGCGCGCGCCACCACGCAACGGGCATCCTCGATGTCGAACTCTTCGGCATCGGTCGGATGCTGTGGAGCGGGGCCAAGCCCAAGCCCCGCAAACAGCACCTCAAGCACCTGACGCAGATCGGCGGCCATGCTGCGTGCCTTACAATCGCGAGGCAGAGGCCATCAACTCGACCTGTGCATCGTTCATTTTCTGGATGAACTCCAGCGCGGCGCGCAGCAATTCGTCGATGGCATCGGTAAAGGCTTTCAGCGCATCCGCATCGGCGCGGGTGTCTTCGGCGTTGGCGGCAAGGGTCTGTCCCTGCGCCTCATCCATCTTGGCTGAGGCGCGCAGCATCCCTTCGATGCCCTCGCCCAGCCCTTTGACCAGCGAGTTGACCGCCTGGGTCAACATGTTGATCCGGTCAACTTCCCGAAAGCCCGCGTTGGACGCGGCTTCAAACTTGCCTGCCTGAATCTCAAGTTTGCCGATGGATTTTTCAAGTTCGGCCCGTTTGGCCGGATCGGTGACGCTGCCCAGTTTTCCCTTCAGGTCCGCCGCTGCATCTTTGAATTCCGTTGCGGTCTTGCTGGCGGTGGAGGCTTGTTTGGCCTCTTTGCCCATGTTGCCCGCCCCCGCGACAGAGATGGCAAAGGACACCACAGACATCGCCAGCGCCACTGCCGCCGCGGCCATTTCCTTGACGGCGGCCTGCCGCGTTTCTGCGGCCTGCCCTTCCAGTTGGGACTTGGCCGTCTCGCGCGAGGCAAGGCGTTGATCCAGCGAATTCTGGCGCTGCATTTCGTTCATTTCGATCAGAAGTGCGGCCAGTTGGTCCGGGTCGCGCAGGGCTTTGATCAGGGTATCCAGAATGCTGAGCGCTTCCTTCTGAGTGCTGCGGGCGTTTGCCAGACTGCGTTCGGATTGCACGGTATTGGTCGGCGGCTCTCCACCGCCATTGGCGCGGGGCATGACGCTGGTGTTCGTCTGCCCCCCTGTGGTTGGCACCTGTCCGCTGCCAACCCCGCCTACCCCGCCGCCAACGCCCCCGTTCTGGACATTACCCGTCTGAGTCGTGCCGGTCTGGGTCGTGCCTGTCGGCGGCTTGCCCGAATCGAGTGGAGCCGTGTACGTGGTGGTGCCGGTCTGGATGGTCATGCTCATGGCTACGGTTCCCTTGTTGTGATCCGATCAGCCCGCAAACCGGGTGTTCGAAAGCGTGTTTCCTGTGTCGTTTAGCATCTCGGACAGGCTGTCCATCATGGCCGAGACGTTCTTGTTCACCTGCATCAGCATGGACATCGCCATGTCGATCAGGTCGTCCAGCATCTGCATAAGGGCTTGAATTTCATCGCTATCTGCGCGGGAATTGGCGGCGTCCTTGCGGTCAAGGGCGGCGTCCATCTTGATGGCAGAACTGGCGACGTTCACCGCGGCATCCGCGACCTGGATCGCGGATTGCACAATGGTCGTGACCATCTTGATCATGTTTGCGGTGGCACTGGCAACCGAGGTGAAGCCCGTCACCGCCGCCATCGCAATCGAGGCGATCAGCATCGCCCCCATTAGCGCACCGTCCAGCCCGGCGATCGTGTCCTGATCGGCCCCAAGGGCCTTGCCGATGGACCCGAGCAATCCCGCGCCCCCATTCTCGCGCTGGGTGACGGAGTTTGCAACGTTGATGGCCATCATGACCCCGCTCATGATCATCAAGGCCCCGGCCGCCCCGCCACCCAGCGCGGCCACCACGGTGCCAGCCACAACCAGCAACGCGGCAGCGATGGCCTGAAACACCAAGGACAAGATGTCAAAGATGTTACCCGACTTCGCTTTCGCCTCGGCCTCGTCCAGTTTTCGTTTGGACTCTTCGATCTTGGCCTGATTTTCTTGGATGTTGACGCGCTTGGCTTCCATTTCCGTATTGGCGCGGCTTTCCTGAACCCTGCCCATTGCGTCTTTCAGCTTGCCCATCACCTCGGCCAATTGGGCCTCAAAATCGGTGAATTTTGACGTAGGCGGGGCCATGCTGCGCAGCGATTGCATGATCGTGTCAAAGACGGGGGTTCCGCCGCTGATTGGGATGGAGCGATTGTTGACGCCCGCGATGCCGTTGCCGGTTTGAACGCTGCCGTCGATCGGCACGTCACCGCCAACAGGGAGGCCGGTATTGACCGGTGTGTCCGTCCGAAGCGAAATGGTGCTCATGCGGGTTGCTCCTGATCAACGAGGGCGCGTTTGGCGCGGGCTTCTTGCAGGGTGAGTGTGTCGCCATGGCCCTTGAGACATTCGGCCTCGGCCAAACTGAACGCCTCAAGCGCCATTTTCCGGTCGCCTTGCGCCTGTCGGCATTCGCCAAGCCGCAGGTAACCGACGGGGTTTGTGGCATCCATCGCGAGAAAGCCAAGAAAGGCCATCTCAGCCTCATCATGGCGGGCTTGGGCCTGCCGCGACACGCCAAGGCAGTAGTGATTGGGCGCGTGCAGCGGATCGATCATCACCAGATAGGCGAAAACATCTTCGGCCGCCTTGAAATCCGCCCCGGTCAGTTTCTGAAAGCCCATCGCATAGATCACGTCCAGATCGTCGCGGGTCAGGCCCATCGACTGCGCCATGGTCAAGCCCATCTCCAGATCCTTGATCGTCGGATGGTCGGCCAAGCCGGCCCCTTGGATAAAGGCGCGGGTCATCGCTGACGCAGTACGGATCGACCGTTCAGGATTGTCATCGCGGAATATGTCAGTCGGGTGTGCCATCGTCCTGCCTTCGGGCCCGTTCCTGGATCAGACTGTAATTGCACCCAACCGGGGGCAGAGTGCCGTAAAGCACAGGCATCAGAAGCCGATGCTGTCGTGCAGACGGCGCAAGTCGGTCAGTGCCCGGTCCAGCCGTGGCAGATCGAAAGACCGGTCGTCCAGCGCGATGGCCAGCACAGGCTGTTGCGTGGTGGTCAAACCGGCCTGCACCATGCGCCCATCCGGCAACGGCCCCGCGACAGAGGCAAGCCGCGCCAAGGGCACCACACCATCAAGGATGGTGCGACGGGTCAGGCTGACCAGAATGGTCTGCCCGTCCACGCCTTGGGTGATCGACAGTCGACCAGAGTCTGAAAAGTCAAAGCCAAAGCTGCCGTCCGGGTTTTCCCGAGCCGTCAGTCCCATCGACCCCGCAAACTGCGAGACCGTCGATTTTGCTGCGTTGCCAAGGGCTGTCATGCCTTATCCGCCATAGGCCTGCTCCTCTTTCTCGACCACCCGGTCTGACAGGTTCAAAAGCAGACGCGATTGCTGTTCATGCGCCTGAAGCGATGGCAGGACGGCATCCGGCAAAAGCGCGTGCTGACCGCGCAACAAATTGACCGCCAGCACCGGTACTTCGGGCGGCTCGCCCTCATACCCGCGCAGCAGGGCGTCGGCATCGGTGTAGGTGGGCAGCGTCATCCCCGCGAAATGCAGCAGCCGCGAGGCCAGTTCCTCACCATTCGGGCGAGGGCCAGAAGGCGGGGTGCCCGTTTGCGGGGGAAACGTGCGGTCCAGCTTCATCGCCATATCTTCTGACGATTTCAGGACGGTCCGCAGGTTCTTGAGCTTGCCCAGTTCGGTGATCAGTTCCGCCAGTTGCGACGGGTCGGTCGATGGGCCGGTGCTTGCCATATCTTCGCCCGCGACACGCAGAAAAGATCCGATGACCTCATCAAAGCCTTCGGTCAGGCTGAATCTGCGCAGCGTATCAAAGATTGGTCCCAACCGGGGCGACGGATCGCGCAACAGATCCCGATAACTCTCGCGGAAACCGCCAGCATCTGACCCAAACCGATCACCAATGCGATGCGCCTCTCGTCCAGAGATCAGGCCCGCGCGGATGTCGCGCAGGGTGTCGGGCGACGAAAACTCTGCCCGGACTTGGTCGATCGTGGCCAAAAGCGAGGCCGGTGCACCTTGCTGCACGGCCTCGCCACGCAGGCGTTCCAGCGCATAGGCCTGATGGGTGATATCGCCGTCATATTCGGCCAGCAGCTTGCGCAGGTCTTCAGCGGTGATCTGGCTGTCACTGCCACCACCACCGCCCGAAAGGGACATGTCCTGAAACTTTTGCAGCTTTTCGACCAGCTGTAAGTACTTCTCTTCGCTGGGCAGACCGGGGAGCTGATCAAGATATTCGGCGATCCTAGCCAACGCGTCCACATCCGACGCCGCGCCGCGCCGCACCTTCAATTTGTCGATGTCGGGCTTGCCGCGGTTTGCGACACTCATGCCCAGCTCTTCCATCGCGTCGGACAGGTCCGACTGGTCTGGCGCGACCCGCACGGACTCGTTGGTTCGGACGTCCTTTCCCATGGCGTTGGCCATGACCTCGACCCCGACGATGGAGGTAGAGTTATTGACTGCCAACTGGGTACGAATGACTTCCTGCGACGAGGTGATGCTCATGCTGACCCCCAACGGTTTGCGCCAGACTATCCCACTGTGCTGTGCTGAAGGTGACATACGACACCCGCGCAGGGCGGGCCGCAGGCTCTGACCTTGCCAAGTGCGGTCCGCCCGCCGCACTCTGGCTGCATGGAAATGCAAGCCATCGTTCTGCTCTATGAGGTGTTCAAGGAACAGTTCTTCGCGTTCCTTATGGTGCTGCCGCGCGCCTATGCCTTCATGGTGGCCAGCCAGTTGCTCAGCCCGACGGTGATGCCGCGCATTGCGCGCAACGTGGCAATTTTGGTCATCGCGCTGCCGATGACCCCGGCTTTGCGGGCAGACGCGGCCATGTTTGCCGCTGATGTGCCGACCTTCATGATGTATTTCGCCAAGGAAGTCGCGCTTGGCTTTGTCATGGGCTACCTAATCTTCTGGATGTTTTGGGCTGTGCAGGCAGCCGGCACGCTGATCGACAACCAGCGCGGCACCGCCATCGCCTCGTCGATTGATCCGTTGCAGGGGCATGAAGCATCGCCTTTGGGGCTTTTGTTCTCGCAAGCCTTTGTCACTTATTTCTTCGCACTTGGTGGGTTTCTGGTCCTGTTGGGCCTGCTTTATGAAAGCTATGAATTGTGGCCTGTTCGGGCGCTTTTGCCGATCCGCGACGCCTCATTCCCCGCAATGATCCTGGAGATTCTGGACCGGGGGATGATGCTGACGGTGCTGCTGTCCGCGCCCATTGTCATCATCATGTTCCTTGCCGAATTCGCGCTGGCACTGGTCAGCCGATTTGCCCCGCAAGTGCAGGTGTTCATTCTGGCGATGCCGATCAAAAGCGCCATCGCCATGCTCATCATGCTGTTCTACTTGCCCATCATGATGGGTCATGCGGTGGGCGAAGAGGCCATGGTGCGGGCTTACTTCGACCAGTTTTACGAAATTCTCCGCGAGGGGGTCGAAACACCCTGACGCAAGGGATCAGTTCCCGCCTATGGCCAGACGCAGCTTGCGCGTGACGTCATCCATTTGCCGATCCGACCGCGCCACCCGCGGTGTGATCATCACCAGAAGTTCACTCCGGGTCTGGGTGTTTTGCGTGCGGTTGAAAGCTTGACCCAGAACTGGAATGCGACGCAGCACGGGAATGCCATTCTGCGTATCCTCGGACCGTTCTTGAATCAGACCGCCCAGAAGCACCGACGACCCTGATTGTACCATGATTTGACTTGTGATGCTGCGTTGCGCGATGATCGGATCCTCGCCCGCGGCCGTATCGACTTGCCGAGCCGAAGATACTTCTTGCGTGACTTCCAGCAGCACCGAATTGTCGGGACTGACCCGGGGTGTCACGCTCAGAATAACCCCAACGTCGCGCACATCGGTTTCTTCCGTCACCGTCACTGTGCCGTCCGAGTTCGAGGTTTGCGAGGCCACCGTATAGGGAATCTGGTCACCCACCGAGAGGCGCGAGGTCGCCCCATCCACCACCGTCAGATAGGGCGACGAAATCACCCGCACATTGGTCACGCTTTGCAACGCCGACAGCACGAGGTTGATGGAATCCCCGCCAAGTCTGGTCTTCAAGACACCGCCAAAGCCGCCACCCGCCGGCATCGCTGCCGATCCGGTGCTCGAGGACCGGACGGCGAGACCACTGCTTTCAAGGAAGGACTGCACACCGAATTGCAACGCGTCGTTGATATCCACTTCGACGATCGTTGCCTCGATGGCCACTTGTGACAAAGGCACGTCCAAGGCCTTGACCACTTCTTGCACCTGCTGGAATTCCGCAAAGGTGGACCGCACCAGAAGCGCGCGGTTGCGGTCATCGGCGCTGAAGGTGATGCCTTCACCCGCACTGGCACGAGCGTTTTGTCCGTCAGCGTTTCCTCCCGCGCCGCCCGATTGGCCGCGATTGGTGCCGACAAAGCGGGTGGCAGGCGGAATTGCGATGCTGCCTTCGCCATCCTCAGTCGCGGGTGGAGTGATGCGGGTCGGGTTGGCGCGGTCGATAGCAGCGGACACCACATTGGACAATTCACTGTCCGCCATCGGCTGCGACGGCCCCGGCCCGACAGAGCCGGAATCGACCAGACTGTTCAACTGCGCCGAAAGCTCTGATGGGTTGAGGTATTTCAACTGAATCAAACGGACCTTCGGCGTGTCGCGGTTTTCCACATCAAGTTGCCGCGCCAGCGCTTGTACTTCCTTGATCAATGCAGGTTCTGACGCCATCACCAAAATCCCCGGCACCGTTTCAGCGGGCACGAGGATCAGTTCATTGGCGCGGCGCTGGTAGACCGTGGTCAGCTTGTCCACCACAACATCCGGCGGAGACCGACGTAGCGGGATGATGGCAAGATTGGTCAGTTGCGTATCGCCCATCACGACATCGATCAAACCTTCGACCGCCTCGAAGTGCTCGGCATCGCCGTTGATCAACACACCGTTCGCGTTGTCCACAAGCTGCACCGTCGTGCCTGCGGGAAGGATGGAGTTCAGGATGTCAGCAAGGTTGTCGGGCGCGGCGCGGCGCAGGCGCACGACACGGGTTTCTTCGGCCGCCGATGAGGATGCCCCTCGGATGCCGGTCAGGGTTTGCAATTCATCCGGGCGTCCAATGTGATAGACCCCGTTGAAGTACTGCATCAGATAGCCGTTGCGGGCCAATATGTCAGAGAGCACTTCGACCACCTGACGGCGGGTGAAGTTTTGTTCCGACCGGAAGGACACCGTGCCTTCCAGCCCGTTGCCGATATTGTAATTCACCCCAAGGATGCCGCCGAGCACCCTCTGGACCACTGAGGTCAGGGGTTCGTTGGTGAATTCAAGCTGGACAGAGCCACCATCCAGCGGGGCTTGCCACTCGCCCCCCAGAATCCGCTGCGGGGCAATCGGCTGGATCACGACATCGCGCCCGCCCACCTGCGTGTAGAACTCACCGCGATTTGCATCAATGCCACCGGGATTCATATTGGCAGCTCGTGTGTCTATGAACCCGGTCGGGTCGTGCGACGTATCCGCAGCCAATCGCGGATTGGCATCGCCAGAGAAACTGGTGGCGCGCAAATTCGCGCGCGAGAAGAAATTCACTGTCTGCGCTTCGGTCGCAGTGGTGATGATCTCCGTACCCGATGCCGGATCGCGGACAGCGACCAAAGCCTTGCGGGGCGAGTTCACTTGTATTCCGCCACTGCCGCCATCCACACAGGCAGCGAGCGAACCGATCATTACAAGCGCGGTTGTAAACCGCAGAAACCGAAAAAACCGCATGCGATGCGGCACTCCTGATCCGCGGGCGTCCGTGGACCGCCCGATCATACCCACCATTCTGTTCTCCGCCCGATCCTCAGGTGGCACCGCGCGCTTTCGGGTTATCCCGAGGCCTGTTCTGATCGCGCGACGCCATTGATTAAAAACACATCATGGAAAACGGCGGCAATGAGTGCCGTTTGACACGTCGCCCCCAAAATTCTGTCGGTAATCTCAAGGTAAGGGCTGGATTGTTTCTTTTTGGTCGCAGGTGATGCGCTGGAAAAAGCGATCTGAAGCGTGAATGGCGGCAAGTCGGATCGTCGCAACGGAGTGGGTTTCGGATCAGGGACGATGGCAGACGCGACGCGTGAAAACATCCTCAAGGTGCTGAGCGGTAACCAATTCGGGGCAGAGGTCACGCTCTCAGACGGCACCTACAGCTTCGGATCTGGTCCGGATGCGGATATCCAGATCGTCGATGTGGCTTTGCAGCCTTTGCACGGTCAAGTGCGCCTGCGTGACGGCAAGATTGAACTCCGCGCGATGCAGGGTGAGTTGACAACCGCCTCGGGCCTTACCGTTGCCAAGGATGACGGAGACTGGCACGAGATCGCGCAGCTGGACGCGGTCTCTGCAGGTCTGTCGAAGTTTGTCATTGCAGGCCAAGGCGCCGATTGGTCGGCGCTGGCAAAATCTGCCCCCATTGCAGGTGGGCGGCGGCCAGAATCAGCCAGTGGGCCATCGCGCACAGGCCGGTTTCCACGCCGCGCGATCTATGCGGTGCTGACCGTTGCGGCGATGCTGGCGGGTGCGGCCTATCTTGGCCAGTCCGGCGGTGCTGTGGCCCCTCAATCCAGCAAAGAACTTGAGGATGCCACTTTTGCTGCCCTGCGCCGATCAGTCGAGACGATGCCCTTTGCCAAGGATTTAACGGTGATCCGCCGCGCGGACGGGTCTTTGGCTGTAGAAGGCTATGTCGAACAGCAGGTTGAACGCCGGGCCATCCAGAATGCCGTCGACTCGAGCGGCTTGCCCGTCACGATCCGGGTTTTCGTGCGCGAAAATCTGCGCGCGGATGTGGCAGGCACGATTGAAAGCATGCAACTTCCCGCCAGCTTTGCGTTGGACGATCAGGGCAATCTGACGCTCAGCGGTACGGTGTTGGACCCTGCTGCCGCTGCAAAACTGGTTGAGAACATCCAGACTGGCGTCTTCGGTCTGGCGTCCGTCAAGGACGAAATCCGCTCTGCCGATGATATCGTTGTCGAACTGGGCGACATTACGGACGAAGCCGGACTTGCCGATCTGGTGATCTACCGGCTGGATGGGTTGGTGGTTGAAGCGACGGGGATCGTCCCCCGCGACAAGATGGACAATTGGGTGGGCGTGATGGCGGTGTATTCCCGCCGGTTCGCCTCGGAAATCCCTCTGCGGTCCTTTGTGACGCTGGACCAACCTGCCGTCACCGGAACTGCGCCGATCATCATCGGCACCGGCCCCGCTGCCGAGGCCGAGGCCGGGCGTTTCGTCGCGCCAGAGGCCTTGGCTGAACCCAATGAGTTGGATGCGCAATCCCTGTTCGCGGGCCAGCCAGAGGTCGCCACCCGGGCCGACGCGCCGCCGGGCAGTCCGGCTGCGCGGATTGATGCTGCCCTGACCCGTCTGCGCGATCTGGCCCCTGATCTGCATGACCGGCTGAAAGCCGACATTGAGGCGGGCCGCCTGCCTGAGACAGCCTTGTTGCAGGATGTGCTGACCGCGCTTGGCGGATCGATACGCAATGGCGGCACTGATGGCGCGGGCAATCCGCAGATTTCGGTGGATGTGCCGGGCATCGGTACTCTTGGCACGTTGGACCAACTGGGCGCAGCGCTGCGGTCCGCGCTTGGACCGCGTGCCGCTGAATCTGCCGCGACGGCCCCGGCGCGTCCTGTGCTGGCTGCGGCACCAGAACAGGCCCCGATCCTTGCAGCCACCCTTGTGGTCGCTGAAGCCGAGGAATCGTCGCCTCAACCGCCGGCTCCAGCGCCCGCGCCCGCAGTCGCTCCAGCTGCGACCGTGACGAGCCCAAGCGCTGAAAGCCCTGGCTCCTTAGCCCAGAACGCAGCACCGGCGCCTGCCGTGCCGCTTGCAACGGCGTCTACGCCAGAACCCTCGGCCGCGCCGTCCCCGACCGTTGCTGCCGAACCTGCACCGCAACCGGCCCAAAGTGCCCTCGCTGGATCGGAAACAGCCACCGAGCAAACGCCGCCTGCCGCCAGCCCGCCTGTACAAGCGACCACCACGTTGCCATTATTCGCCCTGCCAAAGATCGGCGCAGGAGCCGCGAATGCGCTGATGGCAACGACGGAAGCATTGGTTAAGAAAGAGGACGCGGCGAGCGGTGACGTCAGTCCGATTTCGCCCAATCTGCGCGCCTTGGTGGCGATGCAGCATGAACAGTTGCAGATGGGCCGCACGCTGATGCGCCTGCCAAAACCCCTGTCTGCCCTACCCTATCCGGTGGATGAACCCGTCAGTTGCTGGTCGGGGTCCAAGCTGACGCCGGAACTGGTGCCGACGGCGCTTTTGCTGCTCGATGTACTCAGCGTGAGCAGTGAGGATGATATCAGCAGTGTTTCGCCCGATCTGCGGGACATGATTATGGAAACCGCCTTGTCTCCGGGCCGGGTGAAGGATTGCTTGTCCGAAAGCGGGACAGCCTATGGGCAAATGGTCAGCAACAGTTCGACCTTCCTGTTTGAAACCGCGCGTAATCCCGGTTTCGTGGAATTCCTTCTGCGCTCGGTCCCTCGGGCGGAACTGGCGATTGTTGGGGCGAACCTGATACAGGATCGCTATGTGGAATTGGCCGATGGCCGCAAACTGCGCGAGGGTGCGGCCCCTGACATTACAAGCCGTGTCACGGCCATTGGTGATTTGGGGATTTTGGTTCGCACGGCGGATGGGATGCGCGTGCAGCTGTTTGGAAATGCACTGGGCTGGCGCGTTGTTGATGCCTGCGTCACTCCTGCATGCGAGGTGAACTGATGGGAAGATCAGGAAATCTCAGCGGGGCGAGTGTTGCACTGGACCTTCTGCCCAAAGATTTTCCTGCACGGCAATTGGAAAAGTCCAACATCATTCTGCATGGACCAGCAATCCAAGCCTCCTCGGTCGAGGCGGCGCTTGCGGCAATTTCCGTGATGGAGGTGGAATCGCCATCCGGGATCGTTGCTTTGGGTCCCTTGGCGGCTTTTGCTGATCTGACGGCGCCCTTCAGCGCCTCCGCCGGGTCCGATGGCGACGTGGCCGATCTTGCAGCCGGACGATTGGCAGAGGCTCTGGGTCGCCAGCTTTGCGCGCTGATCGAGCAATCGACTGTGGAAACCCGGCAGATTTACCGCATGGCGCTGGCCCTTGCCGGGCTGAACCGCAGCGTCGAGGCACATGCCCTGATGACCTTGGCCGAGTTTGAAGACACGCATCCGTCCATGCTGGCGCTGCGCGGCTATCTGTCGTTTCAAGTTGGCGAGGCCGAAACCGGGCGTCGTGCGCTGGCGCGGGCGGCACTGGCGTCACGCGGGGATGCCAAGGCGCGGCCGATCCTGCATTTCACCCAGCATGTCTTGCTGGTCCATCAATTCGGCGGCTGACCCATGCAAAGTGGGCGCATTGGCCCGATCAACACCGGCATCGCCGACATCCGCCGCTGGCGCGACAGCGATGAGGTGCATCTTCCCCCCGGCAGCAGGGTCCGCACTCCCTTTGTGCCGGAACAACGCCCGCTTGACGCCATTTTGCGGCGCGAAACGCTTGAAGAACGTCTGGCCGGGTTCATCATCCCCGTGCGACTGTCCCCGGAATTGGGCGAGGTTGGTGCGATCCGCGTCGCGCGCGAAGCGTTGCAGGACCGCTTCCGCAAAGCGGCGCTGCACATGACGGCGCGGCGGTCCTTGGTTCTTCAGGCGGCGGTCCAGTTGCTGGATCATGAATGCGCGCTGGACGAAGAGGTGCAAACAGCCTTGGCCGCCCTGTTGCGCGCCTGATCTTCGATCTACGCATCCTGTGGACGTCCCACGCCCATGGCCCTAGTGTGGCGGGGTCATCAAGGGGACCGCGCCGCATGTCCGACACGCCCGAAAAAGCCTATCAGGTGCTTGCCCGCAAGTACCGCCCGCAGACCTTTGCCGATCTGATCGGGCAAGAGGCGATGGTGAGAACGCTGAAAAACGCCTTTGCGGCGGATCGCATCGCCCATGCCTTTGTGATGACCGGCGTGCGGGGGGTGGGCAAGACCACCACGGCGCGGATCATCGCTAAGGGGCTGAACTGTGTCGGCCCTGATGGCTCGGGTGGACCGACGACGGAACCCTGCGGGCACTGCGAACCCTGCCGCGCCATCGCCGAAGGCCGCCATGTCGATGTGATGGAGATGGACGCCGCATCCCGTACCGGGGTGGGCGACATCCGCGAGATCATCGATTCGGTGCATTACCGCGCCGCAAGTGCCCGGTACAAAATCTACATCATCGACGAAGTTCATATGTTGTCGAACAACGCGTACAACGCATTGCTCAAGACGCTGGAAGAACCGCCCGCGCATGTGAAATTCATCTTCGCGACCACCGAAATCCGCAAAGTGCCGGTGACAGTGCTGTCTCGCTGCCAGCGGTTTGATCTGAAACGGATCGAACCTGAGGTGATGATGGCCCACCTGACCCGTGTGGCGGCGGCGGAAGGCGCGGCTTTGGCCCCCGATGCGATGGCGCTGATCACCCGCGCTGCCGAAGGGTCCGTGCGCGATGCGATGTCCTTGATGGATCAGGCCATCGCCCATGGCGCAGGCGAGACGAGTGCCGCGCAGGTGCGGTCCATGCTGGGTTTGGCGGATCGGGGGCGGGTGTTGGACCTGTTCGATCTGATCCTGACTGGCGATGCGGCGGGGGCGTTGTCGGAACTCGCGGCGCAATATGCCGATGGGGCGGACCCGATGGCCGTGCTGCGCGATCTGGCCGAGATCACGCATTGGGTGTCCGTGCTGAAGGTCACACCGCAGGCCGCCGATGATCCGACCACCCCGCCGGATGAGCGGGCACGGGGTCTCGATATGGCCGCGAAACTGCCGATGCGGGTGCTGTCGCGGATGTGGCAGATGCTGCTCAAGGCGCTGGAAGAGGTGGCGATTGCGCCCAACTCGATGATGGCGGCAGAGATGGCGGTGATCCGGCTGACTCATGTGGCGGACCTGCCCGATCCAGAAAAGCTGATTCGCGATCTGCAATCTGCGCCGCCCGCCCCGCGTGGTGGTGGTGCGCCTGCGGGGGGGGGTGGCGGTGGTGCGGTGCATGGGGCGCGGATGATGGCCCCCCAAAGCCTTGCCCCCATGCGCGGGCCGATGAGTGGGCCGATAATGCAGGGCAATCAGGCGCTGGCCTTGGCCGAAGGGCAGTTGCAGGTCTATGCCAGTTTTGACCATGTGATCGACCTGATCCGCGAAAAGCGCGACCTCAAGCTGCTCTTTGAGGTTGAGACTTGCCTGAAACTGGCGAGATACGCGCCGGGGCGGATTGAATTTCAACCCACCCCGGATGCTGCGCCCGATTTTGCCGCGCGACTGGGGCAGCGGCTGCAAGGCTGGACCGGGGCGCGTTGGGCGGTGTCGGTGGTCAACACGGGCGGTGCGCCGACCTTGGCCGAGGACCGCGACCGTGACAGGCTGTCTGCTGAGGCCGAGGCGATGCAGAACCCGCTGGTGAAGGCGGTGCTGGCCGCCTTTCCCGGTGCCAAGATCGCCGAGATCAGGACGCCCGAGGCGATGGCCGCCCTCGCCCTGACCGAAGCTCTGCCAGAAGTGGAGGATGAATGGGACCCATTCGAGGACGGTTGATTCTTGGCTTGACGCTGGCTCTGCTTGCACAGCCAGCATTTGCAGGGGTTTGTGCCGATCTGCGCCCCGGTTGGGATGCCAGCCTTGGCGCGGTGCCGTGGTGGGCCGAGGCTGTGCGGGTTCTGTCGTCCTTTCCGGGGTTGGTGGTGCTCGCCTCGCTCGCCTTTGGGCTGCTCAGGCCGCATCTGTGGATTTCGACGGCCTGCGCCGTGACTGCCTTTGCATTTGCTGCCTTGTTGACCTTTTCCTACAGTGCCGAAACCGCCGTCTTGGCGCAGACCGAAGGCTGCATGGCCTCGGTCTGGCCATTGGCGCTTTTGCTGGTCGCGCTGGCGGGGTTCACCATCGTACGGGCGTGGCGGCGCGGCTAGAACTTGCCGTAGACTAGGGCTTTCCGTATCTCTGGCTGAACCGCCTGCGGGCGAATGGATGGAGTGACCAATGATGAAGGGTATCCCCGGACTGGGCGCCTTGGGCGACATGGCCGGAATGATGAAAAAAGCGCAGGAAATGCAGGCCAAGATGGCCGAGATGCAAGACGCGCTGGGCCGCACCGTTGTGGTGGGCGAATCCGGGGCCGGTTTGGTGAAAGCCCGCGCCACGGCGAAGGGTGAGGTTACGGGGCTGGACATTGACCCGTCGATCCTTGTCGCCTCGGAAAAAGAGGTGGTTGAGGATCTGATCATCGCCGCCATCAAGGACGCCCAATCCAAGGGCACGCAGAAGATGCAGGATGAGATGCGCCGCATGACGGACTCGTTGGGTCTACCCCCGGACATGAAACTGCCGTTCTGATGACCGACACCCCGCGTGAGATTGAGGCGCTGATTGATCTGATGGCGCGCCTTCCGGGCCTTGGCCCACGCTCCGCGCGGCGGGCGGTCTTGATGCTGCTTAAGAAACGCGCGCAGGTGATGGCCCCCTTGGCGCAAGCGATGGCCGAGGTGGCGCTGCATGCGCGCGATTGTCAGGTCTGCGGCAGTATCGGCATGGCAGACCTCTGCCCGATCTGTGCCGATGATCGCCGCGCGACAGGGGAAATCTGCGTTGTTGCAGATGTCTCGGACCTTTGGGCGATGGAACGCGGCGGGGCCTTCAAGGGGCGCTACCACGTTTTGGGCGGTACCTTGTCGGCGCTGGACGGGATGGGACCGGATGAATTGCGCATCCCCCGCCTGCTGCGCAGGGTAAAGGATGAGGGCGTGTCAGAGGTGATCCTTGCCCTGAACGCCACCGTCGATGGCCAGACCACCGCCCATTACATCGCTGAGGCGCTGGCGGGCAGCGGGGCAAAGGTTACTTCCCTAGCGCAGGGTGTGCCGATTGGCGGCGAGTTGGACTATCTGGACGATGGCACCATCGGTGCTGCCCTGCGGGCGCGTCGGAAGTTCTGACGCCTTAGAAGTCCACCGTACGATACCACGGCGTCACCTCTTGCCACAGATCCTTGTAGCTTTGATCCGCCGCGCTTTTGCTGGTTTGCGGGGACAGCAGCATCGGTGCGCCATCCTCCCAATCGGCAGGCAGACATATGCCGCGCAGTTCAGCTGCGGTCTGCAAGCCTTCGATCACGCGCAAAATCTCGCGGATTGAGCGGCCAAGGTTGATTGGGTAGTCAAACACCACGCGCAGGCGCAGTTCGGGGTCGAGCACCAGTGATTTACGCACCAAAGAGCCGGAGGAGTCGCGGGTCTGCCCCATGCCGACACGGGTCAGGATATCGCCGGTCGGGTCTTCGATCTGGGGGAAATCCAGTTGGATGCCAAAGGCATTCTGGATGGCATCGGTCCAAGCGGTCTGGAAATGCAGGGCAAAGCCGGACAGGCACAGATGCTTGACGCCCAATGCGGCGAAATCTTCGGTGTGCTGGACGAAACCCATGATCTCGGACGTGCCGACGGGGTGAAAGGGTTCGGGTTGCGTAAAGAGATGCACCCAATGCCCGCGTGCCCATTGGTGCAGCCGGAATTTTCCGGTCGTGCCGTTCGCCATGAAGTCAGGGAAGATATCGCCCAATTGCAGCACCATTGCTGGTGCGGCGGGTTCGTCCATAAACGTCAGATCGCGGTCCAGCGACACGACGTCATCCGCATGCGGAGGGGTGGCGGCTTCTTGCTTTGGGCGCAGCAACGTCATCCGCATCGGGATCAACTCCATCGGTCTGTCGCCACTTTAACGACGAAGCCCGGCGGGGTGATAGCATGACAGGGGTATGGGGCATTGCCCATAGGGCGGGGTTTGGACCCGTTCCGCCCCGAAAAACCTGGGTGGACGCGTGACGATTGCGCCTTAGCGCGATAGACCGCCCGGCAGATTGGGCATGTCCAGCGCCGCAAAGCCATAATGGCGCAGCCAGCGCAGGTCCGATTCGAAGAAGGCGCGCAGGTCGGGGATGCCGTATTTCAGCATCGCCAACCGGTCGATGCCAAGGCCAAAGGCAAAGCCCTGCCACTGTGTCGGGTCAATCCCGGCTGCGGCCAGCACCTTGGGATGCACCATACCGCAGCCCCCCGCCTCAAGCCAACTGTCACCCTCACCCAGACGCAGTTGCCCGCCCTCCCAAGAGCAGCGGAAATCAATCTCTGCCGAAGGTTCGGTGAAGGGGAAATGCGATGCGCGAAAGCGCACTTCAACGCTTGGCACTTCGAAGAATGCCTTGGCGAATTCTTCGATCACCCATTTCAGATTGGCCATCGAGATATCGCGATCAATCGCCAGACCTTCGATTTGGTGGAACATGGGCGTGTGCGTTTGGTCCATGTCCATGCGGTAAACGCGGCCCGGCGCGATGACACGGATCGGGGCGCCCTTGTCCATCAGCGCGCGGATTTGTACCGGGCTGGTATGGGTGCGCAGCACGTGGGGCGCGCGATCATCGCCGTCGGCGCGGTGCATGAAGAAGGTGTCATGTTCTTGCCGTGCGGGGTGTTCGGGCGGGATGTTCAGCGCGTCAAAGTTATACCAATCGGTTTCCACCTGCGGCCCTTCGGCCACGGCAAAGCCCATATCGGCGAAGATGGCAGTCAGTTCTTCCATGACCTGAGACACGGGATGAATCGTCCCCATCCGGCGCGGACGGCCCGGGAGGGTGACATCCAGCCATTCCGTGCGCAGCCGTTCGTCCAGTGCCGCATCGGCAAGGCCTGCCTTGCGGGCGCGCAGCGCGGCGTCAATCTCATCCTTGACGACGTTCAGCGCGGCCCCGGCTGCCTTGCGCGCGTCGGGGTCCATCTTGCCAAGGCCCGCCATCAGGGCGCTGATTTCGCCCTTCTTCCCCAGTGCTGCAACACGCACCTCTTCCAGCGCGGCCTCGTCGGCGGCACCGGCAACGGCGGTCAGATATTTGGCCTTGAGCGTGTCGAGCCCGTCCATGTGCGCCTCCCTGAAGTCGGCTTGGTGCTAGCGGGAAGGCGGACGCGATGCAAGGGCAAGGGAGCAAGGTCAGAAGATCGACTTGCGAACCCGCACCTCAAGGATCTTGCGCGAGCCGCCGATCTTGCCGTGTTGCGAGGTGATGGAGATCGGCGGTTGCTTGATCTGCTTTTGCAGCACGATCAGGCTGTCATGAAACGCAATAGACCCCAGTTCGCGCGCCATCGGATGCAGCGGGAAGCCCGCATCATCCTCGGTGTACCAACTGTGCATGCGGTCGATCAGGTCTTTGGCGAATTCGATAAAGCTGCCCTTGGCGCGGAAGCCGCCGCCAAAGCCCGGCCAATAGCTGGTGTGGACATCTTCGACGATGTAAAGCCCTCCGTCCTTGAGTTGTGGCCACAGCGCGCGGAAGCTGGTCAGCTGCTGGTCCATCTTATGGCCACCATCATCGACGATGATGTCAAACGGCCCCCGTTCTGCGGCGGTTTTTTCCAGAAAGGCCACATCGGTTTGATCGCCGATGCGGATCTCGGTGCCGGGGATTTCCAGCGCCTTGCAGGCGGGATCAATGTCCAAGAATGTCAGCGATGCCTTTGGCGAAAAGAAATCGCGCCACATCCGCAGACTGCCGCCCTTGTAAACGCCAATCTCAAGGAAAGACACCGGCTTGCCCATCCACGGCCCCATCAGACCGTCATAGACGTCCAGATAATGGTCCATCTTGAACAGGGTCTTTTCGTCGGTGCGCAGCAGGAAGTTGCGGAAATACTGGCCGGTGGTCATGGATCAATGCTCGGATGTTCAGGACGGAATGGCGGCAGCTTCAAGCGGGGCGACATGGCGCAGATAGGCACTTTGCAACTGCGTGCGCCAATCCTTTTGCAACAGGACCACAGGGGCAGAGCAAGTGGCGCAGGGGCCGGTCTTGGCGCGGTCATGGATCAGCCCGCGCCGCCATGCCGCTGCCTTGGCGCCAAAGAAGATGTCAAAGATCGAGTCGGCCTGTCCAAGATTGCCGACCACATGGCGGGCATGTTCGGGGCGGTCGCTGCGGATATGGCAGCAGGGCACGACATTGCCGGTATAGCCCATGTGGAAATGCTGAAAGACAAAGTTGCACGGATCCGTGCGCGGGTTTTCGGGCGATAGGTCGGGCAGCAATCCACCCCGGTCGTTTCCATGTTTGGCGAAGTTGATGGCGCGAGTTTCAACCTCCAACTTTGGGGTGTCGAAACGGGCAATGATGTTGTCATTGGCGCGGATTTGCCGGAACCGCGCCTGCAGGCCGGTGCGGTGCGCGATTTCGGCGATGCGGTTCAGCACGTAAAGATCGCTGTAGGATTCGCCTTGTTTGAGGTGGATTGACACATGCATGTAATCCAGTCCCGCCGCCGCCAGATCATCGACGTATGCAGGCGTCAGATAGTCCCCATTTGTGTAGATCATGATCCGCGCTTTGGGCATGGCCGTGCGGGCATCTGCGATGCGCAGAAGGATGTCGCGGTCGTAAAGCGGTTCATTATAGCTGTTCAGCACAAAGTTGCCCGCATAGCCAACCTCAGCGAGGTTCGAGAGCAGCTTTTCCCAGATCGCCGGCTGTAGCCGCACATTCGGGCCAAGCCGGTCGCCCACCACGTTGGGGCAATAGTCACACCGGCGGTTGCAATAGGAATGTGTCTCAACCTCAATCCGGTTGACGGTCTGGGCAAATAAGGCGCGCTGACGGGCAGGATCCGTCAAGGGCGCATACATTTCGCGTCCGATATACATGGCACCACATATGGAAACGCGTCTGAGTGGACGCTTCGTCAGTTTGGTCTCGTACTGCACGATAGCGGCAAAAATGCGCCTTGGAAAACAAAAGGCCCTGCGCATGCGCAGGGCCTTTTCAGTATTCGGGAGGTCCAAAGATCAGACCAGCGCGGCCTTGGCTTGCGCGGCGATCGCGTTGAACGCTTCGGGCTCGTGCACGGCGAGATCGGCGAGCACTTTGCGGTCCACTTCGATGCCAGCCTTGGCCAGACCGTTGATGAACTTCGAATAGGTCATTTCAAGGTCAAACAGACGCACAGCGGCGTTGATGCGCTGGATCCACAGGGCGCGGAAGTTGCGCTTGCGGGTCTTGCGGTCGCGGGTGGCGTATTGGTTCGCCTTGTCCACGGCCTGCGTGGCGGTGCGGAAGTTACGCGAGCGGGCGCTGTAATAGCCAGCTGCCTGCTTGATGACCTTGCGGTGACGGGCGTGTGTCACCTTACCGGATTTGACGCGGGACATTGCTCAGCTCCTCAGCGGTCGTAGGGCATGTATTTTTTGACGATCTTTGCATCGCTGGCGCAGAGGATCATAGCCCCCGACGAGTCGCGGATGAATTTCGTCGTACGCTTAATCATGCCGTGGCGCTTGCCGGCGGGACCGGCCTTCACCCGACCGGAGGCTGTGAAGCTGAAACGCTTCTTCGCCGCCGACTTGGTTTTCATTTTGGGCATTTCCATCTCCGTGGTTGCAGGCACGACTCGGCATGCCACGTTGGCCGGTCGCGCGGGTATCGCAAGGGGTGCCGTATAGGCGGGGCAGGAGACGGGTGCAAGGGGGTTTTCGACTGGCGGTGCGCTGTGTCAGGGCATGTAGCGGCCAATAACCTCGATGAACACATTGGGAATGCGTTCAACGGTATAAGCGCGCGGGTTTTGTGTCAGAGCGGTGATGACCAGCCCCATCCCCAGCAACACGAGGATCGCTGCCGTGCGCGGGGGGCGGTCCTCGATCCAAGCAGACAGCATCGACGGAATGGTCAGGATTGCAATCGCCAAACCCACCACCAGCAAAAGATCGTAGTCCATATGCGGCATACCCTACACTTCACACCTGACCCTGACAGGTTTTCCGCCTCGGGTCAGCACAAATCAAAACCGCCGCCCGGCGAGGGGCGGCGGTTCAGGTTGGTTTCAGCCAATCACTCCGGATCGGCCCGATAAATCAATCTTTCGTCGCAGGGAGCGACGCGCAGGATATTCGTGGTCCCCTGGACGTTGAACGGCACCCCGGCGGTCAGCACGATCTGATCGGTCTCTGTGGCGAACCCTTCTTGCCGCGCCGCCCGCACCGCCGAGATCACAGCCCCCTTGAAGCGGTCCTGCTCCTCGGTGATCACGCAATGCGCGCCCCAAGTCAGACACATCCGGCGGGCCGTGCCCATCAGAGGTGTCAGCGCCAAGATCGGCACACGCGGACGCTCGCGGGCGACAAGGTTGACCGTGGTTCCCGATTGCGAGAACACACAAATCGCCTTGATGTCGGCGCTTTCGGCTATCTCTCGTGCGGCGGCGACGATGCCATCGGCCACGGAAGACCGGTTCACCGAACGGCTGGCTTCGATCACCTGCCGGTAGGTTGGATCGCTTTCAACCGAGATTGCGACGTTGTTCATCGTCTGAACCGCCTCGATCGGGTATTTGCCCGCCGCCGATTCCGCCGAGAGCATGATTGCATCGGCACCTTCGTAGATAGCGGTGGCGACGTCGGACACCTCAGCCCTTGTGGGCATCGGCGATTCGATCATCGATTCCAGCATCTGCGTTGCCACGATCACCGGCTTTGCCGCAGCCCGCGCGCCGCGCACCAATCGCTTCTGAATCGGCGGAACGGAATGGACGGGCAGTTCAACGCCAAGATCACCACGCGCGACCATGATCCCATCGGACACTTCCAGAATGGCGTCATAGGCTTTCACGGCAGCGGGCTTTTCGATCTTGGACAGCACGGCAGCCCGGCCTTTGGCCAGTTCGCGCGCCTCGATCACATCCTCGGGCCGCTGGACAAAGGACAACGCAAGCCAGTCCACGCCCAACTCGCAGGCGAATTCCAGATCCTTACGGTCCTTTTCCGACAGCGCGGCCAAGGGCAGCAGCACATCAGGCACGTTTACGCCTTTGCGGTTGGAAATCGTGCCGCCGACGGTCACGACGCAATCGGCGAAGTCCTTGCCGCAGGTGACAACCTTGACCGCAATCTTGCCGTCATTGATCAGAAGCGACGCCCCCGGCTCCAGCGCGGCGAAAATCTCCGGGTGGGGCAGTTGAACGCGCGACCCGTCACCCAGTGACGGATCCAGATCAAACCGGAATTTGTCGCCCTGTGCCAGATCATGCGACGCGGCGGCAAAGGCGCCGACACGCAACTTGGGACCC
Source organism: Rhodobacter sp. (assembly GCA_027487395.1). Classification (GTDB taxonomy): domain Bacteria; phylum Pseudomonadota; class Alphaproteobacteria; order Rhodobacterales; family Rhodobacteraceae; genus Paragemmobacter. The sequence goes on along the minus strand of JAIYDR010000053.1, from coordinate 7,284 downwards.
TGAAGGTCCGCAAGGATGCAGATCGGACGGCCTGTATCGGCCTCGACCTGGCGGATGATCACATGCCGCGCGCGGATATCGTCATGGGTGCCATGCGACATATTCAAGCGGAACACGTCGGCCCCGGCTTCGAACAGCGCACGGATGGTCTTGTAGTCGCTGGAGGCCGGGCCCAAAGTGGCCACGATCTTTACGTTCCGAAGGCGTCTCATATGCCTCGTTCCTTTATGAAGTATCGTCATCGCGGTGGGCCGCCGGTGTTATGGCGCAATCCCATGGTCGGGGCAACTGGCGCTTTCCCTTTCGTCAGAATAAATGATCAATTCACACATGCAAATGACGGACCAACGTCATGACTGCCTATCAGATCATCGGAAATGACCGACCCGGCCGCTGGCTGGTGACCTGTGACCACGCCAGCAACCGCGTGCCAGACTGGGTCGCAGGGGGTGACCTTGGCATTGCGAAAGCGGATATGGAGCGCCACATCGCCTATGATTTGGGTGCGGCAGAGGTGGCGACGCGGTTGGCGGCGGCCTTGGATAGTCCGGTGATACTATCTGATTTCTCACGCCTCGTGATCGACCCGAACCGGGGCGAGGATGACCCGACACTGGTGATGCGGCTTTATGACGGCACAATGATACCGGCCAACCGGCACATTGATGCGGCGGGAATCGCCGCCCGGGTGGCGCGGCTTTATCGGCCCTATCACGATGCCTATGCCGATTTGGCCGGGCGCAGGCCCGACACGGTTATTGTCGCGGTGCACTCCTTTACCCCCTGCCTGAAGGGCCGCGCGCCGCGCCCATGGCATGTGGGCATCCTGCATTCGCATCTGGATGAACGCCTTTCGCGCGCCCTGATCCGCCGGCTGCAGGCCGAGGGGGATTTGTGTGTCGGCGACAATGAACCTTATCATGGCCACCTACCTGGCGATGCCATCGACCGCCATGCGCTGGTGTCAGGACGGCTGAACACCCTGATCGAGGTGCGAAACGATCTGATCGCCACCGTGGACATGCAACAGGAGTGGGCCGACCGTTTGGCACGGCTGCTGGTGGCGGCGCTGGCAGATGTGTCAGGCTGATTGTTTCGGCTGTGGAAACGCGAGGGGCGCCAGTGTGGAAACTGTCCTTTTAGCCATGTCTGTCGGGATGTTTTGCTTGACGCAGAAAGCGATGTCAGCACACTAAGCCCAAGATTGTGATCATTGGTAAGGTGCTGGTATGTTGGGTTTGTTGTTGTTGACTTTGCTTCCGCTGGCCTTGTTCGGGGGCTTTGACAGCGGAAATGATGACATCGCAAGTGACGATTCCCTGACCGGGGACGATACGCTGAGCGGCGGGTCACCCGGCGGGCGGGACCCGTTCGTGCCGGGTGGCGGTGGGGGGGCATCGGGCGGGGGCTATGATGACGTCCAATTCGGCACCGAAGGCAACGACAGCCTGACAGGTGGCATCGGGAAAGACCTCTTGGCCGGCCAAGGCGGCGACGATTTGCTGCGTGGCGGGCGCAACGATGACGTGCTGGCTGGCTTTGCCGGCAATGATTTTCTGAAAGGCGAAGACGGCGACGACGTGGTGACTGGCGGTGCCGGGAATGACACGGTCTGGGGCTTAGATGGCGAAGACGTGCTGATTGGCAACGGTGGCAATGACATCCTCACGGGTGGCAATGGCAATGATGCCTTATCCGACTTCAGCGGCAGCGATACGTTGCGGGGTGGGACAGGCTCTGACATCCTGACCGCGATCGACCAGACCGACAAAATCTCGGCAGCTGATCTGCTGCCGACGACCGGCCCTGACGGCCTGTCCGAAGCGGAATTCCGCGCCGCACTGTTCGCGACCTTTGGCAGGGATGACCTGACCGATGCTCAGGCCAGCACACTCTTTGCGGAAGTGCGCGGAGGGGAGCGGACCGACAACGCGCCGGATCTCTTGGATGGCGGCGCAGGCAATGATGTCCTGTTGGGCGATGATGGTGATACCATGACAGGCGGCAGCGGGACTGATCTGTTCAGCGTCTACACCGATCCGGCGCGCGCCTCAGACAATGACGCTGTATCGATTACCGATCTGGACCCGTCAGCGGACAAGTTGGTGATTTCGGTCGAAGATAACGGTCTGGGCGCGGTGACTCTGGCGGCTGACCCTGGCGGACTTGGCACTCAGGTGCTTTACCGCGGGGATGTCGTCGCCCTGATCAATGGCAAGACACCTGCTGACCTGTCCGGTTTCCTTCCGCAAATCTTTGTCGAAAAGCGGATCGACCTTGGCTAGCGCTACGACGTGACAACCGTCATGATCGCGGGCACTATGCCTTCAGCTAAAAGGGGTTGGATCCATGTCACTTGACGATGCTACGCTGGAAAAACTGGAAGCGGCCGCGTTTCGCCGTCTGCGCGATCACCTGCGCACGCGCACGGATGTGCAAAACATCGACATGATGAACCTTACCGGGTTCTGCCGGAACTGCCTTGGCCGCTGGATGCATGAGGCCGCGGTGGAGCAGGGCGTCGATCTGGACAAGGAGGCCGCGCGCACCCTGTTCTACGGTATGCCCTATGACCAGTGGAAATCCCAATACCAAGCCGAGGCCGGGGCCGAACAGGTCGCCACCTTTGCCGAGGCGATCAAGGCACACAGCGCCTGACGCCGACGAAAGGGTATGTCAAATGAACAGTTGGAGAGAATTGTTTCCAAAATCGCGTATTGCTTGAGGAATTTAGACAAGTAACATCCATAAGTTAGTAATTCCTCTCGAGTGTGTGCGTCATGGAACTTCTTCTTCTGCTGATTGCTCTGCCGTTGCTGGCTTCTTTGGATTTTGGAGGGGACGAAGACACGCCGGATGATCCGCCTGTCGACGATGACGACATGCAGGTCGGGGGGCCCGGCCCCAACAAGCTGAGCGGCGGTCTTGGAGATGACACGCTAGATGGTCTGAGTGGTAATGACAGCTTGTTCGGTGGCTTGGGCAATGACCAACTCAGAGGCGGTGAGGGCGACGACATTATGTTCGGCAGCAGCGGCGATGACCTGCTGAACGGTGGCGATGGACGCGATAGTCTTTTCGGCGGTGACGGGCGCGATACGCTGGAGGCTGGCAGCGGTAACGATACGCTGAATGGTGGGGCCGGCAACGACAGCATTCTCGGCGGCGACGGTGATGACGCTGTCGAAATATTCCCCGAGGGTGGACAGGATACTGTTTTCCTTGGCGCCGGCAATGACCGCCTCTTCTCGCGCGAGACGGCAAAGGGCCCCGGCACCATTGCGGATGGCGGTGCGGGCGACGATGAGATGACGGGCGGCGCAGGCAACGACTCGCTCGAAGGTGGCCTCGGCGATGACACGCTGTTTGGCTTCGACGGCAGAGACACCCTGCGAGGCGGTTTCGGTGATGACTTGATCCGCAACCTGCGCGGCGGCGGCTTGATGGATGGCGGCGCGGGCAATGATACGTTGTCCGCCGATGGGGCTGACTCCACGTTGCTGGGCGGCGACGGCAATGACAACCTGCGCGGCGGCAGCGGCAGTGACAGCATCGACGGCGGGTCGGGCAACGATGAGATCTTGAGCCGGAACGACACCGGGAATGACACTATTGGCGGCAACGTCGGCAACGACACCATCACAGCAGGCGATGGCGATGACCGGGTGGACTACCTGTTCGGCAAGGATCGCAGCGGCTCTGTCCGGGCTGATCTGGGCACAGGCGATGACTACTTCCGCGACACTGCATATCAATCCCGCGGCTCGTCGCCCACGGTTTTTGCCAATACCGATGACACGGTCTTGGGCGGCGCTGGCGATGACACGATCCTTGCAGGCCACGGTGCAGATTCGCTGGACGGCGGAACTGGAAATGATGTCATCGACGGTCGCGACGTATCCCAAGAGAATGGCCGCCTGACCGACGCAGATGAAAAAGCCGACACATTGCAGGGTGGCGCGGGCAACGATACGATTTCGGGCGATAACGGTGACTTGATGACGGGTGGCGAAGGGGCCGATACCTTCGAACTGTCGATGCAAAATGCGCCTGCAAATGGTGCCTCGCTGGCATCGGGCGGCTTCAAGCCTGCGGTGATCACCGACATGGCGTCCAATGACACACTGACGATTGAGGTGGACAACACCATCACCAATAGGACGCTGACCTTTGTGTCAGATGGAAATGGCGGAACCATCGTCCGGCTTGGTGGAATTGATGTGGCGAACATTCAGGGCGTCGCACCGTCCAGCCTGCAACAGGGGCAGTTTTCGGTCAAAGGAGTCTGAACCTTTACCGATTGCCCGCCAGCGGATGGGTTCGCAAGAAGGGCCGCGCTTTTACAGCGCGGCCTTTTTCATTTCTTCGATGTAAATCTCACGCAGGCGGGTGACGATCGGGCCGGGCTTGCCCGTGCCGATGGCTTTGCCGTCCATCTCGACCACCGGCATCACGAATATCGTTGCGGCGGTGGCGAAAGCCTCATCCGCAGCTTGCACTTCGGCCACGGTGAAGGGGCGTTCTTCCACCTCAAACTGTGCTTCGGCGGCAAAGCGCAGCACGGCGGCGCGGGTGATGCCGTGCAAGATGTCATGGGTCAACTGCCGGGTGATAATCCGATTGCCCTTGATGATATAGGCGTTGTTCGAGGTGCCTTCGTTAACGAAGCCATCCTCGTCCAGCATCCACGAATCGTCCACGCCAGCTTTTTTCGCCATCATCTTGGCCATTGACGGATAAAGCAGTTGCACCGTTTTGATATCGCGCCGCCCCCAGCGGATGTCGGGAACAGAGATCACCTTGAACCCGGTCTTGGCGGCGGGTGCGTCGGCGAGTTTCGGGATCGCTTGGGTAAAGGCCACAATCGTCGGCTTCACGTCATCCGCCGGGAACAGGAAGGACCGGTCGCCGGGATTGCCGCGCGTGACTTGCAGGTAGATCATGCCCTCATCCAACCCGTTGCGCGTCACCAATTCGCGGTGCATCGCCAAGAGATCATCATCGGAACAGGGGGCTGCCATATCCAATTCGCGCAACGAGCGGTGCAGGCGGACGATATGGCCGGGGAAATCGACCAGCTTGCCGCCAAGGACCGAGGTCACCTCATAGACGCCATCGGCCATCAGAAAGCCGCGGTCAAAGACCGAAACCTTGGCCTCGCCCTCGGGCAGGTAGTCACCATTCACATAGACGATGCGGGTCATTGTCATCCCCAGAGTTCGCGTTCAGGCGCATGGATGCCACGGTCGGAAAACCGCAGCGGGTTCGGGCGGTCTTCTGCCAACAAAAGCGGGCCGTCAAGATCGACATGCGCGGCTTGGCCCGTCAGCAGGGTTGCAGGGGCCATGGCAAGGCTGGTGCCGACCATGCAGCCCACCATGACGCCGAACCCTTGGGCACGCGCGGCTTCGGTCAGGGCCAGCGCTTCGGTCAGGCCACCGGTCTTGTCCAGCTTGACGTTGACCATGTCGTACTTGCCCTTCAGCGCGGCCAGACTGGCGCGGTCATGGCAGCTTTCATCGGCGCAGACGGGCAGGGGGCGGGGCATATGTGCCAGCGCCTCATCCTGTCCTGCGGGCAGGGGTTGCTCCACCAGTGCCACACCAAGGCGGATCAGATGCGGGGCAAGGTCGGCGTAAACCTCGGGCGTCCAGCCCTCATTCGCGTCGATCAGGATGGCGGGGCGCGGGGCACCCAGACGCACCGCCTCCAGCCGAGGCATGTCATCGGGGGTGCCGAGCTTGATCTTCAACACCGGTCGATGAGCGTTATCCGCCGCTTGTGCGCGCATGACGTCCGGCGTGTCCAAGGACAGAGTAAAGGCGGTGATCGCCGGGACGGGGGCGGGGCGGTTCAGCAGGTCCCAGACACTGCGGCCGGATTGCTTGGCCGCCAGATCCCACAGCGCACAATCCATCGCATTGCGGGCGGCACCGGGAGGAAGGGCGAATTGCAGGTCTTGGCGGTTGATATCCGCAGGCAAGCTTTCAATCTGCGCCGTCACACTGTCCAGCGTTTCGCCATAGCGGGCATAGGGCACGCATTCCCCCCAACCCGTCACCCCGCCGCGCGCGATGCGGACTGTCAGCACCCGCGCCTCGGTCTTGGAGCCGCGCGAGATGGTGAAGGTGCGGGCAAGTCGGAAGGTTTCTGCGGTGACGGTGATCATGGCGGGCCTCTTTGCGCTGTTGTGGCAGATGTGGCGCTGGGCGGAAAGTCCCCGAAGGAATGGCAATGCCGCAAGTGCAATGCTGCGAGTGCGAAATGATCCTTGCGCTCGGTTACGCAAGTTTATAACCAAGTCTGCGTCACCATAGTAATATCATTGCGAGACAATTCATGAGCTTTCGCCTACAGCCCCCCGCCCCTGCCCGCCCAAACCGCTGCCAGTTGTTCGGGCCCGGCTCTCGTCCGGCGATCTTCGCCAAGATGGCGGCGTCGGATGCGGATGTTGTCAACATCGACCTTGAGGATTCTGTGGCACCGTCGGACAAGGACATCGCCCGCGCCAATACCATCGCCGCGATTTCTGAGGTGGATTGGGGACGCAAGACCCTGTCAGTGCGGATCAACGGGTTGGATACGCCTTGGTGGTATCGCGATGTGGTGGACCTGCTGGAACAAGCGGGCGACCGTCTGGACCAGATCATGATTCCCAAGGTGGGCTGCGCCGAGGATGTCTACGCCGTCGATGCGCTGGTCACGGCGGTGGAACGCGCCAAGGGCCGCACCAAACCGATCAGCTTTGAAGTGATCATCGAATCCGCCGCCGGTATTGCGCATGTCGAGGCGATTGCGGCATCCTCCACCCGTTTGCAGGCCATGAGCCTTGGCGCGGCCGATTTTGCGGCCAGCATGGGGATGCAGACGACGGGAATCGGCGGGACGCAGGAGAATTACTATATGCTGCACGGCGGCGCGCGGCATTGGTCGGACCCGTGGCATTGGGCGCAGGCGGCGATTGTCGCGGCCTGCCGGACCCATGGCATCCTGCCCGTCGATGGCCCGTTCGGCGATTTTTCCGATGATGAAGGGTTCCGCGCGCAGGCACGGCGGTCGGCCACTTTGGGCATGGTGGGCAAATGGGCGATCCACCCCAAGCAGGTGGCACTGGCCAATGAGGTGTTCACGCCGAGTGACGCAGCCGTGGCCGAGGCCCGCGAGATTCTGGCCGCGATGGCAGACGCCAAGGCGCGCGGTGAGGGGGCGACTGTGTATAAAGGCCGCTTGGTGGACATTGCCTCGATCAAACAGGCCGAGGTGATCGTGCGGCAGGCGGAACTG
>JAIYDR010000378.1 GCA_027487395.1 Rhodobacter sp. | reverse complement strand
GATGCGGCCCGCCTTGCGGGTTTGGCGGGCATTGAAGGCAACGGCGAGGATGATGGTGGAGCCTGAGATCGCCAGTTGCCAGAAGGGCGAGATGCCAACGACTGGCAAAGCATTCTTGATGACGCCAAGGAACAGCGCCCCCAAGACAGCGCCACCGACCGTGCCCGCGCCCCCCGCGATGGCGATGCCGCCGATCACACAGGCGGCGACCACGTCCAACTCAAACCCGCCCGCGATATCGACGTAGGCCACCGCATAGCGCGCGACCCAAAGGTAGCCCGTCAGCGCGGCCAGCGTGCCAGAGACCACAAAGGCAATCGCCTGTGTGCGCCCGACATCAAGGCCGGTATAGACCGCCGCATGGGGATTGCCGCCCACGGCATAGAAACTGCGCCCCAAGGCGGTGCGGGTCAGGAACACGGCAAAGACCAAGATCACCACCACCGCGACCCAAGCCATCACCGGCAGGCCAAGGACGACATGGCGGGGCAGGGCCTTGAACGCATCGCTCATCTGATGGGCGTTCACCCATGCGCCATCGGTCATCAGGAAGATGACACCGCGAAAGATGGTCATGGTGCCAAGGGTGACGACGATGGACGGGATGCCCACCTTCCAGACCAAAAGCCCATTCACCGCCCCCAAAGCCGCGCCGAGTGCGAGCACGATCAGCAGGATCAGCGGCAAGGGCACGCCCATCCCGTTCAACAGCGCTGCCACCATGCCCGACAGGGCCAGCGTCGCGGCGACCGACAGGTCAATGCACTTGGTCAGGATCACCACCATCTGACCCAAGGCGAGGATCATCAAGGGGGCGGTGTCGTTGAACACATTGGCAAGGCTCGCGGGTGCGACAAAGGCCGGGAAGCGCGCCGCGATCACCCCAAGCAGGATCAGGATGGCGGCGGCCAGCAGCGCCTCGCGCGATTTCAGAAAGGATGTCATGCGGCCTCCGGGATGCCAGCGGCGATGCGGACAAGGCGTTCTGGCGTCATGTCGGGGCCCTTGAGTTCGGCGGCAATGCGGCCTTCGCGCATGACGATCACGCGATCTGACATGCCAAGGATTTCGGGGATTTCGCTGCTGACCATGATGACGGCCAGACCTTCGGCGGCGAGTTCGGCCATGAATTCATGCACAGCGGCTTTCGATCCGATGTCGATGCCCTTGGTGGGTTCGTCCAAGATGATAACCCGAGGTTTCGTCGCCAACCATTTGGCAATGACAACTTTTTGCTGATTGCCACCGGACAAGAGGCCCACATCCTGATCCAAACTCGCCGCGCGCAGGTCCAGCCGTTGGGTGTAGTCACGGGCCAATTTGAACTCGCGCGCCATGTTCAGAAAACCCGTGGCGTTCATCCGCCCAAGGCTGGGCAGGGTGATGTTCTGAAAGATCGGCAGGCCCTTGACTGTGCCTTGGCGACCGCGATCCTCAGGGACATAGACGATGCCCTCGTCAATCGCCTGCGCGGTCGAGCGGATTGCGACCACGCGATCCACGATCCGGCAAGCGCCTTTGGACGGGACGGTCAGGCCAAACAGCGATTGCATCACCTCGGACCGGCCTGCGCCGACAAGGCCGTAAAAGCCAAGAATTTCGCCACGATGCAGGGTAAAGCTGATGTCGGCAAACTCGGTCGGGTGGCTGTAGCCACTGACGGTCAGCACAGGTGCGCCGATGTTATGGGCGCGGGCAGGGAAAATCTGGTCGACCGAGCGGCCGACCATCATCTGCACCAACTGCCCCCGCGTCACATCGGCCATACGGCCTGCGCCGACAAATTGGCCATCACGGAACACGGTGTAGCGGTCGGCGATGCGGAAAATCTCATCGAACTTGTGGCTGATGAAAAGGATCGCCTTGCCCTCGGCCTTCAGCCGTTCGACCAGATCATAAAGCTCGTGGATTTCCTTGTGGGACAGGGCGGCGGTGGGTTCATCCATGATGACAACCCGTGCGTCGATGGACAAGGCGCGGGCGATGGCCACCAGATGCTTGGAGGCAATGCCCAGATCGCGCAGCACGGCGCGCGGGTGCAGGGCCGCCCCGATGCGGGACAGCAGGGCGCGGGACTGCGCCTCCATCTTGCTCCAGTCGATCAGGCCAAAGCGATTGCGCGGGGCATGGCCCAGAAAGATGTTCTCGGCCACCGTTAGTTCATCAAACAGCACCGTTTCCTGATGGATCGCGGTCACGCCTGCCTTGGCCGCAGCCTCGGCGGTTGGGAAGGTGATGGGCTGGCCTTCGATTTCAATCACACCGGTGTCGGGTTGATAGATTCCGGTCAACACCTTGACAATCGTGGATTTTCCAGCGCCGTTCTCACCGATCAGGGCGGTCACTTCGCCTGCGTGCAGTTCAAGCTGCACATCGGCCAGGGCACGCACGCCTGGAAAGGATTTCGAAATGCCCGACAGGCGCAGCACAGGCTGCGGGGCGGAAAAGGGGGCGGCGGTCATGGGCGGTCCCGAATGTCGAAGGAAAAAATGGGGGGGCTCTGGGCCGCGCAACAAGCGGCCCAGAGCAGTCAAGTGCAGGTGGATCAGAAGATCGACTTGAACTGTTCGATGTTCGAGGCGTCATAGGTGAAGGGGTCAGACATCGCGGCTTCGCCGTTGTCGTCCAGCGTGGCAGCGCCCATCCGGCCCATCGGGATCGAGGCGCCCGGATCGGTCGCAGCCCCGTTCGAGATGTTGTAGGCCAGCATGGTGGCGGCATAGCCCAGATCAATCGGGTTCCAGATCGCGAAGGACTTGGTCGCGCCCGAAGCCACGGCCCCGGCCATTTCCGACGGCAGACCCAGACCGGTCACGTTGATCGCGCCGATTTTGCCAGCGTCCGTCACAGCCTGCGACGCGGCAAGGATGCCCACGGTCGTCGGTGCGATGATGGCCTTCAGGTTCGGGTAGGTGGCGATCAGGCCCTGGGCTTCGCGGTAGGATTTATCCGCAAGGTCATCACCATAGACGGTGGCGACAAGGTTGACGTTCGGGTAGTTCGGCAGGACCTTGGTGGCCTCTTCGATCCAGATGTTCTGGTTCGTGGAGGTCGAGGTGGCCGACAGGATCGCCACATCGCCGCCTTCGGGCATGTGATCAGCGGCCAGCTTGATGATCGTGTTGCCGATCAGGGCGCTGGACGATGGGTTCAGGTGCATCTGGCGGCCTTCTTTGGCCACGCCCGAGTCCCACGAGATCACGGTGATGCCACGCTCCATCGCCTTTTGCAGGGCGGGGGCGACAGCGTCCGGATCGTTGGCCGAGATGGCAATGGCGTCAACGCCCTGCGCGATCAGGCTGTTGATCACTTCGATCTGGCCCTCAGCGGTGGTATCGGTCGGGCCGGTGTAGATGATTTCCACATCGCCCAGTTCCTTGGCAGCCTCTTCGGCGCCCTTGTTTGCCGCTTCAAAGAAGCCGATCCCCAGCGCTTTGACCACCAGCGCGATGCGCTTGGTTTCGGCATGTGCGCCAGTGGCTGCCATCAGTGCGACGGCCATGGCCGCCGTTGTCAGTGCCTTGCGAAGAATGCTCATTCTGTCCTCCCTGAGCGTTTTTAGTCGGAACCGCGCGTTCAAGCCTCCTGCGCGGTTTGGCCTCTGTCCGCAGCGCCGACCTGCGCCACGATCAGTTTGATGTCGGCCGCGTCGCACATCGCGGCGTCGCGGTCGGAAATGCCTTCGTCGGTGATCAGCGTGTGAATGCGCGACAGCGCGCATAGGATCAGGCTGGAGCGTTGAGTGAATTTCGAACTGTCGGCCAGCACCACCAATTCGTCCGCCTGACCGATCAGCTTTTGCTCGGCCTGAACCAGCAGAGGATCGCCCTCCATCAGCCCCAGCGCCCCTAGGCCCCGGCAGCCCATGAACATGCGCCGGGCGTAGAAATGGCGGCTGCCATCCTCGTCAAAGGGCGACAGGATGATGTTTTGTTCGCGGTAGATCGCGCCTGCGGGCAAAAGCACGGTGTTCTTGGAATGCTTGAGCAGGTGATCCGCAATCGGAAAGCTGTTGGTGAACACTTGCAAGCGGCGGGTAGAAAGAGGGTGCACCATCTGGAACGTCGTGGTGCCGCCGTTGACGATGATCGGATCGCCATCTTCGCATAACTCGACGGCAGCGCGGGCGATGGCGCGTTTCTGTGCGCTGTGCATCGTTTCGTTGACGGAAAACGGACGCCCCGCCAGACCGACGAATTGCGGCGGCGCGATGGACTCGGCCCCGCCCCGCACCCGGCGCAGTTTCTTTTGCACATGCAGCGTCGCGATATCGCGGCGCACCGTCGCCTCAGAGGCCGAGGTCAGCGCCACAAGGTCCGCCACCGTGGCCACGGGACGGTCCTGCACTGCCGACAGGATGATTCTGTGCCGTTCGCTTTCGTGCATTGCGTCCTCCCTGTTACAAAACCTTTCATCGAAACCAATCACTGTCAATCATTTTCAGTCACAGAAATCATTTTGCACTTGCAGCATGATTGAACGTGATCGTTTTTGATTGACAATTCGCTGTGGTGGTCACATTCCTTGACCAAAGCGCGGAGAGTCTGCCCGCGCCAAGGGAGGATGCCATGACCACAGCCGCCGCCGGTGCCCGGCTTTCAAACCTTTGGGATGACGCCCGCGCGGGTGGGATGACCGAGGCTGAAAAGCTGCTCTATCGCTCGAATCTGCTGGGGTCGGACAAGCGGATCACCAATTACGGCGGCGGCAACACCAGTGCCAAGGTGATGGAGACGGACCCGCTGACCGGCGAACAGGTTGAAGTGCTGTGGGTCAAGGGTTCGGGCGGGGATGTGGGGTCCATCAAGATGGACGGCTTTGCCACGCTGTATATGGCCAAGCTGCGCGCGCTGAAGGGTGTCTACAAGGGCGTGCATATGGAGGATGCGATGGTGGGCTATCTGCCCCATTGCACTTTTAATCTGAACGCGCGAGCGGCAAGTATCGACACGCCGCTGCATGCCTATGTGCCGAAGAACCACGTTGATCACATGCACCCCGATGCCATCATCGCCATCGCCGCATCGCAGAATTCGCGCGAATTGACGGCGCGGATTTTCGGCGATGACATCGGTTGGCTGCCGTGGAAACGGCCGGGCTATGAGCTTGGCCTGTGGCTGGAAAAATTCTGTCTGGAAAACCCCAACGCCAAGGGCGTGGTGCTGGAATCGCATGGCCTCTTCACTTGGGATGACGACGCCAAGACCTGCTATGAACTGACCATCGCCATTATCCAGAAAGCGATGGATTGGTTTGCGGCGGAAACGGCGGGCAAAGTGATCTTTGGCGGCGCGGTCAAGGACAGCTTGGCCGCGGATCAACGCCGCGCGGTGGCGGCACGGCTGATGCCTGCAATCCGGGGGATGATCTCGGGCGATCATCACATGGTCGGCCATTTCGACGATCAACCTGCGGTGCTGGAGTTTGTGAATTCGGCCAAGCTGGCACCTTTGGCGGCCTTGGGAACCTCTTGCCCGGACCATTTCCTGCGGACCAAAATCTGCCCGTTGGTGGTGGGTTTTGATCCCGCGGCACCCGATGTCGATGCCACCTTGGCCGCTTTGGCCGGGCAGGTGGCGGAGTATCGCAAAGGCTATGCCGCCTATTACGACCGCTGCAAACACCCCAACTCGCCGCCGCTGCGTGATCCCAATGCCGTGGTTTACCTTGTGCCCGGCGTGGGGATGCTGACCTTCGCCAAGGACAAGGCGACGGCGCGGATCTCCGGCGAATTCTACGTCAACGCCATCAACGTAATGCGCGGCGCGGATACCGTCAGCACCTATTGCGGCCTGCCGGAGCAAGAGGCCTTCGACATCGAGTATTGGCTGCTGGAGGAAGCGAAACTCCAACGCATGCCCAAGCCGAAATCGCTGGCCGGTCGCGTGGCCTTGGTCACGGGCGGGGCGGGGGGGATTGGCTCGGCCACGGCGGAACGCTTCCTGCGCGAGGGCGCTTGTGTGGTGCTGGCCGATATCGACGCGGTCGCTTTGGCCGCGACGGCAGAGAACCTGACCAAACGGCACGGGGCCGATGTGGTGCGGACCGTGATGATGAACGTCACGCAAGAAGATCAGGTCATCGCTGCCTTCGCCCAAACGGCGGTAGAGTTTGGTGGTTTGGATATCCTCGTGTCCAACGCCGGGATTGCTTCCTCCGCGCCGATTGAAGAGACGACCTTGGCGCTGTGGAACAAGAACATGGACATCCTGTCCACCGGCTATTTCCTTGTCAGCCGTGAGGCGTTCAAGACCTTCCGCGCGCAGAAAATCGGCGGTGCGGTGGTGTTTGTGGCCTCAAAGAACGGTTTGGCAGCAAGCCCGAACGCATCGGCCTATTGCACGGCCAAGGCGGCAGAGATTCATCTGGCACGCTGTCTTGCGCTGGAAGGGGCCGAGGCGGGGATTCGCGTCAATGTGGTCAACCCCGATGCCGTGCTGCGCGGGTCCAAGATCTGGTCGGGCGAATGGCTTGACCAGCGCGCCAGCACCTACAAGACCGACAAGGAAGGGCTGGAAGAGATGTATCGCCAGCGGTCCTTGCTGAAACGCTCGGTCTTGCCGGAAGATATTGCCGAAGCGGCCTATTTCCTGTGCTCTGACCTCTCCTCCAAATCCACCGGGAATATCCTGAACGTGGATGCGGGCAACGTCCAAGCCTTCACGCGGTGAGCATCATGATCGACAAATCCATCATCGACGCCGAAAACGAAAAGCACATCAATGGCTTGCAGGCCGATTATAACGCGTTGGGTGAGCATCTGGACCGCCGGGGGATCCGCATCGACGCGATCCGCGCCAAAGTGGCGGCTTATGGTGTGGCGGTGCCCAGCTGGGGCGTTGGCACCGGCGGCACCCGCTTTGCCCGCTTTCCGGGTGAGGGCGAGCCGCGCCACATTTTCGACAAGCTCGATGATTGCGGCGTGATCCAAAGCCTGACCCGCGCGACGCCTTCTGTCAGCTTGCACATCCCGTGGGACAAAGCCCCGGCGGCGGACCTTTTGGCCAAGGCGGAACAGGTGGGGCTGGGGTTCGATGCGATGAATTCCAACACCTTTCAGGATCAGCCCGGTCAGGCGCAGTCCTACAAGTTCGGCTCACTTTCCAACGCCGATGCTGCGACGCGCCAGCAGGCGGTGGATCACAACATCGAATGCATCGAAATCGGTGCGGCCTTGGGGTCTAAAGCTCTGACCGTCTGGATCGGCGACGGCTCCAACTTCCCCGGCCAGACCAACTTTACCCGGCAGTTTGAACGGTATCTTGAGGCGATGCGCGCCGTCTATGCGGCGCTTCCCGACGATTGGCGCGTGTTCACCGAGCACAAGATGTATGAACCGGCCTTCTATTCGACGGTTGTTCAGGATTGGGGCACCAACTACCTGATCGCGCAAGAGCTTGGCCCCAAAGCCTATTGCCTTGTGGACCTTGGCCACCATGCGCCGAATGTGAATATCGAAATGATTGTGGCCCGCTTGATCCAGTTCAACAAACTGGGCGGCTTTCACTTCAACGACAGCAAGTACGGCGACGACGATCTGGATACCGGCAGCATTGATCCCTACCGGCTGTTCCTTGTGTTCAACGAATTGGTCGAGGCCGAGGGCAAGCCCGGTTTCACCCCGGCCCATATGCTGGACCAAAGCCACAACGTCACCGATCCCATCGAAAGCCTGATGGTTTCCGCCACCGAGGTGCAGCGTGCCTATGCCCAAGCGCTGCTGGTGGACCGCGCAGCCTTGCACGCGGCGCAAGAGGGCAATGACGCGCTGATGGCAACGACCTTGCTGAAGCGTGGGTTCCGCACCGACGTTGAACCGATTCTCGCCATGGCCCGCTATCAGCAGGGTGGCGCGATTGATCCGGTGGCGACCTATCGCGCCTCTGGCTATCGGGCCCAGGTTGCGGCCATTCGTCCCAAGGTCAGCGGCGCGGGCGGTGGAATCGTCTAAGGTGGTTGTCACAAATCACCGCAGGGGCGTCACAATCGCGGATTGTGACGCCTTTTTCTTTTGCAGGTCAGGGGCCCTGCAAGGCGCAGATTGCACGCGAAATCGCCTTTCCGAACAGTGAAAATCTTTTCTTAGCTGACCAATCAATCAGATTCGTTTGACGTCACAATCCCGGCCCGCATAAGGTTCGCCACGACCAAAGGCGTTTGCGCCATGTTTCTCGATTGTCATCGTGCAGTCATGGAACCAAGGCAGACAGGCGTCGAAGGCTCAAATGAATGGGGAGACTCACGTGAAAAAAGAACTTCTGATGAACCGCCGCTCGGTGCTCAAGGGCTCGGCCCTGATGCTGGGTGCGCTGGCTGCTCCGGCGATCATCTCGAAGAAGGCGCTGGCCTCTTCGGGCGAGCTGAACTTCACCGGCTGGGCCGGCTATCCGGGCATGGCCGAAAAGGTCATCCCGGCGTTCCAAGCGGCCACCGGCATCACGGTGAACTTCAAAGAAATGCCGAGCCAGGACGACATGTTCGCCGAAGGCAAGGCGATGATTTCGACCGGCGGCATGGACATCTATGAGCCGACCGTGGACCGTGTGGCCGCTTGGAATTCCAACGGTCTGGTTCAGGGCTGGGACACCGCCAAGCTGGCGCTGGACAACTACCTGCCGGGCATGGCTGATGGTTCCATCGGTGAGCGTTCGACCATTGACGGTCAGCGCATGATCGTTCTGTCCGTCTGGGGCACCGAAGCGCTGGTCGTGGACAAGGACAATGCCGTTCTGGGCGAGCCTGCCTCGCTGGGCGCGCTGTTCGACCCCGCCAACCAGGTTGTGCTGCGTCCGCATTCGGCGCTGGCTGCAATGGGCCGCTTCCTCGACGCATCCGGCAAACTGCCGCGTCCGTGGATGGATAGCTACACCGACATGGCTGCGATGACCGAACTGTGGGACATCGCTCTGGCCGAGGCCATCAAGGCCAAGGGCAACGTCGTTCAGTGGTGGTCGGGCGAAAACGAAGCGCAGGCTGGCTTCTTGGCCAACGGCGCGACGATGGGTCTGTGCTGGGATTCGACCGGCCTGAACATGGGCAAGCAGGGCAACTACGGCTATGTCGCCCCGGCTGAAGGTGCCTTTGCCTGGAACCAGGGTCTGGTGCTGATGAAGAACGCCGCCAACGTCGAACAGGCGCATGAATTCGCCAAGTGGGTTTCCACCGCCGAAGGTTCGGCGCTGTGGGCAACCGCGTTCGGCGCGAACCCGGTCGGCAAGGGCGGACCCGAGCTGATGGATCCGGAAGTGTCGGCCTTCTACAACGCCACCTTCAACGATGCGGCCTTGGCCAATCTGTGGTGGTGGCCGGATCAGTCGGCAGAGTTCCTCGCCAAGCGCGCGGAATATGCGGACAAGTACAAGGCAGCCTGATCTGCCCTAACTTTGCGCTCGCCGGGTCCCTTGGGCCCGGCGAGTTCATTTTGTGGGCATTGCGTCGTTTCTGGACCAACAGCGACTGGGAAACTGGCACTATCCTGCGCGGTGACGAACAGGACCGCTAGACCTGAATGCGGCTTTGGCCGATGATTACAAAGAACAAAAGACCTCGGGGGAACAAGGCCGATGAGCGCCGGAATCGATCTTGAAAATGTCGTCTGTGACTTTGGCAGCTTCCGCGCCGTCGATCATGTAAACGTCTCCATCAAACCCGGAGAGTTCTTTTCCTTCCTCGGCCCCTCGGGTTGCGGCAAGACCACGATCCTGCGGATGATCTCGGGCTTTACTGAGCCGACCCGAGGCGTGATCCGCATTGGCGGCGTCGATGTGGTGGGCCAACGTCCCAACCAGCGCCCCACTGCGCTGATTTTTCAAAACCTTGCGCTGTTCCCGCTGATGACGGTTGCGGAAAACATCGCCTTCGGGCTTGAGGTGCGGGGCGTCGACAAAGCCAAGCGCCGGGCGCGGGCCGATGAGCTGCTGCAACTGGTCGATCTGCCGGGCGCGGCTGACAAATTTCCCAGCCAGCTTTCGGGCGGGCAAAAGCAGCGCGTGGCGATTGCGCGCGCCTTGGCAGTGGAACCGGCGGTGATGCTGCTGGACGAACCGCTGTCAGCGCTGGATCTGAAACTGCGCCAGCATATGCGCGCCGAATTGCGCGCCATCCAGAAACGCACCGGCGTGACCTTCATCTACATCACCCATGACCAGGGTGAGGCTTTGGCGATGTCCGACCGTGTCGGCGTGATGAGCCATGGCCGCATTCAGCAAGTGTCGGACCCGCGCGAGATTTACAACAATCCCGTCAACGGCTTCGTCGCGTCCTTCGTGGGCGAAAACAACATCTTCGACGGCACGGTGGTCAACCCGGCCAGCGGCATGGCCAGTTATGAAACCTCGCTTGGCACCTTCCGCGCGCGGTTGGGTGAATTGGCCAAAGGCAAGGGCGTAAAACTGTTCGTGCGCCCCGAACATACCGCGATCAGCCTGACGGCGGCGGCGGAAAACTCTGTCCCCGTCACGATTTCGGAAGTGTCCTTTGAGGGCAGCTTTATCTCGATCCAAGGCAAAGCGGCGGGTGGCAAGACTCTGGTGGCCGAGATTCGCAACGACGGCGCGGCCACGGTGCCTGCCATCGGCTCTGCGGCCTTCATGTCCTTTGACCCCGCCCGCGGTGCCATCCTGCCCGACGCCGAAACCGACCGCTGAGGAGGGGCCGCGATGCAAGACCTGATCCGACGTTACGGCGCGGGACTGACCGGGTTGATGGTGCTTTTGGTGGCCTTTTGGCTGCTGATGCTGGTCATCATCCCCAATATCACCCTTTTTGAATCCAGCTTCCGCCCCTATCTGCCGGTGGTCGAGATGGGGGGGCCGAAGGATGTCTATTCCGTCAACAACTATCTGAAGGTCTTTGACGGATCGATTGAGACGTCGATCTTTGGCATGAGCTTCATGGTGCCGGTGCATATCCGGACCTTTTTCCTGACGATCTGGTATTCGGTGACCGTGACCCTGGCCTGTTTCGTGCTGGCCTATCCGATTGCCTTTTATCTGGCCAAGATCGCCAATCCAAAATCGGTCCCGACGCTCTTGCTGCTGCTTTTTGTTCCGCTCTGGGTGTCTGAGGTCCTGCGTGCTTTCGCGTGGTGGATCATCCTTGCGCTGAAGGGGCCGCTGAACTCGCTGCTGCTGTCGCTGTATCTGATCGAAAAGCCGATCCGCTGGATCACTGATTATGACGCGGTGCTGATTGGTTTGGTTTACACCTATATCCTGTTCATGCTGTTCCCGATCTACAACGCCATCTCGTCGCTGGACACCAACCAGATTGAGGCGGCGGAGGATCTGGGTGCCTCGCGTTGGCGCATCCATTGGCGGATCGTGTTGCCGCATTCCAAGCCGGGCATCGCATCGGGGGCTGTGATGGTGTTCATGCTGTCGGCGGGCTCACTTCTGGTGCCGTCGATCTTGGGCTCGACCACCTCGCAATGGTTCACCCAGACCATTCAGCAATGGATGAACGATGCACTGGATTGGAACACGGCCTCGGCCTATGCCTTCTTGCTGCTGTTCCTTTGCACCGCTTTTGTCAGCTTGGTCATGTGGATCTTCCGCGTGAAGCTGTCAGACATCGCGAAATAAGGGGGCGGGATCATGCACAAGCTAAGAACAACGCTGGCGCACCTTTATATGGGCGCGTTCCTGATCTACCTGCTGATCCCCTTGGTGATCATGGCGGGGGCGGCGTTCAACGACTCCAAACTGCCCTCCATCGTGCCCTGGCGCGGTTGGACCCTACACTGGTTCTACGACCTGTTTCAGGATGAGCGGATGTGGGTGGCGCTGTTCAACACCATGGTTGTGGCGCTGGCAGTGGCCGTGATTTCGATCATCATCGGCACAGCCTCGGCCATCCTGATCAACTCGATCTCGGGCCGGATTCGGACGGTGATTTACGGGCTGATGATCTCAACGATCCTGATCCCCGGCGCGGTCATCGGGATTTCCACCCTGCTGATGTGGAACAAGATCGGTGTGCCGCCGGGGCTGCATCTGTCGGTGCTGGGGCAGGTCAGCTATATCGCCGCGATGGTGATGCTGCTGGTCTTGGCGCGGTTGCAGACCTTTGATGGCGCATTGGAAGAGGCGGCACTTGATTTGGGTGCCAGCCACGGACAGGTGATGCGGCGTATCCTTTTGCCGCATCTTTACCCCGCCATCGGGGCCGGGGGCGCGGTGGCCTTTTTCCAATCCATCGAAAACTTCAACGTCACGCAGTTCACCCGTGGCGGGGTGGATACGCTGACCGTCTATGTCTTCTCTAAAGTGCGATCGGGCATCACGCCCACAATCAACGCGCTGGCCTTGATCATGATTTCGATCACGCTGTTGGCAGCGGTTTGGTATGAACTGTCGCGGCGGCGTAAGGAACGGATCTTGCTCGCGGGCATGTCGCGGGAAGACGAATGACCCCAAAGAAGCGGGGGGTTTCACACCCCCCGAACCCCACCGACAAAAGCGGGGGGTTTCACACCCCCCGCACCCCCCGTGGGGTATTTCAGCCAAGATGAAGTGAGGGACGCGGCTCAGAGAGCGAGGCACTCTGGCGACGGGTCAGTGGCGCGTCCGGTCAGGCGGTAGGCCAGAAGGCCGATCGATTCTCGCCACGCCGTGGTCAGGTCCGCCGCGTTTTCCGCAAACCGCCACCCTGCGCCATCGTCGGAGCTGCGGTAATCCACCGGATAGGGAATGAGCCCGGTCCACCCCGCCGCGCAGAAGGCGGCGACAGAGCGCGGCATATGGTAGCCTGAGGTGACCAAAAGCCAATGCTGCCCCGGTTCAGGCTGAAGCAGCGCTGCTGTCAGCGTCGCGTTTTCGGCGGTGTTGCGCGAGGCGGTTTCCAAGATCAGACGGTCAGGCGGCAGGCCAAGCTCGGCAAACAGTCTTTTCGCCACGTCTGACCCCGAGGCCCCTCCGCCCAGCTTGCCGCTGCCGCCGGTGAAGATCAGCTGTGCCGCCGGATAGAGTCGGGCCAGCGTCATGGCCGCCGTCATCCGCTCGGCCCCGGCATTCATCTGTACCTGATTGCGCAGAGCGCTTTCGTCGGCCAATTCCGCGCCGCCAAGGACGATGATCCCGGCCACATCACCCGGTATCACCGGCGAGGCATAGCGGTTTTCCAGCGGCGCAAGCAGCAGGTTCTGCACCGGCCAGATCGCGAGACCTGCCATTGCCAAGAGGGTCAGGCCCAGCAAGCTGCGGGCGAAGGCAGGGCGGCGGCGCAGCAGCAGCCAACTGGCCGCAAGGGCCAACATCAGCAGGCTGTCCGGGCGCAGAAGGGCCCAGATCAGCTTGGAGGCGACGAAGAACAGGCTGTCCATCATGTGCGCGCGTAAATGTCTTCATAGCGGATGATGTCATCCTCGCCGAGGTAACTGCCAGTCTGCACCTCGATCAACACCATGGGAAGTTTGCCGGGATTCTCCATCCGGTGCACCGCGCCCAAGGGAATATAGACCGACTGATTCTCAGAGATCAGCCGGACCTCATCGTTCACCGTGACCTTTGCGGTGCCTTCGACCACCACCCAATGCTCGGACCGGTGGTGATGCGATTGCAGTGACAAGGCCGCACCGGGATGCACCACGATGCGCTTGACCTGAAAACGCGGCCCAAGGGCAAGGCTTTCGTACCAGCCCCACGGCCGGAAATCGCGGGCAAAGGCGGTCGCCTGTTTCGCGCCCTTGGCTTTGAGGGTGGCCACCACCTCTTTGACGCGCTGGGATTGGTCCTTGCGGGCGATCAGCACGGCATCGGGCATGGCGACAGCGATCATATCTTCAAGCCCGATACCGACGAGTTGCAGCCCCTCTACCTCGGACCGCAGGAGAGAGCCTTTGCAGTCAAGCGCTGTTGCCCCGTCGGACAGCACGTTCCCTGCGGCATCGGGGCCAAGCTCTTGCCACACGGCCTCCCACCCCCCGAGGTCGGACCAGCGCCCTGTGAAGGGCATCACTGCCAGATTGCGCGCCTTTTCCATAATGGCGTAATCGACCGAGATGTCGGGCAGCGCGGCCCAAGGCGTGGCGGCAAGCCGGGTGAAGCCAAGGTCGGTCGCGGCCTCGGTCACGGCGGCTGTGGCGGGGGGCAGCAGGGTGGGCGCATGGGCAGCGAAGGCGTCCAGGATGGCGCGGGCGGAAAACAGGAAAATCCCCGCATTCCACAGATGCAGCCCGTCGGCGACCATGGCAGCAGCATGAGCGGCATCGGGTTTTTCAACAAAGGCCGCAAGCGGTTGCGGGCCAATAGTCCCGGCCAAAGCTGCGGTCAGGCGCAGATAGCCATAGCCGGTTTCAGCCCGATCCGGTTGAATCCCGAAGGTCACCAGATCCCCTGCCTGCGCCCGGGGCAGCGCGGTTTGCACGGCATCCCGGAAGGCCTCGGCATCGGGGATCACATGGTCAGAAGGCAGCACCAGCATCACCGCCTCTGGGTCTTGGGCCGCCAGATGCAGCGCGGCGGCAAGGATGGCGGGGGCCGTGTTGCGCGCGGCCGGTTCAATCAGCACGCCTTGCGGTGCGATTTCTACGGCGGCCAATTGCTCGATCACGATAAAGCGGAAGGGATCGCCGGTGATGATCAGGGGGGCTGCAAAACCCGCGCCCCGGCAGCGCAGGGCCGAGGTCTGAAACAGGCTGCGCGCGCCTGTCAGTTTGGTGAATTGCTTGGGGTAGCTTTGGCGGGACACAGGCCAGAGACGGGTGCCCGACCCGCCACACAAAATAACCGGATGAATCATGATACCCTGATTGATTGCCCAATACATTGGCCACAGGCTATACGCATTCTAGAGGCGGGGCCAAGGGGATCGGCTTTGCTCGTGTGAGGGGTAGCAATGGCACCGAAGTTCGGGACCAGCGGGTTGCGTGGGCTTGTGGTGGAATTGACGCCTTCGCTTGTGGCCGATCACATCCGCGCCTTTATCGCTGCCTGTCCGATGGGGACGGGGCTGTTTGTCGGGCGCGACCTGCGGGACTCTTCGCCGATGCTGGCGGATGTGGTGATCGCGGCGGCGCGGGGCGAAGGGGTGGATGTCACGGATTGCGGCGCAGTGCCGACGCCTGCGCTGGCCTTGGCCGCGATGGGCGCGGGGGCGGCGGCGGTGATGGTGACCGGGAGCCACATCCCT
>JAIYDR010000381.1 GCA_027487395.1 Rhodobacter sp. | reverse complement strand
GCGCCTCGGGGAGCGGTGTCTCTTCTGGCCAGACCACCTCGCGCACCACGCCAGCAGCCAGCAGCGCCTGATGCAGCGCGGCGGCGGTTTCCGCCTCTGTCGCACCCGGACCTGCGGCCATCACCTCACGCCAGGCCCGCGCGGCGGCGGTTTCGCTGACAAGGGCCGAACTTGCCCCCAGCAGCGCCAAGGCGCGGGTGAGGCCTGATTGAAGGGCGGCGGCAAAGCGACCTTCGGCATCCGCATCGGCGGCGGTCAGGGGCGGCGGGGGACCATCCGGGTCTAGCAGGCTATGGGCGAGGCCCGATACACCTCTTTGTGCCGTGGCCCCCAAAAGTTCCACCGTTGCCAAGGCCCCTTCGGCCAGCCGCGCGGCGGGTTCGGGCAGGGCATCCAAGGGCAGTGCCTGTTTCAGCGTGCGCCCCCCGCGTTCGGCCACAAAGCGCAAAGAGCGCGCCACATCTTTGAGTGGCGCCGCATCAAGGCGGGGCAGCGGAAAGGGCGAACGGTTTGGCATGGCGGGTGACTCCTTGAGGCAAGTCTAGCACCGGGAATCTGCCACCGATAGGCCGAACGCCCCGGCGGTGGACCGGGGCGTTTACGTCATTTCAGATGTCGGCCAATCAGCGCGGCCACGGTGTCGGGGTCTTCCATATGCGGCACATGGCCCACCCCGCGCAAAAGGTGCAAGGCAACCTCTCCGGGCGCGGCAAGCGCCTGTTTCCACGGCAGAATGCGGTCATCCCGGCCCCAGACCATCAGCGTCGGGGCCGTCACCCGCTCCAACGCGGCGGTCAGGTCAAAGGCCTGCACCCCATCGGGGAACAGCACTTGGGCCAACTCTTGCTGCGCCGCCCGCAGATCGGGGTCGATCCGCGCCAGCATCGCGGCCTTGGCAAAGTCATGGCTGATGCCATCGGGCCGTGCGGTCAGGCGTTTCAACCAGGGCGCAAGGCTATCGGCGGTGCTTGCCCGCGCGATGCCGTTCAGCGCCGCGCCGTCGATTTCCGGCCCTAAGCCCGCAGGCGACAGCAACGACAGCGTTCTCACTTGACGCGGGCGGATGTCCGACAGCGCCAGCGCCACCGCGCCGCCAAGGCTATGGCCCAAGAGATGCACAGGTCCTTCGGCCACGCGGTCAAACACCTGCACAACGGCTTTCGCCAGATCGGCAAAGCCCGCCAAACGCCGCAGAGGGGAGCGTCCATGCGACGGCAGATCAATCCGGATCAGCGGTAGATCGCGCGGCAAGGCGCGTTCCAGCGCCAGCCAACCCGTCGAATCCGCTGCAAAGCCGTGGATCATTGCGAGCGGCGTGCCCGTGCCCTTGCGCGTCGTGACATGCAGGTCGCCTGGTTGGGGGGACCACTCCAGTGGGGGTGTGTTTTGAGTCGCATACGATAGAATCGGGGGCGATTGCAGTGCTTGCGAAGCAGTTGCTTTCAACTCGCGCCGCGCAAGGGCGGTTTCCACATCGGCCCGCTGGATGCGCCCGCGCGGACCGCTGCCCAGCACCTCGGCCAATGCCAAACCCGCCTCCCGCGCCAGACGGCGGGCAACCGGGGTGGCGCGCAGGTCGCCTGCCTCGTCTGCGACCTGTGCCGGGGTTTGCGCCGTGGCGATGGCGGGGGCAGGGTCTGCGACGGCCATGACCTCGGACGTTTCGGGTGCGGCAGAAGGCAGACCCACCACAGCCTCCCCTTCCGCATAAAGATAGGCGACGGGGCTGCCCACAGCGATCACCTGACCCGGTTGGGCGAGGATCTGGCGCAGGATGCCAGAGGCCGGGGCCTCCACCTCCATCGCGGCTTTGTCGGTTTCGATGTCGAACAGCGCCGCGCCTTTCTTCACCGCCTCACCCTCGGCGACATGCCAGATCGCGAGCGTGCCCCTGGCCATGTCCATGTCCACCTTGGGCATGATGACTTCGACGGGCATCTCAGACCTCGCCCTTGGCCAGACGGCGCGCGACGGTTTCGATATCGGCCACTTGCGGCACGGCGGCGCGTTCCAGATCGGGGTTATAGGGGATCGGCGCTTCGGCCCCGCCCAACCGCTGGATCGGCGCATCCAGATAATCAAACGCCTCACTTTCGGCGATCAAGGCACTGATTTCCGCACCGACGCCGAGCGTGCGGACGCCTTCGTAGACGCAGAGCAACTTGCCGGTTTTCTTGACGCTCGCGATGATCGTGTCGCGGTCGATCGGCCGGACAGAGCGCAGGTCGATCACTTCAACCTCGATCCCTTCCGCCGCCAGTTTCGTCGCGGCCTCAAGCGCGCGATGCACCATGATGGCAGAGGCGACGATGGTCACCGCATCGCCCGTACGGCGGATGGCGGCCTTGCCGATGGGGGTGGTGTAATAGCCCGTCGGCACCTGCCCCTTCATCTTGTACAAGAGCTTATGTTCGAACACGATCACCGGATCGGGGTCCGCCAAAGCCGCCAGAAGCAGACCTTTGGCATCCTCGGGGGTGGAGGGTTGCACCACCTTCAGCCCCGGCACATGGCCGAACCATGCCTCAAACGATTGCGAATGCTGCGCCGCCGCCCCGGTGCCCGATCCTGCGGGCATGCGGAACACCACGGGCACCGCCGCCTCACCGCCCAGCATGTAGCGCAGTTTCGCCGCTTGGTTGACGATCTGTTCCATCGCCAAGGCGGCGAAGTCACTAAATTGGAATTCAAAAATCGGCTTCAACCCCGTCAGCGCCGCCCCCACCGCCACACCGGCCCCGCCGAGTTCGGAAATCGGGGTATCCATGATGCGCTCAGGGCCGTATTTGTCGATCAGGTCCAGCGTGACCTGAAACGCGCCGCCATAGGTGCCGATATCCTCGCCCATCAATATCACGGTCGGGTCGCGGTCCAGCGCGATCGTCATGGCATCGCGGATGGCTTCGGCATAGCTCATTTCGCGGGTTTCGCCGGGGGATGTCACTTCGGTGATCTGGGTCTGGGCGTTCATGCCGCCACCTCTGCATGGACGAATTTCGTGACGTCGCCGATGCCCGGCGCAGGGCTGGCCTTGGCGAAGTCCACGCCATCCGCCACGGCCTGTTTCGCCTCCGCCTCAACCGCCTCGGCCTCCGCCGTGTCCAGCACGCCATGCGCGATCAGTTCGGCACGGAAGCGGGCGATGGGGTCGCGGGTCATCCAATCCTCGATCTCATCCTTGGTGCGATAGCGGTTGCGGTCGGATTTGGAATGCCCGCGCCAACGGTATGTCAGGTTTTCCACCAAGGATGGCCCATCGCCCGCTCGTGCCCGCGCGATGGCGATGTGCAGCGCTTCGGCCACGGCGGAGAAGTCGTTGCCGTCCACTGTCACGCCCGGCATGGAATAGGCCGCCGCGCGGTCTGCGATGTTGGGCACCGCCGTGGCATAGGCCGCAGGCGTGGACATGCCGTATTTGTTGTTTTCACAGACAAAAATCACCGGCAGTTTCCAGATCGCCGCCATG
Source organism: Rhodobacter sp. (assembly GCA_027487395.1). Classification (GTDB taxonomy): domain Bacteria; phylum Pseudomonadota; class Alphaproteobacteria; order Rhodobacterales; family Rhodobacteraceae; genus Paragemmobacter. The sequence continues at coordinate 10,205 of JAIYDR010000381.1, read as the reverse complement.
TTCAGCGCCTCATGGAACGCGCCTTCATTGTTGGCGCCATCGCCAAAGAAGCAAATGGTGACGTCATCGCGCCCCAAGCGTTTCGCGGTCAGCGCCGCCCCCACGGCGATGGGCAGGCCACCCCCGACGATGCCATTCGCGCCAAGGTTCCCAGTTTTCACATCCGCGATGTGCATCGACCCGCCGCGCCCATGGCAATAGCCGGTTTCCTTGCCGAAGAATTCCGCAAACATCCGCCCCACATCGGCACCCTTGGCAATGCAATGGCCGTGGCCTCGGTGGGTGGAGGTGATCTTGTCGGCGTCCGTCAACTCCATGCAGGTGGCAACGGCAGAGGCTTCCTGTCCGATGGACAGGTGCATCGTGCCGTGGATCAGCCCGCGCATATAGCTTTCCTCGGCCCCTTCTTCGAACAGGCGGATCAGGTGCATCTTCCGCAGCGCCTCACGCAATGCGGCGGGCGAGAAGTGGCGTATCGCAAAGGGGATATTGTCCTGAACGGTCATTCCGCCGCCTCCTTCACGCCGTAGACCAACTCATCCTGACGCGCCCGCAGGGCGGCGATGCGGCTGCCGTCGGCGGGTTTGGCATTGCCATAGGTGATCAACTCGCCCTTGCGGATCGGTGCGGTGACAGTGCCACCGGCCAGCAGGCCACAGGGGATCGCGCCATCGGCACGCGCCACGGCGGTTTCTATCACCCAAGCGCGGTAGCAATACTCGCCGATCTGATCCAGACGCTCGCCCACGGCCATGTCTTTCTTGGCCACGGCGCAGACCTCGGCCACCGGTTTGGCCAGCGGCACCATGTCGGCCTTGCCGTAAAGCACCACACGGGCGCAGGTCAGCGGCACCTCAAGGCTGGTCAGGTGATAGGGGCGGTGGAAGGTGAAGTAGGGTCCCTTGCCCATCTTCAGGTCCTCCATCCGTTCCCAGATGCGCGGGTGGTCCATTTCGGCCACCACGAACACGCCGGGGGCCACACCCTTGCCGATGGAGTAATCCACCACCCCGACCCGGTCCAACACGCCGCCATCGGCCTTGGGGATCAGCACCTTGTTCAACTGGTCCAACGTCGCGGCAGGGCCGTGCATCCCGGCCACATCCGGCACAAGGCCGGTGGCATTGGCGATGGCGGCCATCTCCACCATGGTTTTGGAGCCGTCGATGAATTCCACCAGCATGCGCACATTCATGTGCCGCCGCGCGGCCTCTTCCTCATAGGCTGGAGGGGTGGCGTCGATATTCAGCGGGTTGTTCTTGCCCTTGCCTGCAGCGACGATGCGGTGACCCATGGCTGAAACAAATTCGATCAACTCCATGCAGGAGGACGGCTCATCCCCGGCGCCCAAGGAATAGGTCACGCCCAGACGGTCCGCTTCGGATTTCAGATAGGCGCCGATGGTCACGTCGGCCTCAACGTTCATCATCACCAGATGCTTGCCATGCTCCATCGCGCGCAGGCCAATCTCTGCCCCGACGGCGGGAATGCCGGTGGCATCAATCACCACATCGATCAGGCCGGAGTTCAGGATCGCATTCGCGTCCGATGTGATCGCAATCTTGCCCGCCTCAATCGCGGCATTGACGCTGTCGGTGGTCGAGGCATCCCGCGAGTGGCCCTTTTCGCGGAAGGCGATGTCCACCGCCTTATGCGCGTTCACCGGGTTCAGTTCTGAAATCGCCCCGATTTCGATGCCTTCCATATGGGCGACACGGGCAACGATATCCGTCCCCATTTCGCCTGCGCCGATCAGGCCGATGCGGACAGGGCGACCTGTCGCTGCGCGGGCGCGCAGGTCGCGGGCAAGGCCGGTGGGGGCGACGTTGATGGGCATGAAATCCTCCTCTCGATGCAGTGCCGATACTGGAGGGCGACGAAAGACTCGGGCCATCCGCTTCGGCGGGCTTGGGGTGATCTAAAGCGCGAAGTGATCTTTTGTCAAACACAAACTAAAAATGTTCACATGGAATGTCGAGTGTGCGGCGATCATAAATGCAAAACGCCCCGCAGCAGGGGCGGAACGTTCCAATGTCGGTCTCGGAGGGTGTTCAGGCTTGCAGCAGCGACTCAGCGGTCACCTCGTCGGTGATCAGCACGGTTGGGCGCACCAGCGCGATGGCCCCGCGCAGCGCCGCGATCTTTTCTGCCCCGCCTGACACTAGGATGCGTTCCGGCGCGCGGCAAAGGGCGGGGATCGGCGCGCTCATGACCCGCGCATTCAGCGGGTGATCGACCAGACGCCCCCGCGCATCAAAGAAGTTGTACAGCAGGTTCCCCACCGCCCCCGCCTCGGCCAATTCCGCGCGCACGGTGGCGGAAAAGGGATCAGAATTGCCGGTCGGGCGGAGGGTCAGCCCGCCAGTGGATAAAAGCACCGCATCCACCGTGTCGGTCATGGCAAAGGATTCGCCGATGCCGCAATGGTCGATCAACCGCCGCTTGGTGTCGGCATCATCGACAATCGCCGGGGCCGCCACCAGCCAGCACCGCGCTTTGAACATTCGCGCAAAGGCCCAAGCAAATTCGGCGGGGTTGTAATGCTCCACCGCCGATATCCCACCGAGCAGAGAGACAACGGCATCCGCCTGCCCCCCTTCGACAAAATCGAGCGAGCTGTGCAGTGTCCGCCCCCAGCCCACGCCGATCCGCGTCTCAGCGCGCATGAACCCCGCCAGAAAATCCCCCGTGGCGGCACCTATCGCCACAGTCGGATCGGCCGCAGGGTCGGACAGCGGGGCCACGATAGCCTCGCGCAGGCCAAAGCGTTGTTCCAGCGCCAGTTCCAGCCGGGGCAATTCGGCAATCTCCCGCGAGAGAGAAATCGTCACCTCATGCATCGCCCGCGCATCGGCCAAAAGCCGTGTCACCGTGACCCGCCCGATCCCCAGCTTTTCGGCAATCGCGCCTTGGGTCATGTCTTCGGCGTAATACATCCACGCGACGCGCAACCGCAGCCGCGAGGATCGTCTGCGTCCTGCCTCAGCCTCGGCTACAGGCGCATGGCCACGCATGTTCATGCGCTTTCGCGCCGCGCGGGCGCCTCCAGCACGGCGGAGAGTTCGGCGCGCAGGGCCGGGCAGTCGCCGCCCAACAGACCGATCAGCGTGCGGCGGTGCAGGATATCCTCCAGCCCGCCGACCTTTTCCGTGGCGGCGATGTGGCGGATTTCCTCAACGCTGTGATCCGGGGCCTGGGTTAGCATCGCCTCGCCGCGCCCGCGCAGGGTGGCGCAAAAGGCCAAGGCGCGGGTGCCGTAGCGCGAGAGTAACGCCTCGGCCCGAGCGGGTGTGATCCCACCCATCAGCGCCAGCTTTGACACATAATCCCGCCGCGCCTGCCCCTCGCGCGGGAAATCACGTCCCCCGCCAATCGCCAGCCCCCGCGTGGTGATCCGCCGCGCCAGCCCGAGGTCCGCCAGCACACGATCCGCCGCGACTTCGGCAAAGGCGCGGAAGGTGGTCCATTTGCCGCCGATCAAGCAATGCACCGGCACCGATGTTCCGGGCAAGGACAGCGAGGCGATGGAATGATCCCGCGTCACAGCCCCAATGGGACCATCCGCGCGGGGCAGGGGGCGCACACCGCAGAAACGGTGGACGACATGCTCGGCCCGGATCGGCAGATCGGGGAACACCTCCGCCACGGCGGCGCAGAGATAGGACTGTTCTTCTTCCGAGCATTGGGCGGTATCGGGATCGCCCTGCGCGATGTCGGTGGCCCCCACCAGCACCTTACCCATGAAGGGATAAATCAGGTTCACCCGCCCATCCGGCGTGCCGAAATAGATCATCCGCCCGTCCAGCGCCTTCAGCAGCGCCGGGTGATCCACAATCAGATGCGATCCCCGACTGCCGCCCATCAGACGCGATGGAATGCCAAGCCGCGCGTTCACCGCGTCAATCCACGCCCCGCCGGCATTGACCACCACCCGCGCCCGCGCCTGCGCCATCCGGCCCGAGGCATCGCGCCATGTCAGCACATCGCCCGACACTCCTGTCAACTCGACATGGTTCAGCGCGCGGGCAGCGGGATTTGCAGCCTCGGCATCCAAGACCAGTTCCAGCCCCAGCCGTTCTGCATGGGACAATTGCCCTTCGTAATAGATCCCCGCCCCGGCCAAGGACGCCGACAAATCCGGCAGTAAACGGCGCAAGCCATTTCGGCTGAGCATGCGGTGATTGGGCATCGCCTGCAGCGCCCGGCCGTAGATATCGTAAAGCCGCAGCCCCAGCGCCGTTATCAGCAGACCTCGATCTTTCATCCGCGCCTTGATCCCCAAGAACCGCGCCGCTGATCCGACAATGCCGCCCCAGACCGACCGCACTGGCACCACACATTCCAAGGGGTGCACATAGTGCGGCGCGGTGGCGAGCAGCATATTCCGCTCGGTAAGCGACTCCTTGACCAGCCGGAATTCGCCACTTTCCAGGTACTTCAACCCGCCATGCATCAGGCGCGACGACGCGGCAGAGGCCCCTTGGCAAAAGTCCCCACGTTCCAGCATCAGCACGCGCAAACCCTGCAAGGCCAGATCGCGGAAGGTGCCGCATCCGTTGATCCCTGCACCAAGGATCACAACGTCATATTCGGCGATCTCAGGCATCCGCGATGGCCACCTTCATGGCTGCTCCACTTTCCGCCATCAAGAATGCGGCATCGACCTCGTTCAGGCTATAGCGATGTGTCACCATCTGGCGCAGATCAATCCGGCCATCGGCGATCATGTTCAGTGAATCTTCGTAGTCCTTGCGCGACAGGCCAAAGGCCCCGGTCAGGCGCAATTCCTCGTAATGGATGGCGTTGACGTCCAGATTGCCCATCTCGCCCTTGGAGAAGCCCGCGAACAGGCTGACGCGCCCGCCTTTGGCGGCAAGGCTGACGGCTTGGGTCGCCAGCGCTGGAATTCCGATGGCGCAGATCACCACATCGGCGCCCAGACCTCGCGTTTCGGTCAGGATCGACTGGCGTAGGTCCACGGCGGTGGGGTCGGTGACCACATCGGCCCCGGCCTCTAGCGCCGCTGCACGGCGGGCAGCGTTGGGTTCGGACACGATCACCCGCGCCGCACCGCGCAGACGGGCAAGTTTGACATGCAGCGTGCCAATCGGCCCTGCGCCCAGAATCACCACCGTATCACCCTGCCGCAAGGACACCTTGTTCTGCCCGTTCAGCACGCAGGCCAAGGGTTCGGCCATCGCGGCCTCTTCATGGCTGACATGATCGGGCAGCACATGGACATTGCCCAATTCCACTGCGCGTGCCGGGATTCGGATCAACTCGGCAAAAGCGCCATCAATCTCATAGCCAATCGCTTGCAAGTCGGGGCAGAGGTTTTCCCGCCCTCGCAGACATTGCGCGCAGTGGCCGCAAGGAATGGCCGGGCAAACGCCCACCCGCTGGCCGGGCTGGAACGGCGAGGGGCCATGCGTCGCCGCCACCTCCCCGGAAAACTCGTGCCCGATGATCGAGGGGTAGCGGATGCCCGCCGTCTTGCGTCCTCGGAACACTCGGATGTCGGTGCCACAGATGGTCGCGGCCTTAACCCGCAGGATCAGATCGCCCGGCACGGTCACCGGATCGGCGGTTATGCTCAGCCGCATTTGATTCGGGGCTTCTAGAATTGCTGCTTTCACCGTCGCCTCCCTTACTTTTGAACAAAATGCACACAGAAATTACAAATGAGCAACAAAAAAGTCTGAGCTTTGCGTCGGGTCTGACGCAAGATATGACAGGGGGATGACCAAGCTCGGCCCGACCCAGCCAATCAGGCAAGGGAAAGCCGAAACGAACAATGTTGTTGACAGTTTGGCAAATGTTCAGTTATCTGACCCAAGCACTGCGGGGAGGACGTCATGCGCTACGATTATGTTTCGGTCGGGTTCTACACCTTCGATTGTCTGGGCTGGCCCGTGTCGGAAATCCCGGCAGGCGGCGGCACGGTGTTTATCGAAGACCTGACCATGGCTGTGTCGGGTGCGGCGGGGACAGCGGCCATCGTGGCGGCAAAACTGGGCCTGAAAACCTTGGCTGTGGGCGGCTATGGCCGTGACATGATGGGCGATTGGGCGGTGTCCCGGCTGGACAGCTTTGGCATCGACACCTCGGGCATCCAGCGGTTGCGAGGGGTGCCCACCTCCTCCTCTATCGTGCTGACGCGTCAGGACGGCTCTCGCCCCGCGCTGCATGTCAAGGGCGCAACAGGACATTTTGTTGTGCCGTCAAATGACTATGACCGCATTACAGACACGCGAGTGTTCCACCTTGGCGGCGTGGGGCTGATGGACGCGATGGACGGCGCACAGAATGCCGCCCTGATGGCCCATGCCAAGGCGCGCGGCTGCATCACAACGGTGGATATCTTCGCAGGCTCCGCCGCCGATTTGCCGGATGTCGATGCGGTGCTGCCCTATACCGATTACTTCATCCCCTCGGTTGAAGAAGCTCAGGCCTTGACCGGCATGACCGATCTGGACGGGATGGCCGTGTTCTTTATGGATCGCGGGGCCAAGGCCTGTGTGTTTACCCTCGGCGGCGACGGGGCCTATTACCGCGACCGCAGCGGCCTGACCTTCCGCATTCCGGCCTTCAGTATTGATGTCAAATGCACCTGCGGCTGTGGCGATGTGTTCAACGCCGGCTTTGCGGCGGGGCTTTTGAACGGCATGAGCCCGCAAGACGCTGTGCGTCTGGCCCAAGCCTCTTCGGCGCTGAATGCCACAGGTCTGGGCAGTCAGGCCGGGGTTGTGTCGATGGCCGACACGCTGGCCTTCATGCGTCAGTGTGAGGTGCGGGCGGCCTGATCCGGCGTTGGTCGGGTTCCTCGCAGTGACCCCTTCGGCGCGGTTTGGTCGCGCCAGGTCTTGCAGCGCAAAACATAACCACCCATTGTAGAACAAATGTCCGGGCGTTCCGGGCAACGGGCCTGCAAGGGGGAAGACGTGACGGCACTCGACGTGAACGATGATGTGAAAACCCGCATTGCCTGGCTTTACTACGTCGAAGGCATGACGCAGGACGAGGTTGCCAATCTTGTCGGCATGAACCGCTCACGCGTGTTGCGCATTCTTGCCGCCGCGCGTCAGGATGGCACCGTCCAAATCCGCGTCACCACCCGCATGTCGCGCTGCGTCGAACTTGAGCGCCAGCTTGAGGAACGGTGGAGCCTGACCCGCGCCATCGTCGTGCCCGAGCCGCAAGACCCGGCGCAACTGCGCGCCATCATCGGGGCCGAAGTGGGGGCTTATGTGTCCCACGCTGTGACCAGCAACATGACCGTGGGTCTGGGCTGGGGCAAAACCCTGACCTCCGGCGTGCCCGCCATCGTCCCGCGCGCGGCAGATGGGGTGAAGGTGCTGGCCATGCTGGGCGGTCTGACCCGCGTCAGCGAGGTGAACCCATCAGAATTTGCGTGGCGCGTGGCCGATCGGCTGTCGGCCGAATGCTACATGCTGGCCAGCCCGGTCTATGCCCCTGATCGGCGCACGCGTGAGGCTTTGGTCGCTCATCCCGGTTTGGCCGAGGTGTTTTCCCGCGCCCAGACGCTGGACATGGCGGTTGTGTCGGTGGGTGACCTGACCCCGCATTCGGTGTTTTCCGAATATGGCCTGCTGACGCGCGACGAAATCGCCTCGCTTGAGGCGGCAGGGGCGGTGGGCGACCTTCTGTGCCACTTCATCGACGCTGAGGGCCATGTGATCGATCATCCGGTGAATGAACGGGTGGTGGCGATCAATCCCCTGTCGCTGCGCGGCACGCGGCAGATCGTGCTGGCCTCGGGCGGGTGGCACAAACTGACAGTGATCCGCGCCGCGCTGAAACTGCTGCGCCCGACGGTGTTGATCGTCAACGAACTGGTCGCCGAACGTCTTGCGTCTGAAGAACGCTGACCTCACGTGAGAGAGGTGGTTCGGTTTGACTGAATAGGTTCCGGGCGTCTTCTAGATGGTTTTCCGCCTCGGTTACGCTGCCACCGCTTCGGTCATTGGTCGGTTGAAGCTGGCTTGATCGAGGGTTTTCCCGTCAAGCGATGAATGCGGGCGGCGCGTGCTGCAGAAGCGAAGGTATCGACCTATCCCGGCCCGGGCTTCGGATAGGCTGGCATAGGCGCGCGGGTAGACCTCTTCCCATTTGATGGTCCGCCACAAGCGCTCGATGAAGACCTTGTCGCACCACGCGCCCTTGCCATCCGTGCTGATCTTGATCTCGCGGGCGGCCAGCACCTTGATGCACTCGGTCGAGGTGAACCGGCTTCCTTGGTACGTGTTCATGATCTCGGGCTTGCCGTGACGTGCCAGCGCCTATTGCACGGCCACCAGATAGATGAACCCGCGGGTCATCGGGATGTAGGTGATGTCCATCGCCCAGACCTGGTTGGGCCGGGTGATAGCTAGCTTTCTCAGCCGATAGGGGTAGATCTTGTGCCAAGATGCCGGTTTCGAGGTGTTCGGTCGGCGATAGGGGGCCTCGATGCCCATCGACTGCATCAGCGTTGTAATGTGTGGCCGCCCGACCTTGAACCCTTCCTGAAGCAGCAGTCCTTGCAGCCTCCGGCTGCCCGAAAACGGGAACTCCATGTGCAGTTTGTCGATCCGATGCGCCAGCTTCAGATCGGCGTCCGACACCGGGTGGGGCTTGTGCTAGACGCTGCCTCGGCTGATCCCCAGCACGATGGCCTGGTGGTTGACGCTCAGCTTCGCGGTGGGATCGATCATTTTCTTGCGCTCAGCAATAGACCCGCCTTGCCGGGCGCACCGGACAAAAAATCGTTCTCCAGCGTCAACTCTCCGATCTTCGCATGCAGGGTCTTCACATCGATCACTGGTTCGGCCTCTCCTTTCGGGGCTTCGCCGAAAACCCCGGTCGCGCCTTCAAGCTGCTGATCGCGCCACTGCTTGATCTGGTTCGGGTGAAGGTCAAAATCCTACGCCAGCTCGATCAGCGTCTTCTCGCCCTTGATCGCAGCTACCTCTTTGGACCGCTGTTCAGACGCTTGGTCGTCGTGGAACGGCCAAGCGGGTGTGGCAGGTGGCGGCCATCGCCTCGGCAAGGGGAAGGGACCAGTGATCCTGGCAATATCGGACGAAATCGAAGCAGGGCAATCCGGGGCACACTTCGAATTCGATCAGATGCACGGTGTCGTCCGCTTCTATCCTCAGGTCGATAGAGAAAACGTCGCGTAAGCCCAGCCCGGTGATTAGTTGCTGCGCTATGTCACGAACCTTGGCATCCGCTGCGGGCTGTAGCTGCGCCACCGGGGCAAGGTCTGGTTCGCGATAGGTCCCCGCCGCGCGTTCTGCCGCACCCGTCGCGCCATACAGTGCCATGCTGTCGGCCATGGTCTGAAAGTCGCTGTCGGAGTCGACAAAGGTCACGCCCAGATCCTCCAGGCGGCCCTGACCGGTCAGATCAAGGTAACTGGCGCGCACGTTTCGACCCGGCACATAGGGCTGCACGATCACATCGTCGCGGTATGCGGCAAACACCCTGCGACTGAGGGCGAGCGCCTGCTCTGGCGCATCACAATGCGAGTCCGGCCAGATGCCGATCTTCGCGCCAAGCCGGTTTGGTTTGACAAACCAGCCGCGCGACGACGGTGGAGGTGGCACGATCCAGACCCCGTCCCGCGCGAGGCCTGCGGCGGGCACCGGCAGGCCAAGCGCGCCAAGGCCCGCGCCGGAGCGGAGCTTATCCTGACACAGGGCGAACAGGCTGTCATCCGCGCCGATGGTCGAAAGACCGTAGAGCCGGGCCAGCGATGGCGCGGCACCGCCCCGGAAATAGGCGATGCCGTCCGTCAGGGTCCAGACAAGGTCCTTGGCGGGATCGGCATTGGCCAGCGCGGCGGGCGCTTCGTCCAGCGTGACGGGGTGAAACGCCATCCCCCGCGCGGCACAGGCGGCGGAAAGCGGTTCCAGATGCGGCGCGATATCGGTCGACTGCGCGAGGTAAGAGGCGACCTCCAGCGCATGTTCGGCCGTGAAGCCCTGCGCCAGCAGCCGGTCAACACAGGCCTGTTCAGGCTCATACACAAGGAAAAGGCGCGGCAGGGTCATGGGAAGGTCCTTGTTTTGGGCAGGCCTAGATTCTGCGTTCCCGCACCGCCGTCTGTGCGTTTGACGACACCCAGCGTGGGAATGCGACGAGGGAGCGCCTTAGCCGGAACGCGCATCGGCATAGCGCGCCATCCGGGTAAGGGCGGTGTC
>JAIYDR010000305.1 GCA_027487395.1 Rhodobacter sp. | reverse complement strand
TCAGGGTGCCTGCGGTCTAGGGGCGCAAGGGAAAACCCGTCACGGTCTTTCGATCGTGGCGGGCAAGGTGGCTTTCAAAAGTCTGACGCCGAAGCGGTCTAAACCGTCTCGGCGTTTTCCCTTGGCGCAGGGGTCGCGCCCACAATCACGCCGGACGCAATCCAGCCGTCGATGACCGCCAAGGCCGCTTCCGAAAAGGCCGCGTCGTTGATGTGGCAGTCCAGTTCCACAAGGCGCGCATTGGGCGGGCAAGTGCCGTGCAGTTCCGATAGAAAGGCCGCCAGCGCTTCGGTATCGCGCAGCGGCCCGTCCTCGCGGTCCCATTCATGCGCGCCCTGCGTGGGCAGCAGCACGGTCACAGGCCCCTTGGCCACGCCGATCCGGGAGGTGATCGCGCGGGCGACCTCTCGGCGCTCTGCCGCATTCAGAACGACCGAGGACAGGATGCGGTTATGGGCGTGGAAAGGACTGTCCCTGAACCGTTCGGGCACGGGATGCCATCCGACCAGATCGACAAGGTCGTGACAGCCGATGGACACGATCTGCGGTATCCCCCGCCGCCCCGCCGCCAGCATCCGATCTGGACCCGCGCTGATGGCTGACCCGAAATGGTGGTTCCCCACCTCTTGCGGCGCGAAGTCAAGCACGGCGGCAAAAGCCCCTTCCGCCGCAAGGCTTTCAAAGGCCCGCCCACCCATGCCCGTGGCGTGGAACACGGCCACCTCGAACCCCCGCGCCTCCAGCGCGGGTTTCAGATGGACCATGTAACGCAGCACGGTCTTGCCAAAGCTGGTCATGCCGATCAGCGGCCTGTCGCGGCGTGGCGGCTCGACGGCCCGCGCCGCCCCCAGCACCGCCCCCGCGGCTTGACTAAGAGATGCCTTGCAGATCGAATTCAGTCCATAAAGCCCGCCCGCCCATAGGATCATCTGCACGTCCGCCGGAAGCCGCTCCGGTGGGATCATGGGCGAGAAGCTGACCGTGGAGACGATGTATTTCGGCACGCCCAGCGGCAGCGCGCTGACAAGGTCCAGAGCAAGGTCCGTCCCCATCGTCCCGCCAAGCACTATTGCCCCGTCGATCCGACCTTCGGCATGCAGCCGCGCGGCCAGCGCCGCCGCCCCCTGCGCCATGATCTGCATTGCAGCATTCTCGTCCTCAGCCGCAATCGCCGCAGCAATGGACGACCCGGCCGCCGCGGCAACATCGTGTTTCGTGATGTCCACGGGCAACGCGGGATCGCCCAGAACCGAGACATCCATCGCCACGACCTTACCGCCTTGGGCAAGGATCACATCGCGCATGAAGCCCAATTCGTCGTTCTTCGTGTCCCAAGTTCCAGCCACGAGAATGCGCTTTCCCATCGGTCTCTCCCTTCGGCAGTTCGGGCCTCTAATGGGCCAGTCGTCTGCCGTCATCACATCAAAGTTGGATCCAAGCGGTCTTCAGGTCGGTGTATTTCTCAAGCGCGTGAAGCGACTTGTCATGCCCGTTGCCGGACTGTTTGACGCCGCCCAAGGGCACCGAGCCATCCGCGCCGCCATAGGTGTTCACATGCACAACGCCCGCGCGGATGCCGCGCACCATGCGATGCGCGCGGCCCAGACTGCCCGTCCATACCCCCGAGGCGAGGCCGAAATCGGTCGCATTCGCCAGACGCAACGCCTCTGCCTCAGTCTCGAACCGCGTCACGGCAAGGACCGGCCCGAACACCTCTTCACGGAACAGGCGATGGGTCGGGGCGACTCCGGTGACGATGGTCGGCTGCATGTACCAGCCCCCCGTCTCGACCAGCGCCTGTTTGCCGCCCATGATGATCTTGCCCCCCTCGCGCGTGGCGTCCGCGACGAAGCCCAGATTGCCACGCAACTGCGCTTCGGAATTGATCGCCCCAATCTGGGTGGTCAGATCCAACGGATTGCCCAGCGTCATCGATGCGGTGACCTTCGCCACCTCGGCCACGAAATCGTCATGGATCGACGCCTCTACCAGAAGACGCGAGCCCGCAACGCAGACCTGCCCCGCATTGCGAAAGATGCCCTGCGCCGCCACCTTCGCCGCCTGTGCAAGATCCGGCGCATCGGCGAAGATGATGTTGGGCGACTTGCCCCCAAGTTCCAAATAAACCCGCTTCAGATTTGACTGCGCGCTGTATTGCATCAGCCGCCGCCCTGTCGCGCCCGATCCGGTGAAGACCAACACATCGACATCCATCGACAGGGCCAGCGCCTCGCCCGTCACACGCCCCGGCCCCGTGACCACGTTGAAGACGCCCGGAGGCATACCTGCCTCCAGCGCCAATTCGGCAAGCCGCAAGAGCGACAGGGAGGCCGTTTCCGCAGGCTTCAACACCACCGAATTGCCCATCGCCAGTGCAGGCGCGATCTTCCACGCGCCGATCATCAACGGAAAGTTCCACGGAACGATGGCCGCGACCACGCCCACGGCTTCGCGATGCACAAGGCCCAGTACGTTTTCAGCCGTGGGCGCGATCTCGCCGTAAACCTTGTCGATGGCCTCGGCATAGTAGCGGAAGGTTCCCGCCGCGCTGCCAGGTTCGGCTTTCAGCGCCATCGCCATCTCGGTCCCGTTGTCGCGCACGCCCAGCACGGCAAGCTCCAGCGCATGGGCCTCGATCAGGTCCGCCAGACGATGCAGCACCTTCTTGCGCTCCGCCGGTGCACGCCGCGACCAGCGGCCATCGTCGAAGGCACTGCGCGCGCTGGCCGCGGCGCGGGCGACATCCGCCGCACTGGCCGACGCCGTGCGCGTCAGCGTCTGGCCATCGATTGGCGACAGTACCGGCGTCGGCTCTCCCTCGCCCGCGACCCATTCCCCCCCGATCAGCAGGCGGCATTCAGGAATAGAACGACGGGCGAGGCTGTCGATTTCGGCTTGGGTCAGAGTCGGCATGGTCATGTCCTTTGACGTCAACGAAGGGGCGGCTTGCGCCCCTCCGGAATGTTCAGCGGTGCTGCCCGAGGGCACGGTAGCGGATCTGGTCCCGGCTACGCAGGTTCCACGCAAGGATCATGCCCAAGACCGCCGTCACCGGAACCAGCGACGGCAGAGCGATGCCCAGCCAGCCCGCCGCACCGGTCAGCGTGCCGAATTGCGCGAAGATCACCACAAAGAGGATGGCAAGCACCACCCCAGTCACCAAGGGCAGGAGTTTTGTGGCCAGCAGGCCTTCGCCCAGATCGCCTTTGCGGGCGAAAAACCCGATCACCGAAAATGACACCACGGCCATCAACCCGATCACCCCCAGCGTGCCCAACTGCGTCAGCCATGTGAACAGGTTCAGCACCGGGTCCAGCCCCTGCCAAGCGAAAAGCGCGATCACCAGCACGGCGATGATGGTCTGCACGATCGAACCGATATGCGGGCTGCGGTATTCGGCATGTGTCTGGCCAATGCGGTCAGGCAAAAGCCCCTCGCGCCCGGCCACGTATTTGTAGCGGGCCACGCCGTTGTGAAAGGCCAGAACCGCCGCAAAGAGCGAGCTGATGAAGAGAAGGCCCATGATCGTCGGCACCGGCCCGCCTACATAGCGGCCCGCCAGATCAAAGAGGAATGTCGTCGGATCGGCCAGTCCGCCCAGCATCGGCACCAGCTTATCCACACCGGCACCCAAGGCCATCAGCCAAGCGGTGAACATGTAGAACACACCGATCAGCAAGACCGAGCCATAGGTGGCCAACGGAATCGACCGCTTGGGATCGCGCGCCTCCTCGGAATAGATCGTCGTCGCCTCGAAACCGATGAAGCAGGCAAAGCAGAACAGGATCGCGATAGACGGCACACCCGACAGCACCTGCGACGGCGCAAAGGGTGCCATCGTCAAGGTCCCGCTGTCGCCACCCGCGAACAGGATCGCGCCGTCGATCACCAGAACCACCAAGTATTCCAGCGCCACCAGAACAATCAGGATCTTGGCTGACAGGTCCACTTGCCGATAACCCAGAACCGCCGTCAGGGCGATAAAGATGTAGGACCACACCCACCAAGGCAGCTCCAACCCCATCGCGCCAAAGGTTCCTGCCGACGCCGCGCCAAGCAGGCCGAGGATGCCGATCTGCATGGAGTTGTAAGACAAGATCGCGACCATCGCCGCCGCCCCGCCGAAATGCCCGCCCAAGCCCTGCGCGGCAAAGGCATAGAAGGCTCCAGCGTTGCGAACATGGCGCGACATCGCCACATATCCCACGGCAAACAAGAGCAGGATCACTGTGACCAGCGCCACCGCCCCCGCCACCCCTGCCCCGTTGCCCAAAAGCATGGCCAGCGGCACACCCCCCGCCACCGCCGTCAGCGGCGCCGCAGCAGAGACGACAAGGAACATGATCGACGTCGCCCCCAGCGCATTCGGGCGCAAACCATTTCCATGCGGGCTGGTCGCAGTCCCGCCTGCGGCCGTATCCGGCACCTCTGAGATTGACATTGCTTTCCCTTTCCCGTTGGTTTATTATATGAACCGATGGTTCGTTTTTAGATTGACAGGCAGGGCTGCTTTCTGTCAACAAAAATACATGAACCGTGCCGACACCTTTGGAACGGAAAGCGGAAGATCATGGGAACCACCTCCAAGGCCCTGACATTGCTGGACTACTTTACCCGGACCAGACCGCAGATCGGGCTCTCGGAATTGGCGCGCTTGTCCGGTGCGAACAAGGCAACTTGTTACCGACTCATGACCGAACTGGTGGAGCATGGCCTTGCCGAACAGGTCGCCGCGACCAAGGAATATCGAATCGGCCCCGCCGTCCTGCGCCTTGCCGCCCTGCGCGAGGCGACGGTGCCGACACGCGAAGCCGCGCTGCCGCTCTTGCAGGCACTTGCCGTGGCCACAGGGGAAACCGCCCACATGTCGCATCTCGTGGCAGGCAATCTGGTCACGCTCGCCTTCGCCTATCCGGCGACGCATGGGATGCGTGTCATGATGGAAGATGCCGACCGTTTGCCCTTTCATGCCACATCCTCGGGTCACGCGATCCTTGGCTGGCTGCCGGGCGATACCGTCGACCGCATCCTGCAAGTCCCGTTCGACACGGCCCCAGATCTGGTGCCGCTCATGCCCGCTGAGGTCAGGAACCGCATCGCCGTGGCACGCGCCATCGGCTGGGCCGCGACAGCGAACACCTTCGAAGCCGATGTCAGCAGTTTCGCAGTGCCGCTGTTTGACGCACAGGGACAGGTGCAAGGCGCCCTTGCCGTGGCGGCCGCCGGGCCACGCCTGACCGACGCGACACGCGCGGCGATCCCGCGCCAACTGATCGCCTCGGCGCGAGAGATCATGGCCCTTTGGGGCGGGTTGGTGCCCGCCGAACTTTCCGCGCTCTGGCGCAAGACCGAAACACAGACCGAAAAGGTGCAGGGATGAAAGACGAGAACTTCCTCAAGGCGAACAATGCGCGCAGTCTCTGGCATCCGATGACGGCACCGTCGGACAGCTTGAAAAACGCGCCCACGATCATCACCAGTGCGTCCGGAACCCGCATCAAGGACCTTGACGGTCACGAGGTGGTGGATGGCGTGGGCGGTCTGTGGAACGTCAACCTCGGCTATTCCTGCCAACCGGTGAAGGACGCCATCGCCGCGCAGTTGGACACCCTGCCCTATTATTCGATCTTCCGCGGCACATCGAACGACAAGGTCATTGAACTGGCCGAGGTACTGCGCGACTTCTTTGCCCCCGATGGCCTGACCCGTGCCTTTTTCACTTCGGGCGGATCGGACAGCGTGGAAACCGCGCTGCGCCTTGCCCGGCAATACCACAAGATCCGGGGTGAGGCCGGGCGCACCAAGTTCCTGTCGCTGAAAAAGGGCTACCACGGCACCCACATGGGCGGCGCATCGGTCAACGGCAACGCGAATTTCCGCACCGCCTATGAGCCGCTTTTGCCTGGCTGCCAACATATCCCCGCGCCCTACACCTATCGCAATCCCTTCAACGAAACCGACCCTGCGACGCTGGCGCAACTCTGTCTACAAGCGCTGGAGGATGAGATCGCCTTCCAAGGTGCCTCCACCATCGCTGCCTTCATCATGGAGCCGATCCTTGGCGCAGGCGGCGTGATCCCGCCGCATCACAGCTTTATGCCAGGGTTAGAGACGATCTGCCGCAAGAACGGCATCCTCCTGATCGCGGATGAGGTCATCACCGCCTTCGGACGCACCGGCGCTTGGTCAGGCTGCCGCCTCTGGGGCGTGAAGCCCGACTTCTCTTGCACCGCCAAGGCCATCACCAACGGCTATTTCCCTTTCGGCGCCGTGATGATCGCCGAAAGCGTCGCCGCGGTGTTCGAGGCCGACGAAAGCGGCAAGGCCGCCATCGGCCACGGCTATACCTATTCCGGCCATCCGGTGGGTGCCGCCGCTGCCCTTGCCTGCCTTGCCGAAACGAAGCGGCTTAATGTCATCGAAAACGCCACAGCCCGCGGCAAGCAGCTGTGGGACGGCATCAACCGGCTCAAGGACAAGCATTCGGTGATCGGTGACGTGCGCGGCGGACACGGCCTGATGCTTGCCATCGAATTGGTGGGCGACCAGGCCAGCAAATCGGCCCCGCCCAAGACGCAGCCCGGTGCGGTGCAGGCGGCGGCTTATCAGGCAGGCGCAATGGTTCGGGTCTCGGGTCCCAACATCATCCTGTCGCCGCCGCTGATCTTGTCAGCAGCCGATGCCGATGTGATCTTGTCGGCGCTCGACACGGGCTTTGCGGCGCTGTGACCGATTTCGTCGCCCTCCTCGGCACAAAGGGTGGCCCGGCGATCCGGAAAGGATCGCCGATGCCAACCTCGTCGCTTCTGTCGCTTGCAGGGAAGCAGGTTGTGATCGACTGCGGTCTCGGCGTCGCGCGCGGGTTGGCCGACCAAGACTTCGCCCTCAAAGACCTGTCGGCCATCGTCATCACCCACCTGCACTCGGATCACTATCTCGAACTGGGGCCGCTCATCCACACGGCATGGACGGCAGGACTGAAAACACCCGTCGATGTCTGGGGTCCGATTGGCCTGTTGCGCTATTGGCTCGGATTTCTCGATTCCATGGCTGATGACCTTACATACCGCATCCACGAAGAGGGCCGTCCGGACCTGACTACTCTGGTTCGCCTCCACGCCCTGACAGTCGGCACCGAAACCACGATCGGCCCCATTCGCATGACGGCAGGCCAATCAATCCACCCGCCGTTGACCGAGACTTTCGCCCTCCGCTTCGAAGCCGGTGGCAAGGCCGTGGTCTTTTCGGGCGACACAGCGCATAATCCCGCCCTCGCCGCGTTCGCTCGCGACGCCGATCTCCTCGTCCATGAAGCCATGCTGTCCGAGGGGCTCAAACCCCTTCTTGCCCGTATCGGAAATGGGGACGGACGCCTTATGGCTCATTGGCTGCGCGGACATACCCTCGCGCACGATGCCGCCGCAGTCGCGAAAGCTGCGAATGTAAAGGCACTTGCCCTTCACCATCTCATTCCCTCAGATGACCCAGCTTATGGACCAGAGGTTTGGGCCAAATACCTTGAACAGCATTGGACTGCTCCGCTGTTTATTGGGCAGGATGGACTTCGCATACCTTTCTGAATCAGCCGCTCATCATGGCCCAAGCTTGCGCTGACTTCCATACTCAGAGGTGGCTCAGTTCAGGATGGAAACCAACGATTGTGGAGCCCCGACGTATCGATGGCATGCTGCTCCTTGATCCTCGCTAGGACGACTCAGCGTTGATCGAATTGATCGAGTCGGATTTTCCCATCGTCTTGCTGGCCTTCATTGGGTATCCGAAAGAGATTTCCGTAGACATGTCTGGGTTTCCTCTCTGCACGGGACCGTCTGGGGCTTACATGAGCACGCAGGTCAAACTGGACGCCGACCAACGCGGTGACCTTGAGCGCCTGATCCGGGCTGGCCCGGTTAAGAATTGGTCCGGTGCCACCGCGGCCCTGGCTGAGCGGATTGAGGCGAGCATTTCGGCTTGGTCTGCGGCGAGGGATGTGCGTGTTACGGCGCATGGGCTCGTTAAACTGTACCGCCTTATTCAATTGCTGACCTCATCGGGCGCACCCAAGATTGGCTTGATACGAGCGCGGGTGGCGAACCTTCCGCCGGGGATCGTTCAGGAGATTGAAGGTCGGGCAAGTCGCCTGTCGCTGACCATCGACAGATTTCATCGACTTGGCTTTGGCCTGAAGGTGTGGGCAAAGACGGCTCCCCCGGACTCGCTGGTGTCGTTGCTCAGAAGCTGCTTGTCTCAGGGCGGACATCGCGTCCCTGGCCGCAGGTGTCCGGGCGGCAAACAGTCCGCCCCCCGATTGGAGCCCTTGATCCTGTCACGCAATAAGGGGCGCCAGAACGACGAAGTAAAGGCCGGTAGCCGCCCAGCCCAAACGGGTCCACCTTCTTTGACGCAATCGTGGTGGATCGCACCAATGGCCAGGTCGAACTGCCCCAACCAACCGTCCTGCCGGGGTTGAACGCTGCGCCCACTTCACCGCCCTCGGGCAAGACCTCGGTCTACGCCCGCAACCGCGCCGGGGCGCCATGGATTGACGTGATGCGGCCCTCGGGGCGGGATTTTCCTCTGCAGCCGCATTTCGGGGTCAACCGGATTGCCAACTGGTCGCCCTCGATCACGACTACCATCACCACCGAGGGTCTTCCGATCACCAACGTCGGCACCGTCTCGCATCCGACACTTGCCGCGACGAACCTCGCCGCCAGCATGCGGCGCTGGCGCCTGACCTCGGCTGCGGTGGTGGATTCAGTAGCAGAACAGCGCTCTGCCGGTTGGGCCTGCTGGCGTGGCAACGCCGCAGGGCTTGGCGGCTGGACATTCGTCACCCGGCTCTCGCTGACGACGCTGCAAGCCACCGGCATGGGCTTTTTCGGTCTTTACGGCTCCATTGCCGCGCTGGTCACGACGCTGACACTGGCTGCAGTGATCAACGCGGTCGGCATCGGCTTCCAGCGCGG
>JAIYDR010000062.1 GCA_027487395.1 Rhodobacter sp. | reverse complement strand
GCTCGCGACGATCGCTGCCTTGGACAGCAGTCCACCCAGATGGCTCGGCAGGAGAGGACTCAGTCCGCGGGCAGCCGAGGACGCGGCGCTGGCGGCGGCAACTGCAGCTCCTGGACCGGGCAACGTGTTGCCGAGGAAGCGCGTGGCCAGCGTGTCTTTGAGCTTCAGCAGGCCGAAACTGCCCAGAAGGCCAAAAAGACCCCCAATCACCAAGAGCGCGGACAGGATCAGGTCAACGATCATCATTCGATCACATCCCCCCGCAGCACGAATTTCGCATAGGCCACAGTCCCGACAAAGCCGGTCATGGCGAACAAAAGTGCAGCCTCAAAACTGATGGCGTTGGCGCTGCGGATGCCCCAAAGCGTGATCAACGCGATGACGTTGATCGCCATCGTGTCCAAGGCCAGCACGCGGTCCAGCATTTCGGGGCCGCGCGCCACCAGCCAGAGGTTCATCAAGATCGCCGCACCAAAGCAGATCAGCGCGAAATCCACGGCATATGGCAGCAGGGTCATGCAAAAATCCTTTTCAGACGGGATTCGTAGCGGGCCTTGATGTCGTCTCGGATGGCATCGGGGTCTGGCGCGTGCAGCGAATGGATCAAGAGAACACGGCCATCAGCCGACATATCCGCGGTCAACGTCCCGGGGGTCATGGTGATGGTGCCTGCAAGCAGTGTAATCGCTTCGGGCGAGGTGAGTTCGATGGGAACAGCAATCCACCGCGATTGGATTTGGTCATTGGGCATAAGCAGGATGATCTTGGCCACCTGCACATTGGCCACCAGAATATCCCACAAGACCAGAAGGATATAGCGCGCAAGGGCCAGCGGTGCACGGATACGCGCGCGGTTGGGCCACCATTGTGCGGTCAGCAAAGGGATTACTGTCGCAAGGATCAGCGCCATGACGGCGGTGCCGACCTTCAACTGATTGACCAGTCCGAACCACGTCAAGAACAGCAAGACCGACAGCCAAGGGTGGGGATAAAGGCGTGTCATTTGGCCTCCACGATGGGCAAGGCGTTCGCGGCGATATAGGCGGCAGGGTCGATCAAACTGTCAGCAGTGGTTTGCAGCCAAGCGGTGACAGGCCCGGCAAAGATCGTCAGCGCCACCAGTCCTGCCAGAAGGGCGAAGGTGGCGGTCAGGGCGAGGGGTTGCGACAGGGCAGGGGTGGTATCCTCTGGTCCTTTCCAGAACAGGTCAGAGCCCATCCGCGCCAAGCCAAGGATCATCAGGAAAGATGCGGCAAGGATCACGCTCCAGACCAGCGCGGCATCTTCTGACCAAACTTGCATCACCATCAACTTGCCAAGGAAGCCCGACAAGGGCGGCATCCCCGCCAAAGCGATGGCTGCGGCAAGGTAAAGGCAGGCCATCAGTCCCCGGCCAGCCATCCCCTCTGCCAGCTGCCGCGCCCGGATCAGGTCAGCAATCAGGAACAGCGCCGCCCCGGCAAGGGTAGAGTGGATCATGTAAAACAGCGCCGCCGTGATCCCTTGGGTCGTGAAGCTGGACACGCCAAGGAACAGCGTCCCCATCGAGGCGATGGCTCCAAAGGCAGCCATTCGGGGCAGGGTTGTCGCACCCAATACGCCCACAGCGCCCACGACCAGCGTCGCCAAGGCACCCCAGAACAGCAGGACCGCGATCAATCCCCCTGTCGCCGCGACATCCGGCGGAAGAACCAGCGTGCCCATGCGGATCATCGCATAAGCGCCCACCTTGGTCATGATGGCAAACAGCGCCGCCACCGGGCCCGGGGCATTGGCATAGGTGCCGGGCAGCCAGAATTGCAGCGGCGCCAGCGCGCCCTTGATGGCAAAGACCAGCATCAACAGCACTGCGCCCACCCGGATGAGCGCCATTTCGCCCTCTGGGATGGCGGCGATACGTACAGCCAAATCGGCCATGTTCAGCGTGCCAGTCACGGCATAGAGAAGCGCCAGCGCGATCAGGAACAGTGACGAGCCCAGCAGGTTAAAGGCCACATATTGCACCCCCGCCCGCAGCCGATCCCCACCTGCGCCATGGATCATCAAGGCGTATGAGGCGATCAGCAGCACCTCAAAGAACACGAACAGGTTAAAGGCGTCAGCGGTCAGAAACGCCCCGTTCAAGCCCATAAGCTGAAACTGCAACAGCGCGTGGAAATGCCGGCCCCGCGCGTCCCATCCGGAGCCGATGGCGTAAAGCTGCACCACCAGCGCCAAGCCGGCGGTCAGCCCCAGCATCAACGCCGACAACCGGTCCAGCATCAGCACGATGCCAAAGGGCGCGGGCCAATCGCCCAGACGGTAAAGCTCTGGCCCCTTGGCGCTGGCGTTCAGCAAGGAAAGCGCCAAGACCAGCAGAGCGAAGGTGCCAGCGGTCGAGGCTACCCGTTGCAGGGTCAAATCGCGCCGCAAGGCCAGCACGATCAACGGGGCCAGCACGGCGGGCAACACGACAGGGGCGATGATCCAATGGGACAGCATCACTTGCCATCCTCTAGGTTCACGCGGTCGTGCCCCGTCGTCAGCCATGCGCCCAAGGACATCAGCACGAGAACCGCTGTCATGCCAAAGCTGATGACGATTGCAGTCAACACCAGCGCCTGTGGCAG
>JAIYDR010000359.1 GCA_027487395.1 Rhodobacter sp. | reverse complement strand
TGGACGATGGCCGCTTCATGGCGGTCTGGGTCAAGGATGGCGCGTCAGACGACAGCACAACGATGACGCTGCAAGGCCGCATCTTCAATGCGGATGGCACGCCCTCGACCAACGAATTCCGTGTTGGCAATACGGCGGTGGACGGGTCTGGCTTCTATGACGTTGACACTTTCACCATCGAAACGCTGGCCAATGGCCGCGTTGTGGTGGGCTTTGTCGAAACCTTTGCGACCGGGGCCAGCACCAGCCCGAAATTCTCGATCATCAACACCACCCTCAATCCCGGCGATGTGGGCTTTGCGGTCCGGTCTGATGTGGTCATCAACACCATCGCCGATGTCGACGGTCGCCCCCCGGTGATCGAGGCTTTGGGCGATTCCGGCAATTTCGTCGCTGTCTGGGGCACGCTTGGATCGGGCGGCAACAAGGAACTGGCCTACCGCGTCTTTGACGTGAACGGCAATCCGCTGTCGCCACAAGTGCAGCTGACCGATGCGTCGAACCACGGCCTGAACACGGCGGATGGCTTTGACTGGGGCAATGTGCAGGTCACCGCGACGTCGGACACCACCTTTGTCGTGGGCTATGTCGGTTACCATGACGGCTCGGGCACCTCGGCCCAGACCACGGGGCCGATCAATGTCTCGGGCTTTGTCACGGGCAACAAGGAATTGCTGATCGGCGGGGAGACGGGCGAGACCACGGGCGACATCCTCGACGCCTTGGGTAACGCCAACAACCTGTCGGTCACCTATACCGGCACTGAGTCGGGCAGCATTTCCGAAGGCGCTTCCGCGACCACGGTCAACGGCCCGACTCTGTCTGACGGGATCTCGCAGATTCCGGGATCGCAACTGGAATTCTTCCTACTGGACCGTTCCGCTTGGACCGATCCGAATGGCTTCCTGCGCGCCTCCACCAACACCGGCAATGGTGCAATCGGCCAGACCCTGACGCTGAACCAGTATTCCGGCGCGCGCGTCGGTGTGGACTCCACCCGCCTCCAAGACTCTGGCACAGCCGATCTCGTGGCCCCGGTCACACTGAACGGCACCACCTATGGCACCGGCACTTCGGTCGAGCTGGATTACGGCTTTGTCGTGCGCGACCAGAACGGCATCCAATACTTCGTCGGCAAGGTCGACCTTGGCTTCCTCGACACCGTCTATGACGGCTCGGTTATCACCGCAGGCTGGAATCCCACAACCAACACTTGGGTTGGTCCGCCAGCGGCGGGCAGCCAATTCACCGCGATCAATGCGACGAACTTCCCGTGGATCGGGTCGTCCTCTTCCTCGGCAGTCGCGACCTCGTCGCTGGACCCCTATTCCAACGATGTGCGTCTGGGGGCAGGCATCGCAGCCACATTGGTAGAGCAAGGCGGCAACGGCGGAACCACCACAACGATCACCACAGAGACCGCGCATTTCGCCGAGATTGAAACCCTGATCCTTGGCACCGGAAATGACACCGTGAACGGCTCTGCTGCGACGGGGGGCATCAATGTCGATGCCGGCGCAGGCAATGACACGGTTCTCGGTGGTGCCGGCCGCGATACCCTGCTGGGCGGTATCGGCAATGACACCTTGGTCGGTGGCGAAGGCAATGACATCCTGAACGGCGGCGCGGGCAATGACCTGCTGTCGGGCCAGGGCGGCGATGAAACCTTCGTCTTTGCCCCCGGCACCGGCAATGACACCGCCATCGGCGGCGAAACCTCTGAGACCTTGGGTGATCGCGTCGATGCCAGCGGTGTCTCGGCCAATCTGACGCTGAACCTGACCTCGCCTGAGGCCGGGACGCTGACCGACGGCACCAGCACGATGGTCTTCTCAGAGGTTGAGCGTGTCACGCTCGGTTCGGGCAATGACACGGCCAATGGCTCGTCGGGCAATGATTCCGTCGCAGGCGGCGCGGGCAATGACTCGCTGTTGGGCAATGGCGGCGATGACACGCTGGCCGGTGAGGCGGGCAATGACAGGCTGGTGGGCGGTGCAAACAGTGACCGCCTGTTCGGCGGAGAGGGCAATGACACCCTGCTCGGCGACGGCAGCACCACGCCGCCTTCCGCGATCCCCGGTGTGTTCCGGTGGAGCGCCATTCCCGATCCGAATGATGGCGGCCAGATTGATAACGGCGACAATCTTTCCGCGCGTGTTGTCACACAGGATGTGAATGGGACGACGGTCTTGGTCTCCCTGCCCAACACTCTGATCTCGGATTTTTCTTTTGCGGACATTGTCACCGCAGGCTTGCCAGCGGGCACCAATGATTTCTCCAGCCTCCGCTCGGTTGCCAGCAATGCGCAAGCGGGGACGCAGGTTTTCAACTTCTCCAAACCTGTCAGTGATCTGTCCTTCTCGATCAGCGATTTAGGCACGGGCCTTGATTACGTCGACATCCTGGCCTTCGATGAAGCGGGCAACCGTATCTTCCTCGACATCACCGCCGGGTCCGATCTTCGGGTTGACCAATCCAGCGGCATTGATCTGCGGGTCAGAGAGGCCATCCAGCAGACCGACGCTCCCAACGACCCGACCGCAGCGGCCATCATCACCATTCCCGGACCCGTGGCGCGGATCAGCATCGCACATGTGTCCGTGCCCAATGAATTGTCGTGGATCTACATTTCGGACTTGACCTTCACGACGACCCCGAACGCGCCGGGCAATGACGTCATTGACGGCGGCAACGGCGAGGATCTGATCTTTGGCGCTGCGGGGAATGACACGCTGCTCGGTGGCATCGGCAACGACACCATGACCGGCGGCGCGGGCGCGGACAGCTTTGACGGTGGCGAAGACCTCGACATCGTGGATTACTCCGGCAACCAAGTGGCGGTGAACATCAACCTCAGCACCGGCATCGGCGCGGGCGGGGATGCGGATGGTGACCGCTATACGGCGACGGATGGCATCATCGGCTCGGCCTTCAACGACACGCTGACGGGCTTTGATGCCGATGATTTCGTCGCTCCCGACGTCTTTACCAATGTCATTCGTGGCGGGGATGGCGCGGACCTGATCGACGGGCGCGGCGGGCGGGACTCGCTCTTTGGTGATGCGGGCAATGACACCGTGCTGGGCGGCGCGGGCGATGACGCGATCGAGGGCGGTGCCAATGACGACAGCCTTTTGGGTGAGGCAGGCCGCGACACCATCTTGGGCGGCGACGGGGCCGACACCATCGACGGCGGGACCGAGGATGACTCTGTCTTGGGCGGTGCAGGGGCGGATTCTCTGCGCGGCGGTGCGGGGGCGGATACCGTCTCGGGCGGCGATGGCAATGACCGCATCGACGGCGGCACGGGGGCGGATAGCCTGACCGGTGATGGCGGCGATGATACCTTCGTTCTGTCGCCCTCCTTCGGCGCGGATACTGTCATCGGCGGCGAGAACGGCGAGAGCCTGGGCGATACGCTGGACGCTTCTGGCCTGACGACGGGTGTGACGCTGAACCTGACCGGACCCGAGGCGGGTAGTATTGCCGATCCGTCGGGCACGTTGACCTTCTCGGAAATCGAGACTGTCCTGCTGGGGTCCGGCAATGACACGGTCAATGGTTCGGGCGGCAATGACCGGGCCGATGGCGGTCTGGGCAATGACATTCTGCAAGGCAACGGCGGCGATGACACGCTGGCGGGTGGCGGCGGCGATGACACGCTGGATGGCGGCCTCGGCAATGACTCCTTGTCGGGCGGGGCTGGCATGGACGCGCTGACCGGCGGCACCGGCGACGACACGCTGAACGGCGGCGACGGGGCTGATACGCTGGCAGGCGGTGCGGGCAATGACGTCCTGAACGGCGGCTTGAACGACGATGACATCCGTCTTGGCGCGGGCGATCGGGCCGATGGCGGCGCAGGGGATGACGAATTCACCGTCGATCCGTCGCTGATCGGGGCCACCACGGCCACCGTTGTGGGCGGTGAAGCGGATGAAGAAGCCATCGCGGATCCGACCAACAACCCCGGCGGGCGTGTGGGTGACGTGCTGGACCTGCGCGGTCTGGCGGGCGTTACGGTGGTGTACAACGCGCTGGACCCAACCTTTAACGGCACCACGGGGGAGTCCGGCACCGCGACCTATACCGACGCCAATGGCGCAACGGTCACGATCTCCTTTAGCCAGATTGAAACGGTTCTGCGCAGTGCCGACCAAGTCGTCGATGGGACCAATGGCAATGACCTGATGACCTTGACCTCGGGTCCCGCAGGCGTGCCGTTCATCGACGCCCAGGGCGACCAGATCGACGGCGCGGACGGCCTGAACGATGTGATTGACGCCAAGGACGGCAATGACACGGTTG
>JAIYDR010000097.1 GCA_027487395.1 Rhodobacter sp. | reverse complement strand
GTCCCCGGCGGCTTTGGCGAACGCGGGACCGAAGGCAAGATCAAAGCCGCGCAATTCGCCCGCGAAAAGAAGATTCCCTATCTGGGGATTTGCCTTGGCATGCAGATGGCGGTGATCGAAAGCGCGCGCAATGTGGCCGGCATGGTCAATGCGGGGTCCGAAGAGTTCGACCATGAGGCGGGAGAAAAGCGCTTTACCCCGGTGGTCTATCATCTGAAGGAATGGGTGCAGGGCAACCACACCGTCCGGCGCAAGGCAACCGATGACAAGGGCGGCACGATGCGTTTGGGCGCCTATACGGCGAACCTGAAAGAAGGCTCTCACGTCGCGCAAATCTACGGGGCCACGGTGATCGAGGAACGCCACCGCCACCGCTATGAGGTGGACATCAATTACCGCGAAAAGCTGGAAAGCTGCGGCTTGGTGTTTTCCGGCATGTCCCCCGATGGCCGCCTGCCCGAGATTGTCGAGGTCAAGGACCACCCCTGGTTCATCGGCGTGCAATTCCACCCGGAGTTGAAATCCAAACCCTTCCAGCCGCACCCACTGTTTGCGGATTTCGTGCGGGCAGCGGTTGAGGTTAGTCGGTTGGTTTAGGGCGCAGCCGCGGAAACGCAAAACGGCGGGGCAAGACCCCGCCGTTTCTATATCCAGCGTCAGGCGTGGGTCACTGCGGCAGCGACACTTCCGCCATCGCGTCCAGCACCGATTTGGCCGGGTCGGCGGCGCAGAGGGTCATGGCGTCCGTGATGTTTTGCTGCAAACGGCCGAGGTCAAGCGTGGTGTCGCCCGCGACACCGCCGGTGTAGCCGTCGATCCACAAGAGCATGGTGCCCATGGTGTCCGCGTCCATCGATGCGAAATCTCCGCAGGTGGCGGTGGCGACGTCAAAGGATTGGGCAAAGGCAGGGGCGGCCAGCGTCATGGCCAGCGCGGCAAGGGCGAGTTTGGTTTTCATGGTGTCATCTCCGACAATACACAGACTGCTCTAGGCGGAACCCTCCGCCAATGGTGCTGATCTGTCCCGCAGGTCCCGTAGTTGGCAAGTCAAAAACAGCCAAAAGTCAGTTTTTTTGTATCGAAATGTCGGGTGGGCGCAGGATAAGGTTGGGCCGGAACAACCACCATCAGCGCAGGCCAGCCCCGGCTCAACCGCTGATCACAGGGCTGCGACCAAGGGGCTGACCTCATGCCAGCCTTCCCAGATCATCTTCAGCGCCACATAGACGATGATGACCAAGCCGACATAGGCAATCCAGCGATGCTTGTTCAGCAAGCGCGCCACGAAACTGGCCGCAAGTCCCATCAGCGCGATGGACAGCGCAAGGCCGATGACCAGCACAGATGGATGTTCCCGCGCAGCACCGGCGACGGCAAGGACGTTATCAAGGCTCATCGATACATCGGCGATGACGATCTGAAGCGCCGCCTGACGAAAGGTCTTGGTCTTGGCCGGGGCGATGACGCCGTCACGGTTCAGGTCCGCGCCTGCCAGCGCCTCTTCGGCGCTGTTGGTTTCATCGGCATGGCCCTCGCGCAACTCGCGCCACATCTTCCAGCACACCCAAAGCAAAAGGACGCCCCCAGCCAGCAAGAGGCCGGTGATCGCCATCAGTTGCGTCGCGGCGGAGGCGAAAGCGATACGCAGCACGGTGGCCGCGATGATGCCCACCAGAATCGCCTTGGCCCGCATCTCTTTGGGCAGGCCTGCGGCGGCAAGACCGATCACGATGGCATTGTCCCCCGCGAGAACGAGGTCAATGCCGATCACTTGCAACAGGGCGATCATGCCCTCGGTCGTGAAGATTTCCATGATTGTCCCTGCGCGGTTGTGGCTCACCCCTAGACCGAGACGCCGGGGCAGGCAACATCGCTTGTGCGGCGCGGCAAAGGGCGCTAGGCCAAGCCATGCTGTCTTATCAACATATCTACCACGCCGGAAACCTTGCCGATGTCCAGAAACATGCGTTGCTGGCATGGGTGTTGGACTATCTGACCCGCAAGGACAAACCGATCTCGTATATCGAAAGTCATGCCGGGCGCGGGGTCTATGACCTGATGGCGGCTGAGGCGGTCAAGACCGGTGAGGCGGCGGCGGGCATTGCGGCCTTGCAGGCGCGGTTTTCACCCGATCACCCCTATGCGCGGCGGCTGGCCGAGACGCGGGCAATGTATGGCGAGATGGCCTATCCCGGATCACCCCTGATTGCCGCGCTGTCCTTGCGCGAGGGGGATGTGATCCATCTGGCCGAACTCCACCCCCAAGAACGCGCCGCCCTGGCACGCGAGGCGGAACGCTGGGGCGCGCATGTGCGGGGCGAGGATGGGTTGAAGATGGCCGTCTCTATCGCGCCGCCCACCCCACGCCGGGGGATGCTGGTGATTGATCCCTCCTATGAGGTGAAAGAGGATTATGTCACCATCCCGAAGGTGATCGGTCAGGTGGCGCGGAAGTGGAATGTGGGGATCGTGATGCTGTGGTATCCGATCCTGACCCAAGGCCTGCACCTGCCGATGTTGGAGACGCTGATGGAAGCCCACCCCGACGCTTTCCGCCATGAGTTGCGCTTTCCTCCGGTGCGCGAGGGGCACAAGATGGTGGGCTCCGGCATCTGGATGCTGAACGCGCCTTATGGGATCGAGGCTGAGGCCGCGCATCTGGACCGGCTGTTCCGAAAGGGCTGAATGATGCTGGAATTCCACACGCTGGATGTGTTCACCGACCGCGCTTTTGCGGGCAATCCGCTGGCGGTGGTGCTGGGGGCGGATGGGCTGAGCACGGCGCAGATGCAGACCATTGCGCGGGAATTCAACCTGTCCGAGACGATCTTTGTCATGGCCCCGCGAGATCCGGCCCATACCGCCCGCGTGCGGATTTTCTTTCCCACGGCGGAGATTCCCTTTGCCGGACATCCGACCGTGGGCTGCGCCATCCATCTGGCCACAAACTCCGCCCGCTCTGGGGATTTTTCGGCCCAGTTGGTGCTCGAAGAAGAGGCAGGTCTGGTCCCCGTCACCGTCACCCGCCAAGGGGACAGCGTCGAGGCCGAGTTTGCCGCCCCCGTGCTGCCCCATGCTGCGGCGGGCGCGGTGTTGACCGAGGCGCTGGCCCCGGCACTGGGGCTGTTGCCCGGTGACATCGGTTTTGGGGCGCACCGTCCAGCAATCTGGCAAGGTGGGCCTGCGTTTTTGTATGTCCCGGTCGCCTCTCTGAACAGTTTGGCGCAGGCGAGACCGATCCAGCCGCATTGGGACGCGGTGATGCAGGCCGCAGGCGCGGGCGATTTTGCGGCGGATTTGGTGCTGGAGGAAGAAGCAGGCTTGGTCCCTGTCACCGTCACCCGCCAAGGGGACAGCGTCGAGG
>JAIYDR010000269.1 GCA_027487395.1 Rhodobacter sp. | reverse complement strand
AGGTCGTGATCGTTGAGCGGGAAAATCTAGGCGGCATCTGACTGAATTGGGGCTGCATCCCGACCAAGGCGCTGCTGCGCTCCGCCGAAGTGTTCCACCTGATGCACCGCGCCAAGGAATTCGGCCTGTCGGCCACTGGCATCAGTTATGACCTGCCCGCCGTCGTCGCCCGTTCGCGCGGGGTCGCCAAACAGCTTTCGGGCGGCATTGGCCATCTGATGAAGAAGAACAAGATCGCCGTGGTGATGGGGCAGGCCACTGTTACCGCCCCCGGCAAAGTCAGTGTCAAGACCGACAAGGGTGTTGAGGAATTGCTGGCCAAGCACATCGTCCTCGCCACCGGCGCGCGGGCCCGCGAATTGCCGGGGCTTGAGGCGGATGGCGATCTGGTTTGGACCTATCGCCACGCGCTGCAACCGGTACGGATGCCAAAGAAACTGCTGGTCATCGGCTCGGGTGCCATCGGCATCGAATTCGCCTCTTTCTTCAACACGCTGGGGGCGGATACCACGGTGGTTGAGGTGATGGACCGTATCCTGCCGGTCGAAGACGCCGAAATCGCGGCCTTCGCGAAAAAGCAATTCGTCAAGCAGGGGATGAAAATCCTAGAAAAAGCCGCGGTCAAGAAACTGGACCGCAAGCCGGGGATTGGTGTGACCGCCCATATCGAAATCGGCGGCAAGATTGAGACGCAGGAGTTTGACACGGTCATTTCCGCTGTCGGTATCGTCGGCAACGTCGAAAACCTTGGGCTGGAAGCGCTTGGCGTGAAGATCGACCGCACCCATGTGGTGACGGATGAATTCTGCCGCACCGGCGTACCGGGGCTTTACGCCATCGGCGATATCGCGGGCGCGCCGTGGTTGGCACATAAGGCCAGCCATGAGGGCGTGATGGTGGCCGAGTTGATCACAGGCGGCCATCCGCATCCGATCAAGCCCAATTCCATCGCGGGCTGCACCTATTGCCACCCGCAAATCGCCTCGGTCGGGTTGACCGAGGACAAGGCCAAGGCGGCGGGCCATCAGATCAAGGTCGGACGCTTCCCCTTTATCGGCAATGGCAAGGCCATCGCCTTGGGCGAATCCGAGGGCATGATCAAAACCATCTTCGACGCCAAGACGGGTGAACTGCTCGGCGCCCATATGGTCGGCGCGGAAGTGACCGAGTTGATCCAAGGCTATGTCATCGGCCGCACCCTCGAGACGACCGAGGAAGACCTGATGAACACCGTCTTCCCGCACCCGACCCTGTCCGAGATGATGCATGAGTCAGTGCTCGACGCTTACGGTCGCGCGCTGCACTTCTAATACTGCGGCTCCTCGCATCCGCCCAATTGGGCGGCCATGGCGCGGGTCAGGATTGCCTCCCGCTGCAGGCCGGCTTCCATCAGGAAGTCAGCCTGTTCGCTATAGGCCTCAGCTTCTAACGCCGCGGGGCAGGCGACCTGCATCTGTCGTCCGGCGCGGTATTGCGCGGCATGCACCAATTCATGCAGCAGGTAGCTTTGGCCAAGCGCCGTTGTCAGATCGAGACTGGGGTCAAGGTCGATGCGCCCCGTTCTGGGATCAAAAGCCCCGGCTTGCGAGCGTTGCAATCCGGTCCCTTCGGGCAGCGCAAAATTCACGTCCGGGCACTCCCGCCCCGGTGGATAGCCCAACCGTTCCGCCACCCGCGCCTCAAGGTCCGCCGCCAAGGCACAATGCCCCGCAGCCTGCGCCGCGCCGCAGGGCAGAACCGTCATCAGGACGAAAGCAAGGAGAAAGCGCCAACCATCTGTCATGCAGGTGATGCTAAACCGTTGCGTGAACGTTGCAAGGGTGTTGTCTTTCCGTCATGCAGCCGTTGCTTTTGCGCGAGCGCCGCGCTTGACGGCGGCAACGCGCTCGGCAAGGTTGAGATGCTGGGGACACTGTCCCAAGGCACAGCACGGGAGGGCGGGATGCGTGTCCTGATCACGGTTCTGGCCCTCTGGTGTGCCGGGCTTGGCGCTGCGGCGCAGTTCGGCAAGGTCTCCTTTGCGTTGGAGTTTTTTGCCACGCGCTATCCACTGGCGGGGCCGGTGGCGCTGGGGCTGATCGTGTCCGTGGTCGGCATGGTCGGGCTGGTGTTTGGCATGACGGCGGGGCTTTTGGTTGCCCGCATCGGGCCAAGACGGGCGATTGTGGCGGCCTTGGCGCTGGGGGCGCTGCTGTCAGCCTTGCAGGTGTTGGACTTGCCCTATCCGGTGCTGATCGCCAGCCGTGTGCTGGAGGGGTTGTCGCATCTGGCCATCGTGGTGGTTGGGCCGACGATGATCGCCGGGATCACGCCCACACGGCATCAGGGTTTGGCGATGACGCTGTGGTCTTCGTTCTTTGGCGTGACCTATGCCGCGATGGCGGTGCTGGCCCCTGCGGCTTTGGCGGGGGGATTGGCGGGGCTGTTGCTGCCGCATGCGGTGTTCATGGCGATACTGGCGGTGGTCTTGTACGGGCTGTTGCCGCCCGATCCGCCCGCGCCTTTGGCGGCCGGGGAGGGGGTGTTGGCGCAGCATCTGACCATCTATGCCTCGCCCAGCCTTGCCGCGCCTGCTTTGGGCTTTGTGAATTACACCGCGATTTATGTCGCCGTGCTGACGTTGCTGCCGCCCTTGATGCCGCCTGCAATGGTGGCAGTGACGGCGGCAGGGATGCCTTTGGTGTCGATCCTGCTGTCGCTGACGCTGGGGGTCTGGGCGCTACGCCATATGTCCGCCGTGCGTTTGGCGCAGGTGGGCTTTGCGGCAGGCGCGCTGTCGGTCGTCGCTTTGGCACTGGTCTGGGGGCAGGGTGCGCTGATGCTGGCCACCGCCCTGATCTTTGCCGGGGCGATGGGCATCGTTCAGGGGGCGAGCTTTGCCGCCATCCCGCAGTT
The DNA here is from genome assembly GCA_027487395.1 of Rhodobacter sp. Taxonomy (GTDB): domain Bacteria; phylum Pseudomonadota; class Alphaproteobacteria; order Rhodobacterales; family Rhodobacteraceae; genus Paragemmobacter. The sequence goes on along the minus strand of JAIYDR010000269.1, from coordinate 2,064 downwards.
GAACCTGACGGCCGAGGATCGTGCCCGCTCTTTAGGCGCGGTGGCGCAATTGGGCAATCTGGGCACCCTCACCGGAACCCCGGTGCTGGCCTATCTGATTGCCGTCATGGGGCCGCCCGGGGTGCTGGCCTTTGCGCTGCCGCTGTGCCTGTTGGGCATCGCGCTGCATCTGTGGCTGGCGCGGCGGCGGGCTTAGCGCTGCACGCGACTTAGCGCTCGACTGGGCCGCCTGCCGCAACCCAATCGCCAAAGCCGCCGATGTTATGCGCCTCAATCCCTTGGGCTTGCAGGAATTGCACGGCACGGCCCGCGCGTGCCCCTGCCGCACAGTAAACCGCAACCGGCTTGCCCGTCAGACGCGGGTCAAAATCCGGCGCTTTCGGATCACCTTTCAGCGGCAACAGGCCCAGTGGGATATGGATCGCGCCTTGGGCGAGGCCAGAGGCCTGAACCTCTCCCACCTCACGCACATCCAGAAGCGTGATCTCGCCACGGGCGGCAAGGGCAATGCAGTCGGTCAGGGAAAGTGCGGTGGTCATGGGGTGGGTGTCCTTTCTTTGATTGCAGTCTATATATTCAGTTGTTTGAATATTAAAAGGGGTTTTTCGTGTGTTCTTGCTGCGCCGGTGGCGATTCCTCGCCTTTGTTCATACTTTGTTCACCAATTTCGATTGGAGACTCATCCGTTTCGGCCTATCTCTGCCCCCGTGGCCCGCGTTGGGCTGTGCGGGGAAGACTCATGGCCGAACAGAAGTTCATCGAAGTCCGTGGCGCGCGGGAGCATAACCTCAAGGGAATCGATGTCGATATCCCCCGCGACCAGTTGGTGGTGATCACCGGGCTGTCGGGGTCAGGCAAGTCCAGCCTCGCCTTTGACACGATCTATGCCGAGGGTCAGCGTCGCTATGTGGAAAGCCTGTCCGCCTATGCGCGGCAGTTTCTGGATATGATGGGCAAGCCGGATGTGGACCACATCTCTGGCCTCTCCCCCGCGATCTCGATCGAGCAAAAGACCACCTCGAAGAACCCACGCTCCACCGTCGGCACGGTGACCGAGATTTACGACTACATGCGCCTGCTGTGGGCGCGGGTCGGCACGCCCTACTCGCCCACCACCGGCGAGCCGATTTCGGCTCAGACCGTCAGCCAGATGGTCGACCGCGTCATGGCGCTGCCCGAAGGCACGCGCGCCTATCTGCTCGCCCCGGTGGTGCGCGGGCGCAAGGGCGAATACCGCAAGGAAATCGCCGAATGGCAGCGGCAGGGCTTCACCCGGGTCCGGATCGACGGGGAGATCTATCCCATCGAGGAGGCCCCGGCGCTCGACAAGAAGTTCAAGCATGACATCGAGGTGGTGGTTGACCGCATCGCGGTGCGCGAAGGGATCGAGACGCGGCTTGCGGACAGCTTCGAGCAGGCTCTGAAGCTTGCCGAGGGGCTGACTTACGTGGACCTCGCCGATGGCGTCGTGCCGGGGCGCGAGGACGAGGGCAAGGGCGGCGCGATGAAGGGCGCAGGCCTGCCCGCCAACCGCATTGTGTTCTCGGAAAAGTTCGCCTGCCCGGTGAGCGGCTTCACCATTGAGGAAATCGAGCCGCGCCTGTTCTCCTTCAACGCCCCGCAAGGCGCGTGCCCGGCGTGCGACGGGATCGGCGAAAAGATGCTGTTCGATCCGCAGCTGGTGGTGCCGAACGAGGCGCTGACCCTCAAGCAAGGCGCGGTGGTGCCGTGGGCCAAGTCCAACCCGCCGTCGCCCTATTACATGCAGGTGCTCGCCAGCCTGGCGAAGGCCTATGGCTTTGACCTCACCACCCCGTGGAAAGACCTCGCCCCCGAGCAGAAGCTCATCATCCTCCACGGCACGGGCGGGCTTCCGGTGCCGCTGACCTTCAAGGATGGCCGCCGCGAATACACCGTCCACAAGGCCTTCGAGGGCGTGATCGGCAACCTCAACCGCCGCATGATGCAGACCGAAAGCGCGTGGATGCAGGAGGAGCTCTCCAAGTACCAGACCGCGCAGGCCTGCGAGACCTGCGGCGGCAAGCGCCTCAACGAGAAGGCGCT